>DCXR01000065.1 GCA_002329075.1 Candidatus Neomicrothrix sp. UBA2131
TATGCACACCACCTGGTCCGCTCCACCGTCTAGGGCACGGCGGAACGCCTGGTCGAACTGTCCGGGCGATGGAGCGGCGGTCTGTGGGAGGTGTTCGCTGGTCGCCATGCGGTCGTAGAACTCGGTGATGCCGAGTTGCTCGCGGTCGATCAACTCCTCATCGCCGAAGCGGATGCTCAGGGGCACGATCTCGATGCCGTACGACGCGACTTCGTCGTCGGTGAGATCGCAGGCACTGTCGGTGATGATCTTGACGGTCATGGGTCCTCCCCGGGGTCGGGCGCAGCGTAGTCGTCGGACGGATTCGGCCTTCCGTTGCGGGCGGACCGGAACCACCACACGCCGAGAACCAGCAATGCTCCCGCCAGGAGGAACACGCCGACGCCCGAGAGTTGGGTGCTTCGGACGAGCAGCGTGGACGACTGAAGTTGCAGCAGTTCCGAGGTGTCGGGCGACCGGACCGTGACCAGGAGACGGGCATCGCCGGAGGTCCTGGCCTCCACGAGGATGGGGATCCGGTTGCTGCCGGGGCTCAGGGTGACGTCGAGGGTGTCCCCTTCCGGGAAGTCGAGGCGACCGTCGGACTCCAGGTGCAGCCGGACGTGGGCAGGCACGGGGAGGCTGTTTTCGACAGTGAAGGGAACGGTTGCCCGGCGGGACGTGAGCAGCACGTTCTGGTCGTCGGGTGCCTCGAAGGCGTCGAGGACCACGACGACGGCGTCGTAGACGGCACGCAGGTACGGCTCACCCTGTTCGGTGGTGACCTCCGCTGCCGAGGTGGCCTCGAGCAGGTCGTCGAGGCGTGCGATCTCAGGCCGCCGTCCACCGACGAGGGATGCATAGGCCTCGATCGTGACCTCGACCAGGCCGCGGTCCCGGACCTTGGCGGTGTTGGAGGCGACCGCCTCCGGCCACAGGGTTGCCTCGGTGATGCTGCCGGGGTCGAGGGTGGTGAGTGAACTGAAGACGGCGGGAAGCGGCGCCAGGTCCACGAACGGTGCCTCTTCCAGGGCCCCGAGCAGGACATCCAGGAGCAGGCCTTCCAGGGCTGTGGGATCGGAGATGGCGATCACGGCCAGGCGTGGGACGACGGGCTCGGCCCAACTGCGGACTGCCAGGTCGGCGAGCAGGAACTGTACGGAGGCAACGGGCCCGTAGGGGCCGAGCAGGTGTCGTGCCAGTTGCGGATCGACGACCAGCGCCGTGAACGGTGAACCACTTTCGCCTCGGAGTCGGACAGGTTGTGTCAGGCTGTCGAGGTCGGCGGGTCGGGGTTCGAGGTGCTCAGCGCTGACGATGAAGCGTTGGCTGCCGAGATGGCTGAGGAGGTCGAGCGTTTCGGCGACGCCGGAGGGCGGAAGGTGGGCGATGGCCCGGTTGGGGGTCATACCGATCTCGTCGGCGAGAGCTAGGTCCCCGTGGTCGAGGATGTCCTGGTAGATGTCGGGGCGTTCGGCCTGTCGCCAGGCCTCAGGGTCGGCGGTTACGAACGGCGACGAGGCCAACCGGATCCTGCCTCCGACGGCGTCGATCAGGTCGTCGAGCAGTTGGCCGTGGGCTGTTTCGCCGGACTGGGCGAGAGCGACGACGGTTGCCGGTGGGAGGCGCAGGTCGGCGGCCACGAGCGGGTGGTCGATGAGAGCGTCGATGACAGATCGGAGGCTGCTGACGGTGCCGGGGTCGGGGACGCTGGTTCCATCGGGTTGGAGGGGGGGTGGCCCGGCTATGTCGATGGCCAGGGCGGTCAGGAGTGGGAACGGCGGTCTGCCGTCGGGGAGGTGGATCACCATCGTGTGGACGCTGTCGAGAATTTCGCCGCTGGTCGAGGTGAGCAGGATCGAGAGTGGATGCACCGATCCGGGGCTGGTCGGAAGGGCGCTCCCGGGCCCGATGTCGAGCACGAGGGAGGCAACGCCTCCGGCGCCGAGGCTGTCGGCGAGTTGGGAGGTCACCGGTGAGCCCACCGGTTCGGGAAGCGCCTCGCGTTCGAGGAGCGCACCTCCGAGGAGCCCGCCGGTGCCGACGGCTTCGTGGAGGCGGAATGTCAGCAGGCCGTCATCGATCGATCCTGTGACCCTCAGGTCGACAGCGAGCGCGCCTTCGTCGTCGACCCATGGGGATTGGCCGATGAGGGTGATGCTCCCACCGGTTTCGGCACCCGCTCCCGGCAGCAGCAGCGCAGATCCGAACAGCGTGAGGGCGCCGAGCAGTGCGGCGGCGATCGAAGGGGCGAGTCGGCCCGTGGGTGTCGGGAGGGTCATGAGGGCCGGGCATCCAGGCGGAGGACCGAGAGCCCGCCGGGCCGGTCTGTGAATCCCGCCGAGCGGTAGAGGTCGAGCGCAGCGTCGTTGTCCGGCTGTGTGTTGACCAGGACGGTTGTTGCGCCCTGTTGGGCCAGCCAGTGGAGGGCGTCGTCGAGAAGCGCCCGGCCGATGCCGGTTCCCTGGTGGGCCGGGTCGACGGCGAGGCGCTGTACGAATCCCTGGCCCTCGGAGCGCCCGGTGACGGCATAGCCGACCACGTGTCGACGTAAGGGGTCGCCGACGGACACGACCCGCCGACGACAGGAGGGCGTGGCGGATGTGGCCTCGTGGAAGGCGGTCCGGTCGAGTCGCCAGAATGGCGTGAAGGCAGAGGCGTCGATCTCGAGGACCCGGGACAGGTCGCTACGGCGCATGCGTCGGGTCCGACGGGACGTCGGTGCAACGTCCGGGCGCGTTTGGGCGAGGAGGAGGTGGAGGTGTTCCTCGGTCCGGAAGCCGGCGTCGAGGAAGGGCCGCTGTTCGTCAGGGGCCAGAGCAGAGGTGAGGATCGCGTCGTATCCGTGACTACGGAGGTGTTCGACGACTTCGACTACCGATGCGGTGTCGAGGAGACCGCCCCCCAGGGGGATGACCTGTCCCTCGGGGCCGTTGCCGCGGCGTGGCCCGAATCGGAATCGGACACCGGTGGAAGCGGTGAACATCCGGGATCGCTCGGGCGACCGGGAGACGTACGAAAGTAGGGCCATGGCGATGGGTCCACACTACGGCTCGTGGGCGGGGGAGGCCGGTCGCCGTCACTGTCCGCCCACCCCGGACGCTCGGACGGCGGAGGGTACGATCGCCGCGGTGAGCGTCCTCGTGGTGACCGATGAACGCTTCCTCGACCACCGGCCGGGCGAACGCCATCCCGAGCGGCCGGCACGTCTGGAGGCTGTGTGGTCGGGCCTCGACGCGGCGGGCCTCGGCGATGCCGTCGTGCGGCGCCCCGCGGAGGAGGCATCGGACGAGGATCTGCTGCGATGCCATTCGGTCCCGCACCTCGCGCGCCTGGTCGACCTGGATGCAGCAGGTGGTGGTCGGATCGATACCGACACGAAGATGAGCACCGGATCGTGGACGGCGGCACGCCTGGCCGCCGGTGCCGGCCTTGTGGCGGTGGCGGCCCTGCGCAACGGTGAGGCGGAAACCGCCTTCTGCGCCGTCCGCCCGCCCGGCCACCACGCCACTCCGACACGGACCATGGGTTTCTGCCTGCTCAACAACGTGGCCGTGACCGCAATGGCGCTGGCCGATGCCGGTGAGAGGGTGGCCATCGTCGACTTCGATGCCCACCATGGCAACGGCACCCAGGAGGCCTTCTATTCGGATGACAGGGTGTTGTTCGTGTCGTGTCACCAGTGGCCGCTGTATCCGGGAACCGGTGCTCCTGACGAGGTGGGCGAGGGGGCGGGCACCGGGACGACCGTCAACCTTGCGTTGCCTCCAGAAGCCGCCGGCGACACCTATCGGCATGCGCTCGATGCCGTTGTCGTGCCGATCGTTGAACGCTTCGCTCCGGACTGGCTGTTGGTGTCGGCCGGTTTCGACGCCCACCGGGCCGATCCCCTCACCCGGTTGGGTCTGACCTCCGGTGACTTCGCCGACCTGACCGACCGACTCGTCGGGCTGGCCCGGACCGGTCGGAGCATCTTGTTCCTCGAGGGCGGCTACGACCTCGACGCTCTCTCGGCGTCCGCCGGTGCAGCGGTGGCGGCTGTGGTCGGCATCGACTATCGCCCCGAGGCCGCCAGCAGCGAGGGTCCGGGTAGGGAGGCCGTCGAATCGGCGGCTGTCCTGCATGGACTGGTGGTGCGATGACCACGACCGGTTCCCGCTTCGGGGCGCAGTGTGAGGCCGTCGGGCCCCTGGCCGACCGGTTCGCTGCAGGCGGGCAGCGGCTCTACCTCGTCGGTGGGATCGTGCGCGATGTGCTGTCGGGTCGGGTCGAGGACCATCCCGACTTCGACCTGACCACCGATGCCTCGCCGGACCGTATCCGCAGCCTCATCGAAGGGGTGGTGGACGCCGTCTGGTTGCAGGGTGAGAAGTTCGGCACCATCGGGGCCCGCTTGGGGGAGCGCATGTTCGAGATCACGACGCACCGGGCCGAGGCGTACCTGTCCGATTCCAGGAAGCCGGTCGTGTCGTTTTCGACGCAACTCGAGGACGATCTCCTGCGGCGGGACTTCACCGTGAACGCAATGGCGGTCGACGTGGTCGACGGGACCCTGCACGATCCACTGGGCGGGCAGGCCGACCTCGAGGCTCGTGTTCTGCGTACGCCGCTCACTCCGGAGGAGTCGTTCTCTGATGACCCGCTGCGCATGCTGCGTGCGGCCAGGTTTCTCGCCGGGTTCGACCTGGCGCCGGCGCCGGGGCTGGTCGAGGCTGCCCGGACGGTGTCCGGGCGGTTGCGGATCGTGTCCGCCGAACGCATCCGCGAAGAGTTGTGGAGGCTCCTGGTCCTCGAGGATCCCGGGGTCGGGCTGACCTTCCTGGAGGAGACAGGGCAACTGCCGATGTTCCTGCCGGAGGTGTCGGAGCTGTCGGCTCTGGAGCGGGCAGAGGTGTTTGGCCGGGTCGTTGCCGCCGGTCCGGTGCCCGAGGTTCGGTTGGCTGCGTTGCTCATGGACGTGTCGGCACCGGTGCTCGAGGAGCGCCTCCGTTGGCTGCGACTATCGGGTGGTCAGCGGGCGATGGTCCTCGGGTTGGCTGCGGCGGTGGGGCTCATCCGTGGGCGGTCCGACGAGGCCTGGTCCGATGAGGCGGTTCGCCGCCTGACCGCTGTGGCCGGGGAGTACCTGGCCGGGGCGGTCGTCCTGGCGGGGCTGGCCGGACCGGCGACCGGTGTGCTCGAGAAGCGGCTTGCCGACCTGCGTGCCGATGGCGACCTCGACGACCTGGGTCCGGCGTTGGGAGGGGTGCAGGTCATTGAACTGCTCGGACTCGAACCCGGGCCGGACGTGGGCGAGGCCATGGCCTGGCTGGCGGAGCTGCGGCTGAGTGAGGGCCGGCTCGAACCGGATGAGGCGGGGCGTCGCCTCGTCGACTGGTGGGAGGGCCGCTGACCGGGACAGGCCTGCTCGACCGACGCGCCGGAGCGTGTCCCGGGGATGACCTACAGTGGCGCATGGGCTTCGGACAGGCGGCCAGGGGACTGGTACCGGACACGCGGGCGGCCGATGTCGACTACCGACTGGCTCGCCAGTGCGCCCTCGATGCCTTCCGCAACGGCACCCTCGCACGGGACCTGGTCTGCGACGCCCAGCCGATGCTGCGGCGCAATGCCCACCACTGCGGCGAACGCACGGGTGAGATGTGTCCGATCTGCGACGATCACGAACTGGCACATGTTGTCTACGTGTTCGGGCCACGGCTGCCATCGCACGGGCGCTGCCTTTCTGTGCCCGGCGAGTTGGCTCGCTATGACGCCCGTCCGGGCACCTTCGCTGCCTACACCGTCGAGGTGTGTGTGGCCTGCGCCTGGAACCACCTGGTTCGGATCAGTTCGATCGGTCGCGGCTGAACGCAGCTGCATCCCGGCAGGCGTCGCACACGTCATGCCCTGCTTCCGTCGACGCACGGTGGAAGCGCTGCTACCCTCTTGATCGACCGCCGGCAGCCGCAGTGCGCTGGACGGGAAAGGAGGCCGACAATGGCCCAGCAGATGACGGTGCCCGCCGTTCGGGCACGCAAGGCGTCGAGCGGCGCCGATCCCCTCGTGATGCTCACCGCCTACGACGCGCCCGGCGCACGCATGGTGGACCAGGCCGGCGCCGACCTGATCCTGGTCGGCGATTCTGTGGCAATGGTGGTGCTCGGCTACGACGACACCCTCCAGGTGACGGTCGACGACATCGCCCATCACACTGCTGCGGTGGCCCGAACGCGACCCGATGCGCTGGTCGTCGCCGACATGCCGTGGATGAGCTACCACGTGTCGGTCGGGGAGACGGTCCAGAACGCCGCCACCCTGATCCGGGCGGGGGCCCAGGCGGTCAAGTTGGAGGGCGGCAGACGTCGCCTGCCGATGATCGAAGCGTTGGTTGGCGCCGAGATTCCGGTTATGGGCCACATCGGCCTCACTCCCCAGTCGATGCATGCCATGGGCGGCTTCAAGGTCCAGGGCCGGGATGCCCGGGCGGCGCTCGACCTGGTCGACGACGCCAAGGTGCTCGCCCATGCCGGATGTTTCGCGATGGTGTTGGAGGGTGTGCCCGACCTGGTGGCCGCCCGGGTCACGGGGACCGTCGACGTGCCGACCATCGGCATCGGTGCCGGCCCCGACTGCGACGGGCAGGTGCTGGTCTTCCACGATGTCCTGGGGCTCGAGCACCGGGTGGTGCCGAAGTTCGTGCGCCGCTACGCCGACCTGCATACCGAGGGTGTGGCTGCGCTACGACACTTTGCTGCCGATGTGCGTTCGGGGGCGTTCCCGACGGTCGACGAGAGTTACCGGATGGCCGATGCCGAGGCCGCCACCCTGGGGTTGTACGGGGTGGCCTGAACCCGGCGGAATGGAGATTCCGGCGCTTGAGCCGGCCCCGGCCAGGGACCTCCACATCATGGGTGTCACACCCCAGCGCGACAATGGTGGTGATGAAGGACACGACGATCAACCACGCGAGTGCCCGCTCTGCCGGTAGCCTCGGCACGCTCCTCCGGGAGCACGACAACCCGTTCCCCCTGCCCCGGACGAGGGGCCCCGGGACAGCATCCGTGCCCCCGGGACCAGAGGAGGTGAGTGCCTGCCATGCGCGCCTATGAACTGATGATCATCTTCGACGGCGACCTCGAGGAGGAGGCCGTGACGGCCAGCCTGTCGAAGGCCGTCGCCACCATCGAGGCCGAAGGCGGTCGCGTGGTCAACAAGCTCGATTCCGAGCCGTGGGGCCGTCGCCGCTTCGCCTACCGGATCAACAACAAGTGGGAAGGCGTTTACGTCGTCCTGGAGGTGGTCACCGAGGCCAACGACCTCGACACCATCGACCGGAATCTCCGGCTCGCGGACCGCAGTGAGGTGGTCCGCCACAAGATCCTCCGCCTTCCCGATTCTGAAGTGGACCGCCGTGGTCTGCTCGGCGATGGCGAGCCGGTCACCGCCGGCTGACGAACAGGAGTACTGACATGGGATTCAACAACACCGTGACCATCGTGGGCAACGTGACCCGCGACCCCGAACTGCGCTTCACCCCCGGCGGGGCCCCCGTCGCCAACTTCGGCGTGGCGTGGAACCGCAAGGACCAGAATGACGAAGAGGTGGTTTCGTTCTTCGACGTCACCTGTTGGCGCAGCCTGGCCGAGAACGTGGCCGAGTCGATCACCAAGGGGCAACGCGTGATCGTGTACGGCCGGCTCGACCAGCGCTCCTGGGAGAGCCAGGAGGGCGAGCGCCGGTCCAAGGTCGAGATCGTCGCCGACGAAGTGGCTCCCAGCCTTGTGTGGGCGACCGCCGAGATCACCCGCAACGAGTTCCGTGGCGATGGCGGCGGATCCTCGGGCGGATCCTCGGGTGGATCCTCGGGCGGTGGTCGTCCGTCCACGGGCGGCGGCAACTTCCCGACCGATGAGGAACCCTTCTGATGGCCCGACGCCCACCTCGCCGTACGAAGCCCCGCAACAAGCGGCGGGGGCGCAAGAAGGTGAGCCCGATCGTCATCGGCAAGGTCGAGTATGTCGACTACAAGGACACGGAGTTGCTCACCAAGTACATCTCGGACCGGGCCAAGATCCGCGGCCGGAGCGTCAACGGCAACGATGCCCGTCAGCAGCGCGATGTCGCCAAGGCGATCAAGGTCGCCCGCGAGATGGCGCTGATCCCCTTCACGAGCCGGGTCACCACGCAGCGTCGCGAGCGTCGTAACGACGAACGGGGCGATCGATCCGACGGTCCGCCGTCGCGTCCGTCGATGCCACCGCCCGGGGGCCTGGCAG
>DCXR01000053.1:0-202 GCA_002329075.1 Candidatus Neomicrothrix sp. UBA2131
CGTGCCCCATCTCGGCGAGCATCCGGTCGGCCGGACCCTTGAGCGCCGAGCCTCCGACGATGGGTGAGACCGCCACGTTGGTTGTCCGGCGTTCCTTCAGGACATCGGCGATGCCCGGGACGGCCAGGATCGGAGCGATGGACACCAGGGGGTTCGAAGGTGCGACCACCACCGCCTCGGCTGTCGTGATCGCCTCGAGGAC
>DCXR01000053.1:598-13398 GCA_002329075.1 Candidatus Neomicrothrix sp. UBA2131
CCGACGAAGTACTCCTGGAAGCCGACCTCGCCGCCGTCGGCCAGCGTCACCATCGTCCGTAGGTGGTCCTCGGTGGCGGGCAGCAGCCGGAAACCCAACTCCCAGGCCGCTGCGATCTCGGCGGTCACCCCGGCGAGCCCCGCTCCTTCGCTGAGGCGCCCGGTCCGGAACAGGTGCGTGCCGAGGTCCCGGTCGCCGAGCCGGAACCATGAGGGACCGCCGTAGCGGTCGAGGGCGTCCATGGCCTGCCAGGTCTCGCCGGCCAGCCCCCAGCCGGTCTCCGGGTTGCCCGCCTCGGCCAGCGTGTAGGTGATCGTGTCGAGGTCGGGCGAGATGTGCAGCCCGTGCAGGACCAGGTCGTCGCCGGTGTTGGCCACCACGATGACGTCGGCGGGATCGACGACCCGCACCAGCCCCCGTAGCAGCCGCGCCGCCCCGACGCCACCGGCTAGGACGGCGATCACGGGTGCATCACGGTCCGGTCAGTTCCCGCCCTGGCGCTCGAGTGCCTCGAGGTCGTTGTCGACCATCATCTCGACCAGTTCGGTGAACGAGGTCTGTGGCACCCAACCGAGCCGTTCCTCGGCCTTGGCGGCGTCGCCGACCAGCAGGTCGACCTCCGCCGGCCGGAAGAAGCGCTCGTCGATGACGACATGGTCCGCGTAGTCGAGTCCGACGCGCCCGAAGGCAAGCTCGCAGAACTCGCGCACGGAGTGGGTTTCGCCGGTGCAGATGACGAAGTCGTCTGCCGACTCCAGCTGGAGCATCCGCCACATGGCATCCACGTAGTCGCCGGCGAAACCCCAGTCCCGTTGGGCGTCCAGGTTGCCGAGACGCAGTTCGGTGGCCTGCCCGAGGGCGATCTGGGCCGCCCCGTGCGTGATCTTCCTGGTCACGAACTCGAGGCCGCGCCGTGGGCTCTCGTGGTTGAACAGGATCCCGGAACTGGCATGCAGGTCGTAGCTCTCCCGGTAGTTGATCGTGATCCAGTGTCCGTAGACCTTGGCAACGCCGTAGGGGCTCCGCGGATGGAACGGCGTCGTCTCGGTCTGGGGAACCTCGCGCACCTTGCCGAACATCTCGCTCGAGCTGGCCTGGTAGTAGCGGATCGAATCATCGACCATCCGGATCGCATCGAGCAGGCGGGTCACCCCCAGGGCGGTCGTCTCGCCGGTGAGGACGGGTTGCCCGAACGAGGTCTGCACGAACGACTGGGCGGCCAGGTTGTAGACCTCTTCGGGACGGTGGTCCTGGAGTATCTCGACCATCGACATCTGGTCGATAAGGTCGCCGGGAACGAACTCCACATCGCCCATGAGGTGGGTTATGCGTTCGAAGTTGACCGTCGAGCTCCGACGGACCATGCCGACGACGTCGTATCCCTTCTCCAGGAGCAGTTCGGCCAGGTACGATCCGTCCTGCCCTGTGATCCCGGTGATCAATGCCCGCTTGCCCATCTGTGCTTCCTCTCTTGGTGCCGCCGCCCGTTGGCAGGGTCGTCAGTCTGCCGTCGAAAGTCGCCCGCGCCAGTCCTCGAGGAGGTCTACCAGCGTCTCGTCCAACACATGGCTCGGTTTCCAGCCCGTGTCGGACGAGATCCGGGAAGGGTCGCCGCGGAGCTCCACCAGGTCGGCCGGACGAAACAGTTCGGGGTCGATCGCGAGGTGCATCTCGTGGCCGGCCATGGCGAGCAGTCGGTCCATGACCTCCTGGACGCTCGTCGAGGTTCCGGTGCAGACGTTGTACGCCTTGCCGGACCGGCCCTGCTCGCCCAGAAGTCGGTAGGCACGGACGACATCGCGGACGTCCGTGAAGTCGCGTCGCGGCGAGAGGTTGCCGACGCGAACCTCGGTATCGCCGGACAGTTCGTTTGCAGCGATCCGGGCGGCCAGCGCAGAGCAGACGAAGCGGTCGCTCTGGCCAGGACCGAGGTGGTTGAAAGAACGCGCCCGGACGACGTGCTGGTCGAATCCGAGGTGGGCCTGCAGGGCCACCATGTCTGCTGCCGCCTTGCTCGCCGCATACGGGGACACCGGTCGGACCGGGGCTGACTCGGTGAGTGGAAGGTCGTCCGGCGACACGAGCCCGTAGATGTCAGCGCTGGTCACCGTGACCACCCGGCCCACCTCCGCCGCCCGTGCTGCGGCAAGGACGTTGTAGGTGCCCTCCACATTCGCCCGGAGGGTCTCGACGGGAGCCGACCAGGAACGACCCACGTCCGCCTGGCCGGCGAGGTGGTACACGACATCCGGGCGCACCTCGGCGACCAGAGCAGCGAACCCGTCGGCATCGAGCAGGTCCGGCCCGCCGTCGGACCGGTCGGTCTGCACGACCTCGTCGCCACAGTCCTCGAGGTGGGCCACCAGGTGCCGTCCGACGAACCCCGAGGCCCCGGTCACGAACGCCTTCACGGGCGACAACAGGGGTCGGGCGGGTGCACGGTTGCACCCTAGACCGCCGTCCCCACTGCGCCGATGGTGGGGGCACCCGGGACTAGGGTCCGGGCACCGTGGACACCGACCAGACCGCCGGCCGGCAGCACACCGGAGACCCGGCAGCGGAGGGGCCGGGACCACCACCGGCGACCCCGCTCGTCGGCCTCGTGCTCGTCGCCCACGACCCGGGCGACTGGTTCGAAGACGTCCTGGCGGCGATCGGCGCCCAGGACCACAGCGACCTCGACGTGCTCGTGGTCGACGCCGGCCGTCGCAAGGGCCTGGCAGAACGCGTGGCGGCCGTCCTGCCGTGGGCAGAGGTGACCCCGGCACCGGGTGATCCCGGCTTCGGCGCGGCGGCGAACGTCGCCATGGGACGCACACACGGTGGGGCCTTCCACCTCTTCCTCCATGACGACCTCGTCCTCGACGGAACGGCGGTGCGGCGCATGGTCGAGTGCGCCCTCGGATCCAACGCCGGCATCGTGGGGCCCAAGGTGCTCGACGGGTCCGATCCCCGCCACCTCGAGGACATGGGCTCATGGGTAGATCGGTACGGAGCGGCGGTCCCACGCTTCGAACCCGGCGAACTCGACCAGGGCCAGTACGACGCCGACCGCGAGGTCTTCGCCACGTCCGAATCGGCCCTGCTGGTCCGCAGCGACCTGTTCGAGGCGATCGGCGGCTTCGACCCCGAGATCCGCTTCCTCGACGGCTCTCTGGACCTCTGCTGGCGCGCCCGGCTGGCGGGGGCCTCGGTGCTGACCGCTCCGACGGCCGTCGGCAGGAGCGTCGGGGGCCGTCGGACCAGGAGGCGTCGGACCGACCCCCAGAGGCTCAGGCCGCGCCACAAGCTGCGCATGACGCTCGTCAACCAGGACCCGGTGCATCGCGGCACTGCAGTGGCCGAACTGATGCTGGCGACCCTGTTGGGCGTGGCCTACGGGCTCCTCGTCGGCCGGTTCCGACACATCAGGGGCCTGGTCGCCGCGTGGCCCTGGAACCTGCGCCGGATGGCCTCCGCCCGGTCCCGCCGTGCCACCGTCGACCACCACTTCGGTGGCGACCAGGCGCGTCTGTACGTGCGCCACGACGTACCGCACCGTTCCTTCCACCGGGCGGTCACCGGCGGTGCGTCGGTCGGCACGGGTTCCGAGGCACCCGGCCGCCTCCGGCTGCACCAGCTCTGGTCCGCCCTGCTCGGGCCCGGGGGCATTGCGCTGCTCGTCGGAGGAGCGGTGCTCGGGTTCGGGTCGCGACATCTGCTGACGAGGGGGCTGCCGGCCATCGGGAGGTTCCAGGCCATCCCCTCGGAACCGTTCGACCTCGCCTTGTCCTGGTGGACCGGCTGGCGACCCACCGGAGGGGGCATAGCCTCGCCGCTGAACGAGGGGTTCGCCCTCATCGGCCTTGCCGGACAGGTGTTCCCCTGGGGCGGCGCCGTCCTTCTGGCTACTGCCGTGCTCGCCACCTTCCCGATCGGCGCCGTCGGCATCTGGCGCCTGGTCCGCCCGATAGGGGGAGGAAGGTCGAGGGCGGTAGCCGTCCTCACATACCTCGCCGTCCCGTTGCCGTACAACTCGCTGGCCGAGGGACGCCTCGCCCCGTTGGCCACCTACGCGGCGCTGCCCTGGGTGGCGCACCGCCTGGCGGTGGCGCAGGGCGTGGTGCCCTACGGACGCAAGGGAGGCGACCCCGGCCCCGGCACCCGTCTCGGCGGACTCTGGGGAGAGGCGCTGGTCACCGGCCTCGTGCTGGCGGTTGCGATCGGCATGGAACCGACGGTGGTCGTGCTCGCCGGCGTCGTGGCGACCGGGCTCGTGGTGGGCAGCATCCTGGCCGGCAGCCTTGCCGGCATACCGAGGCTCCTGCTGGTGGCGACCGGGGCAACGGTCGTTTCGGCCCTCCTCCATGCCCACCAACTGGATCGCCTGCCGGGGGGAGACCACGTCGCCGCATTCGTCGAACCGGGAACCTGGGCGCCAGCCGACCTGGGCATCCCCACCATCCTGCGCTTCGACACGGGGCCATTCGGAGGCGGCCACCTGGGCTGGGCCCTGCTCGTCATCCCGGTCCTGGCGCTCCTCACGGCGTCCGGCTGGCGCCTCGCCCTGGTGGTCAGGGCGTTGATCGTCGCAGCGGGCGGGTTCGGCCTGGCCTGGGTGCTCGACCAGGGCTGGTGGTCGGGGTCGATGCCGGCGGCCGAACTGGTGCTCGTCCCGGCCGCACTGGGCCTGGCCTGGGCAGCCGCCGTCGGGGCGGCATCGATCGGTGTGGGGATATACGGACGGGCCTTCGGATGGCGCCACTTCCTGCCACCCGTCGCAGCCCTGGCGCTGCTGGTCGGAGTGGCACCTGTCGTCGCAGCTTCGCTCGACGGAAGGTGGGGACTGCCGCCACGCGGGCTCGATGCAGCCCTGCCGATCTTCGGTGACGAGGGCGGTGTCGCCTACGACGGATCGCGCGGCGGTGTAGGTCGTGTGCTGTGGCTGGGGGAGCCGTCGATCCTCCCGGCGGCAGGGATCGCCCTCGATGACGGCCTGGCGATGGCGTTGACCGACGGCGCCCCCGACCTGTCGGATCAGGTGCCGTTCCGTGCGAGCGACGGATCAGGGATCCGGGAGGTCCGCACTGCGATGCTCGAGCTCCTTGAGGGCCGGACCAGCCGACTCGGTGTCGAGGTCGCCGACTGGGGGATCCAGCACCTGGTGGTCGTCGAGCGCAGCGCAGCAGCGCCGTATACGGCGGTCGAACCTCCGCCGCCCGAAGAACTCATGGCAGCGCTCACCCGACAACTGGACCTCAAGCGGGTCGAGGGACTGAACCGGTCCGTCACTGTGTTTCGAAACACGGTCGCCGAACCGGTCCACGCAGTGGTCAGGGACCGGACGGGTAGCGCCGTTCCCGTCGCAGTCGAGCGCCCGGCGTGGGATCGGTTCGAGGTGGTCCCGCCGGTCGACGGAACATACCGGGCGATGGTCGGACCGTCCGGTTGGTGGAGCCTGGAACCGATCGAGGGTGCCGGATCCGTCGAGGTGGTCGAGGGTCCGTTCCCGTCGGCCCGGATCGCCGCCGGTACCCGGGCGGCGATCGTGATGGATGTCGAGGTGGGCTCCCGGGGAGTCCGGACACGGCAGTCGGCCATCGTGGTCGTCGTGCTGCTGGCGACAAGTTGGGCGCACGTCGGGCGGGGCAGGCGGCGGGTGGACGCATGAACGCCGTCCGCGCACCGGCGATCGTGGCGCTTCTTGCGCTGCTCATCGGTGCCGTCGCGTTCTCCGTCGACCCCGAGGCACGGCTTCCCACCGATCACGTGGCGTCGGCGGTTTCCGAGCGGACTGCATCCGACGGATCGGCCGATGTCTGGTTCTGCGAGGGCCCGACGCCCGGGGCGCCTGGGGTGGACGACCGGATCGTGGCCCTCACCAACCCGACGGAGATACCGGTCGAGGGTCACATCACGATCGTCGACGAGGGCGACCACCGGGTGCCGCGCGTCTTCGAGGTCGAAGCCGGTGAGCGCATCGAGTTCCGGCCGGGTCCGTTCGTTCCCGATGGCCGGTTCGCAGCGGTCACCGTCGAGGTCCCGGCCGGCGGGCTGTTCGTCGACCAGCAGATCGTCGGTGAGGCGTCCGCCGGGATGGACGACGAGCCCTGCGCCACGGTCACCTCGGCCACCTGGCGGCATCCGTGGGGGACCACCGAGCGACCGGGCACGACCGCCGTCCTGCTCCTGCACAACCCGTTCCCCGGCACAGCGGTCGCCGACCTCCGGCTGATCGGCGATCTGGGACGCCGCGAGTCGCTCGACTCGCAGGGCGTCGTGGTGGACGGCCGTTCGCTCGTCGCATTCGACCTGACCGGTCGGATAGCGGACTCGGGGGTTGTCTCGGCCGTCGTCGACGTGCGTGTCGGGCAGCTGGTGACGGCGCTGTTCCAGCACGGCGACGGCACCTCACCGAACGCCTGGCACGGCGTCGACCTCTCGCTGGGCGCGCCGGGTGATGCCGGACGGCTCTTCTTCCCGGGACCACCGGTGGCAGGCGACGGTGCCTCGGTCGCGCTGCTCAACGCCGGAGACGAGACGGTCGACGTCGAGGTCGTTCCGCATCCTGTTTCTGGTGAGTTCACCGTCGAGCCCTTCCGGATCGTCCTCCGGGCCGGCCGGAGGGAGGTCCTCGACCTCTTCGGGGACGGCCGACTCGACGGTGCGGGAGCGTTCCTGATCGAGGTCCGGTCCCTCGATGCGCCGACCGTCTCGGCCTCCCTCGTCACCCGTGCCGCCGTCGACGCAGAGGCCGGCCAGGCCCCCGTGGGGCTGGATGTCACCAGTGCCGTCGACCATGCCGCAACGAAGTGGTGGGTGCGTTCCGGCCGGGCAGAAAGCGGAGGGTCGGCGTCGCTGGTCGTGTTCAACCCGGCGGGAGCCGGCATCGCCGAGGTCGACCTGGGCCTCGTTCCGGTGGGGGACGCCGACGAGGTCGGGGCCGCGGGCGAACTCCTTCCCACCCACCTCGAACTGGACTCGGGCATGATGGTCGAGTTCGCCCTTCCGCCCGGGGTCGTGGAGATCGAGTCGTCTGCTGCGATCGTCGTCGTGGCAAGGCTGGACGGACCGTCAGGTCGGACCAGCTTCGTCGGAACAGCGGGAGCCGGAACGGTCGTTCGGCCTTCGTGACCGGCCTGCGGCCCGGTCAGGATGCGCTGCAGCCGTCCGGGACCGAGCCGGGCTGTCGGACCTCGGCCAGCGACGCCCAGAGGTGCGTGCTGGTGACCGGACCGAGGTGGTGGTGGCGCACGGCACCCTCGTCGTCGACGACCAGGACCAGCGGCACGGCGTCGATCCCGTAGCGGTCGTGGACCTCGCGGTCGGCGTTCGCCTCGACCTCGACCACGGCCACCTCAGAACTCTCGAGCGGACGAGCACGGGAGAGGACGCCGTCGCAGGCCTCGCAGGTCGAGCTGGTGAACACGGCGACCAGCCAGGGTGTGCCCGGGCGGGCGAAGTCGCCACGTCGAACCTGGTCGGGGACCGTCCAGCCGGTTCGCACGGGACGGCGGTCGGTGCGCCGCTGGAGGAGGGCGGCGGCCATCCCGGCGGCGGCGGCGATGCCGAGGAGGAGCAGGAGCCGGTCCACGGGTCAGTCGACGGGGGAGCGGTCCTCGACCGGGGAGTCACCGGGTTCGGCGACCTGGCCGGCCCCGGCGAGTGCCACGAGGCGGTCCACCTCGGTGCCGTCGATGGTCTCGTGCTCGAGCAGTGCCCGGGCGACGAGGTCCAGGGCGTTGCGGTTCTCGGCCAGGAGGTCGCGGCAGCGGGCCTCCTGGTCGGCGAGGATCCGCTGGACCTCCTCGTCGATCACGCGGGCTGTCTCGTCGCTGTAGTCGCGCGACGTCATCAGGTCGTCGCCGAGGAACACGTGGTTCTGTCCGTCCCAGGCCATGGGTCCGATCTGCTCGCTCATGCCCCATTCCCGGACCATCTTGCGGGCCAACTCGGTGGCGCCCACGAGGTCGTTGCTGGCGCCGGTGGAGAACACGCCGAAGACCATCTGTTCGGCGATGCGGCCCCCCATGCGCACCACGAGCGTGTCCTCGATGTAGTCCTGCCGGTAGAGGTGGCGCTCTTCCTCGGGGAGTTGCATGGTCACGCCGAGGGCCATGCCGCTCGGGATGATCGTGACCTTGTGCAACGGGTCGGCGGTGGGCAGCACCGCGGCGCAGAGCGCGTGGCCGGCCTCGTGGTAGGCGATGGCCTCCTTCTCGGCGTCGGTGAGCGCCATCGACTCGCGCTTCTGGCCCATGAGGATGCGGTCCCTGGCGACCTCGAAGTGCTCGGCGTGGACGGTGTCGTCACCCTCGCGGACGGCCACGAGGGCCGCCTCGTTGACCAGGTTCGACAGGTCGGCACCGCTCATGCCGGGCGTGCCACGGGCGACCACGCCCAGGTCGACGTCGTCGTCCATCCTCTTGCCCTTCACGTGCACGGCGAGGATCTCGCGACGGTCCTCGAGTTCGGGCAACGGCACCACTACCTGTCGGTCGAAGCGGCCGGGGCGCAGCAGGGCCGGATCGAGGATGTCGGGGCGGTTCGTGGCGGCCATCATCACGATTCCCTCGCTGGACTCGAAGCCGTCCATCTCCGAGAGCATCTGGTTGAGCGTCTGCTCGCGTTCGTCGTGGCCGCCGCCGAGGCCGGCTCCCCGCTTGCGGCCGATCGAGTCGATCTCGTCGATGAAGATGATCGCCTTGCCCATCTTGCGGGCCGACTCGAACAGGTCGCGGACCCGGCTGGCGCCGACGCCCACGAACATCTCCATGAAGTCCGAGCCGGTGACCGAGAGGAAGGGAACTCCCGCCTCACCTGCGACGGCACGGGCGATGAGGGTCTTGCCGGTACCGGGAGGACCGACGAGGAGGATCCCCTTCGGGACCCTGGCCCCGATCTCGGCGAAGCGCTCGGTGTCCTTCAGGAAGTCGACGACCTCGCGTATCTCCTGCTTGACGCCCGTATAGCCGGCGACGTCGTCGAAGGTCGTGCCCGGACGCTCCGACGAATAGGTCTTGGCCCGCGAGCGGCCGATGGACATCATGGAGCCCATCTGGCCCTGGGCGCGTCGGTTGATCCACCAGAAGAAGAGGATGATCAGGCCGACCGGGAGCAGCAGGGGCAGCCAGGTCTGGAGGAAACCGGGTTCCGGCGTGTTGAACTCGACGGCCGCCCTGCTGTCGGCCAGCAGGGTCCGGTCGTCGGGCGAGAGTTCGAGGGGTCCGGTGGTGGTGAAGCCTGTTCCGTCGGCGAGGTGGAAGTCGATGCGACCGGTCTGGTTGTCGATCAGGATGTCGGTGACGGTGCCGGCGGCCACGTCGTCGAGGAACTGGTCGTAGGTGACGTCCTCGCTGGACTCGTTCGGAAGCATCGAGGAGAACAGCAGGACGCTGGTCAACAGGCCCAGCACCACCCAGACCCCCCATCTGGGCCACCCACGGGCGCGGCCGGAGCCCCTGCGCTCGGGTCCGGGGGCCTGTTGCGGCCGCTTCTCGTCCATGGCCCCATCGTACGGGGCCGGCCTCCGGCTCAGGCCGCGTGCCGATGCGGTCGCCGGTGGGACCCTCGCTAGGGTGCCCCCGATGAACGGCCCGTCTGTCGATCCGGTCGATCCGGTTGTCGCCGAGGGGCAATGGGGCGCCCGCCACGTTGCGGCGGGGTTGGGAATCGGCTGGGCGGTGACGGTCCTCGTGCAGGTAGCCCTGGTGCTGTTGGACGTCTACGAGGACGGTGAGGAATTCTCGCTCGAAGCGGTGTCGTTGTTCCAGGTGGCGCTCTGGTTCGGGCTCTTCGGTGTGCCGGTCTGGATCGTGTCGAACCGGGGGCTCGACTGGTCGACACTGGGGCTGACCATCGAGCGCCGTGACATCCTGCCGGGTCTCGCCATCGGGGTGTTCGCCCAGGCGCTGCTGGTCCCCGCCCTCTATGCCCCGATCCTTTTCTTCCGTGACGATCTCGACGTGGCTGAGGACGCCCGGGAACTGGTCGACAAGGCCGACGGCCTCGGGGTGGTGCTGCTGATCGTGGTCGTGGTCGTGGGGGCACCCGTCGTCGAGGAGATCTTCTTCCGTGGCCTCGCCCTGCGGGCGTTCGAGTGGCGCCTCGGACGCAGGGTGGGCCTGGTTGTCTCGGCCATCGTCTTCGGCCTGGTCCACCTCCAGCTCCTGCAGTTCCCGGCGCTGGTGATGTTCGGGCTGATCGCCGGCTGGCTGGCGCAACGTGACGGCCGCCTGGGGCGGGCGATCTGGGCCCACGTCGGGTTCAACGCATGGACGGTGGGGCTGCTGCTGTGGATGTGACGGGACAGTTCGAGCCGGAGGACATGGCCGACGTCGAGGGTCCCGACGACGTCGGACAGGACGCCCCTGCGGAGCCTGCCGGGCCGAGGCGCCGCCTGGGCCTGACGGCCACGGGCTGGATGACGCTGTTCTGCGTCGGCCTCGCCACCTTCTTCGTGTTCATGATGGTGAACCCGGACGGCGTGCTGTTCACCAGGAGCACCCCCACCGGCGGTGACCTTGGCGCCCACGTCTGGGGGCCGGCCTTCCTGCGCGACGAGGTGCTGCCCCGGTTCCGCCTGACCGGCTGGACCCCGGACTGGTACGCCGGCTTTCCCGCCTACCACTTCTACATGGTCGTGCCGATGCTCATGGTCGTCGCGGTCGACGTCGGCCTGCTCGTGCCGCTTGCCCTCCCGGTGTCGGTTCTGGCGATCGCAGGGCTCGTCCGCGTGATCCGTCGCCGTCCACGGGGTTGGGTACCGATGGCCTGGGCGCTGGGATGCACCGCCTTCCTCGTCTGGCCCGTCCACTACGGCGTGGCGATCAAGCTCGTGGCGGTCGCCGGCCTGGTCGCCATGCCGGCCGCCGGCTGGGCGCTGGGCCGCCTCTCCGGCCTGCCGTTCCCGGGCCCCGCCCTGCTGTCGGCGGCGACCCTCCTGTTCGTCTTCGACCGCTCGTTCAACATCATGGGCGGCAACCTCATGTCGACGATGGCGGGTGAGTTCGCCTTCGCCCTCGCTGTCCCTGCCAGCCTCGTCTACATCGGCCTCATGGTGCGGGGCATCGAAACGGGACGCGACCGGGCCTGGGCGGCGTTGCTGCTCGCCCTGACGGGCCTCTGCCACCTCCTGGTGGCGTTCTTCGCCCTGGTCGCCACCGGCGTCGCCCTCCTGTTGCGTCCCGGTCGTGCGACGCTGCGCTGGCTGGCCGGAACGGGCGCCCTGGCCGGGCTGCTGGCGGCGTTCTGGGTGCTGCCGTTCTGGTGGCGCAGCGACCACCTCAACGACATGTCCTGGACCAAGTTGACGCGTTTCCGCTCCTATCTCTGGGACCGCGAGAGCCTGGCGGCGGACTTCCTCACGAACGACCCGCCCCTGCAGCCGGTGCTGATCGCCGCCCTGCTCGGTGCCGTCCTCTCCGTGCTGTTCCGGCGCCGCCTCGGCATGGTGCTCGCCGGCACCGGCCTGCTCCTGCTGCTCGCCTTCATCCACCTCCCCGAGGGGCGGCTCTACAACGGGCGGATCCTCCCGGCGTACTACCTGTGCGCCTACCTCCTGGCCGCCCTCGCCGTGGCCGAGGTCCTGCGCCTGCTGGGCCGCCTCCTCGACGGCCTCGTCGGCAGGGGAGGCCGTGGGCTGGCCGGGGCCGGGGCCGTAGGCGTCACGCTCGCCACGGTCGTGATGCTGGCGCTTCCGCTGCGTGCCCTGCCGGGCGGCTCGATGGACGGCAACGCGTACCGCTGGCTGGGCCTCGAGACCGAGGAACTGAACCTCGGACGGTCGTGGGCGAGGTGGAACTTCAAGGGCTACGAGGCCCGCACCGGCGACTCCACCGGCGGCGGATGGGACGAACTGAGGGCATTGACGGCCACGCTGGAGGTCGTCGCCGACGAGCACGGCTGCGGTCGCCTCATGTGGGAGTACAACAAGGACCTCACCAGGTACGGCACGCCGATGTCGCTGATGCTCATACCCCTCTGGACCGACGGCTGCGTGGGTTCGATGGAGGGCCTCTACTTCGAGTCGTCGACCACCACGCCGTTCCACTTCCTCGTCCAGTCGGAGCTCTCGGTGGGGCCGTCGAGGGCCCAGCGCCACCTGCCCTACCGCGGCTTCAACCTCGACCTGGGGCTCGGGCACCTGCAACAACTCGGGGTGCCCTACTACGCGGCCTCCTCCGAACGCCCCGTCAGCGAGGCCCGTGCCCATCCGGGGTTCACAGAGGTAGCCAACAGCGGACCCTGGACCGTGTTCCTCGTGGCCGACGCCCCGCTGGTCGAGGGACTCGACCTCGAGCCGGCCGTCTACACCGACGTCGAACACGGGACCTGGCTGGATCCGGCCGTCGATGTCTTCCAGGCCTCCCCCGATGCGGTTCCCCGCACGGTCGGGGGCCCCGAGGCATGGCAACGGGTGGCGTCCGACGAACAGCCCGAGCGGCTGGAGTTGCCAGCGGTGGCCGTCTCCGACATCGAGGCCGGGGTCGACAGCGTGTCGTTCACCGTCGACCGGGTCGGTGTGCCCGTCGTCGTCAAGGTCTCGTACTTCCCCAACTGGAAGGTCGACGGGGCCGACGGGCCGTGGCGGATCACGCCCAACCTCATGGTCGTCGTGCCCACGGACGAGGCGGTCTCCCTCTCCTACGGTCGGACCGGCATCGACATCCTCGCCACGCTCATGACCCTGGTGGGCCTGGCGGCCCTCGTCGTGCTCTGGCGCCGCCGGGAACCCACCTGGCCGATGGACGCCTGGTACGACGTCCTCGAGGCCACGCCCGACGTCGGAGCAGCGCTCGACCGCTGGGTCGACCGTCGTG
>DCXR01000053.1:13784-21362 GCA_002329075.1 Candidatus Neomicrothrix sp. UBA2131
TGAGGGAGCGCCTCCGCCGGTTCGCCGTCGTCGGCCTCGTCGCCACGACCGTCGACATCGTGTTGCTGGTGGCGCTCCGCCGGGCCGGGTGGCCGCTTGTCGTCGCCGACCTCGCGGCGTTGGCCGCAGCGGCGCTGGTGGCACGCCCGATGCACAGGCTGATCACACTGCGGGACGATCCCTACGCCCGCTGGATCCGGTCGCCCGGCCTCTTCGTCTCGGTCGTGCTGACCGCCGGTGCGGTCGACGTCCTGGTCCTGGCCCTGCTGGTCCCGACGGAACCCGGGTCGGGCGATCTCGCCGCCAAGGCCGTCGCCGTCGCCGCAGCCGCCATCATCCGGAGCCTGGCCTACCGGACGATCCTGTTCCGGGTGATCCGGCGCGAACAGGACGAGCCGGCCAACCGGCCCCCGCCGGAGGGCGCCTTCCGACTCTCGATGGTCGTCCCCGCCTACTGCGAGGCCGATCGCATCGCAGCAACCGTGTCCAGGATTCGAGCGGAACTCGCCACCGTGGTCGACCCGGCCGACCTGGAGGTCGTCGTCGCCGACGACGGATCCGACGACGGGACGGCCGACGTAGCGGAGGCCGCCGGTGCCGACGTCGTGGTCCGACTGGAACACAACCGGGGCAAGGGGGCCGCACTCCGGGAGGGCGTCCGGGCAGCGTCCGGACGGACGGTCGTGTTCACCGACGCCGACCTCGCCTACGCCCCGTCCCAGGTCGGAGGCCTGCTCGTAGCCGTCGAATCGGGTTACGACATGGTCGTCGGCAGTCGCCGCCACAAGGGTTCACACGACGTCGTCCATGCCGGACGCCTTCGGCAGGCCGGGGGGCGCCTCGTCAACCTGGCGACCCACGCCCTTCTCCTCGGCCAGTACCGGGACACACAGTGCGGGCTCAAGGGGTTCCGCTCCGACGTCGCCCGGGCGCTGTTCGAAGCCACCACCATCGACGGCTTCGCCTTCGACGTGGAGCTGTTCCACCTCGCCGAGCGCTGGCGCCTGACCCTGGCGGAGGTTCCGGTACAGGTCGAGCACTCCGAGCGCACGACGGTGCGCGCCCTCCACGACGGGCTCGCAATGCTGGGAAACCTCGTGCTCATCCGCCAGCGGGCCCGACGGGGCGCCTATCCAGTCGATGCGGGCCTTTCGGCCCCCGGTAGCGTCTCCGCCGATGGATGATGTGGCGGCGGTCTTCAAGGCGTACGACGTACGTGGGCTGGTGCCCGAGGAGCTCGACGCCGGCCTGACACGCTCGATCGGTGGTGCCTTCGCCCGGCTCGTCCGTTCCGAGGAGCCCGGGACGACCTCGGTGGTCGTAGCCCGCGACATGCGCCCGAGCGGCGGGGAACTGTCGGCAGCCTTCACCGACGGGATCACCGCCCTGGGCCTCGACGTCGTCGACATCGGCCTGGCATCGACCGACATGCTCTACTTCGCATCCGGCCACCTCGGAACCCCCGGGGCGGTGTTCACCGCCAGCCACAACCCCGCCGGGTACAACGGCATCAAGATGTGCCTCTCCGGCGCCCGACCCATCGGGATCGACACGGGCCTCGGTGCCATGCGCGACGACGTGCTCGCAGGTCCGGGCGACTCGGACGTCGCCGCCGATGCGGCCCGGACCGGCACCGTCACGACGGTCGACCTGCTGGACGGGTTCGCCGACCATGTCCGGTCGTTCGTAGACGTACCGGCACTGCGGCCGCTCCGGGTGGTCGCCGACACGGCCAACGGCATGGGCGGCCTCGTGGTCCCGGCCGTGTTCGATGCGCTCCCGTTCGACCTCGAGGTGCTCTTCGCAGAACTCGACGGCACGTTCCCGAACCACCCCGCCGATCCCATGCAGCCGGAGAACCTCGTCGACCTCCGGGAACGGGTGCTCGCAACGGGAGCGGACGTGGGGCTCGCCTTCGACGGCGACGCCGACCGGGTCTTCCTGGTCGACGAACTCGGCCAGCCGGTCTCCGGCACGCTGACCACGGCACTCGTCGCGCGGTCCGTCCTGCGGAGGGAGCCCGGTGCGACGATCGTGCACAACCTCATCTGCGGCAGCGTGGTCCCCGAGGTCATCGCCGAAGGTGGGGGACATGCGGTACGGACGAGGGTCGGACATTCGTTCATCAAGGCGGTCATGGCCCACGAGGGTGCCGCCTTCGGCGGAGAGCACTCCGGCCACTACTACTTCCGCGACAACTGGCGGGCCGACTCCGGCCTGATCGCCGCCCTCACCGTGCTCGAGGAACTCTCCGCCTCGGGTGGGACGCTGAGCGAGCTGCTCGAACCGTTCGACCGCTACGCCGCCTCGGGAGAGATCAACGCACGCGTCGAAGATCCCGCAGCGGTGATCGAGCGGGTCGCACAGCACTACGCTGGCTCACCACAGGACCGACTCGACGGCCTCACCGTCGAACCCGGCGGCTGGTGGTTCAACCTCCGACCGTCCAACACGGAGCCGTTGCTCCGGCTCAACCTCGAGGCCGCCGACGCCGGGTCCTGTGCCGCACGCGTGGCCGAGGTCAGGACACTGATCGACGGCGCAGGCTGACCGCCCGACCGGAGGAACCGACGATGACACTCGATCCGATGCTGCTCGAGATCCTGGCCTGCCCGGACGACAAGGGCCCGCTGCTCTACTTCGCCGACGAGGGGTACCTCTACAACCCGAGGCTGCGGCGCCGCTACGTGGTCCGCGACGGAATCCCGGTGCTACTGGTCGACGAGGCCGAGGCCGTCGACGAGGCCGAACACGATCGCCTGCTGGCATCCGCCGAGGCATCGGGCATCCGGCCCACCTTCGACGCCTGACGGCCCCTACCGCCGCATCCGATGGACCATCTCCGTGGCCGTCTCCAGCACTACGACTGGGGATCGCCCACCGCCCTGGCCGAACTGAGGGCCGTCGAGCCAACGGGCCGACCCGAGGCCGAGGTCTGGTTCGGGGCGCACCCCTCTTCGCCGGCGACCGTGGACCGGGGCAGCGGACCCGAGGCGCTCGATGCCCTCATCGCCGCAGATCCGTCCTCGCACCTGGGACCGGCCGCCGGTCTGCGCTCAGGAACGCTGCCGTACCTCGTGAAGTTCCTCGCAGCCGACGCACCGCTTTCGATCCAGGCACATCCGGACAGGGCGACCGCCGAGGCCGGTTTCGTCGCCGAGAACGATGCGGACGTTTCCCCCGATTCGCCGGAGCGGACCTTCCGGGATGCCGGTGCCAAGCCTGAGCTGGTGGTTGCCGTGACGCCGTTCCGGACCCTGTGCGGCTTCCGTCCGGTCGACGAGGCGATCCGGGTGTCGTCCGCCCTAGGCCTGCCCGACGACCTCCTGGCAGCGGTCCGGACCCGGGGTCCTGTCGCCTGGGCCGAGGTCGTGGGCAGGATCCTGGCCGGCCATCCGGATGGGGCGGTCGAGGCCCTGTTGCAGCGCTGCGGCGAGGGCGTTGGCGCCACCGGAGGTTGGAGCGGGACGGCCGACCTGGTCCTCGAACTGTCCGGGCGATTCCCCGGCGACCCGGCGCTGGCACTCGTGCCCCTGCTCGCCGAGCACCACCTCGAGTCGGGTGAGGCGCTCTTTCTCGCCCCGGGTGTCCTGCACGCCTACCTCGGTGGCGTGGCCGTCGAGGTGATGGCCGCATCCGACAACGTCGTGCGAGGTGGACTGACCGGCAAGCACGTCGATGTCGACCGGCTCGTCGGGGCCATCGATCCGGAAGCGCCGGAGGCCACCGTCCAGCGACCCGGCGACCGCCTCCACCTGTACGACGTCCCCGCCGAGGAGTTCTCGGTGTGGCGACTGGACGGCGCCGGCGTCGACGTGGACGACCGGTCTGGTCCCGACATCGTGGTGTGCGTCGACGGCTCGGCGTTCCTGTCGCCCACCGGGACGGGAGTCGGGCTCGACCTGGCGCCGGGGGGCGCTGCATGGATTCCCCACGCCGACGGCCCCTACCGGATCGATGCCGGGGGCCTGGCCTACCGCGTCACCGTCGGCGAGCCGGGTGCCTGACCTGTCGATCCCGGACGGTCTCTGCGACAACCCTCGAGTGGAGCGTCCGACCCGGTAACCTGACTGCAGCGGCTGCCCGAACGGCGTCAGACGACCCCAGCCCGATTAGCGCCCGGCTCCGTGCCGGGGCGGCAGAATGATCCGAGAATCCCCAAGGAGTCGTCATGTCCCTGCACCAAGACCACCGCGTCGCCGACCTGTCCCTGCACGAGTTCGGCCGCAACGAGATTCGCCTTGCCGAGCACGAGATGCCCGGCCTCATGGCTCTGCGGGCGGAGTTCGCCGACGAGCAGCCCCTGGCCGGAGCCCGCATTGCCGGCTCGCTGCACATGACCGTGCAGACGGCGGTCCTGATCGAGACCCTTACAGCCCTCGGTGCCGAGGTCCGGTGGGCCAGCTGCAACATCTTCTCCACCCAGGACCACGCCGCCGCCGCCGCCGTGTGCGGACCCGACGGCTCGCCCGACGACCTGCGCGGCGTCCCGGTGTTCGCCTGGAAGGGCGAGACCCTCGAGGAGTACTGGTGGGCCGCCGAACAGATCCTGCGCTGGCCCGGCGGCCAGGGCCCCAACCTCATCCTCGACGACGGCGGCGACGCCACCATGCTCGTCCACAAGGGCGCCGAGTTCGAAGCCGCAGGAGCCGTCCCGGACGCCACCGACGACGACCCGGAGGAATGGCACGTCTTCCTCGCCACCCTGCGCGCCTCGCTGGCCGACGACCCGCAGCGCTGGACACAGGTCGCCGCCGGCCTCCGCGGCGTCTCCGAGGAGACCACCACCGGCGTCCACCGCCTGTACCGGATGCAGGAGGACGGCGAACTGCTGTTCCCGGCCATCAACGTCAACGACAGCATCACCAAGTCCAAGTTCGACAACCTCTACGGCTGCCGCCACTCGCTCATCGACGGCATCAACCGGGGTACCGACGTGATGATCGGTGGCAAGACCGCCGTCGTGTGCGGGTTCGGCGACGTCGGCAAGGGCTGCGCCGAGTCACTGCGCGGCCAGGGAGCCCGGGTCATCATCACCGAGGTGGATCCGATCTGCGCCCTGCAGGCGGCCATGCAGGGATACGAGGTCAACACGCTCGAGCGGGTGCTCGACGTGGCCGACATCTTCGTGACGGCCACGGGCTGCAAGGACGTGATCAGCGCCGAGCACATGTCCCGGATGAAGCACCAGGCGATCGTCGGCAACATCGGGCACTTCGACAACGAGGTCGACATGGCGGGCCTGGTGCGCATGTCCGACGTCCAGCGCGTGAACATCAAGCCGCAGGTCGACGAGTTCGTGTTCCCCGACGGGCACTCGGTGATCATGCTCTCCGAGGGACGACTCCTCAACCTCGGCAACGCCACAGGCCATCCCAGCTTCGTGATGTCGGCCAGCTTCTCGAACCAGGTGCTGGCCCAGATCGAACTCCATGCACGGGCCGAGGACTACGGAAACGAGGTCGTCACCCTGCCCAAGGAACTCGACGAGAAGGTGGCCCGACTGCACCTCGACGCCCTCGGCGTGCGCCTCACCGAGTTGTCCGACGACCAGGCCGACTACCTGGGCGTCGCAGTAGCCGGACCCTTCAAGCCCGACTACTACCGGTACTGAACCGACAGGGGTCGAAGAAGGTGTCCGTCGTCTGCGGAATCTGCGGAGGCAGCGGCGCCGGCAAGTCGACCCTGGCGGGGACCGTGGTCGAGATCCTGGAGGGGCGCGACGTCGGCGTCATCGTGCTGCCATTCGACGACTACTACCGCGACCACGGCCACCTCGGGATCGCAGAACGGGCACTGGTCAACTACGACCACCCCGACTCGCTGGACCTCGCGCAGTTCGCCGCCGACCTGGGCGACCTGGCCGGCGCCATCTCGGTCGACGTACCCGTCTACGACTTCGCCACCCACCGTCGCCGACCTGAGTCGCGGCGGCTGTCGCCACAGCCCGTGGTACTCACCGAGGGCATCCTGCTGCTCGCCACCCCGGAGGTCCGCCGACTCCTGGACGTGGCCGTGTTCGTCGAGGCACCCGAGGACATCCGGAGGGAGCGCCGCATCATCCGCGATGTCGCCGAACGGGGCCGGACGCCGGAGAGCGTGCGCTCACAGTTCGCCGCCACGGTGGCGCCGATGTACGAGCGCTTCGTGGCACCCTTCGCCGGCGGGGTCGACCGGACCATCGACGGCACCGGGGACCTGATCCGACAGGCCACCGACCTGGCCGACCTGCTCGTCGACCGACTCGAAGGGGCCTCCGCCTGACGGGTGTCGCACCCCGCCCCTAACGTCGGCAACATGTCGACCACACCACGAACCTCCAGGCGTCGGACCGGTCACTGCAGAACATGCCCGTTGTCCGGAACGGGCTCCTGCGGGGCATGTGTGGCGCACCTCGGCCCCGAGCCCCTTGTCTGGACGCCACCCGGCGTGGACCGGATCAGGGTGCTGGGGCGCTACGACGGATCGGCCGGCGTGCTCGTGAGGGGGCTCAAGTTCGCCAACCGGCGCACCCCGGTCCGGGCGCTCGGGTCGGCCCTTGCAGGCATCGGCTTCTGGGACGACGACCCCCCGGACCTGGTGACCTGGGTGCCGAGCACCGTCGAGCGCCGCAACAGGCGGGGCTTCGAACACGCAGCCCTGCTGGCCAGGGCCACCGGCCGTGAACTCGGTGTACCCGTGCGCCGCCTCCTGCTCCGTGCGCCGGGCCCTCCCCAGTCGACCCGGGGCCTCCGCCAGCGGCTGCGTGGCCCTGCGATGCGCTCCCGCCGGTTCGCCCACGGCGCATCCATAGTCATCGTCGACGACGTGGTGACAACGGGAACGTCGCTGTCCATGGCCGCCAACGCCCTCCGGGCCGCCGGAGCGTCACGGATCTCGGCGGTCGCCGTCGCCGCAACCACGGGCGGCACCACGCAACGTCCGGCGTCACGCCACCGTCGATAGCGTCCGGCGCATGCACACCGACGATCCCGTGGCCGACGAACAGGTCCGCGACGAACAGGTCCGCGACGAACTGCCGGCCGACCTCGATGTCGCCACTGCCATGGGCGACTACGTCTTCCCCGACAACAGCCGTCGCCGCATCCCCGGGTTCGTCTACCTCGGCCTGGGCCTCACCATCCTGTTCGTCGGCCTCTTCGCCGCCGGGTCCCCGCTGGTCAACGGTGGCTTCCAGGTCGGGGGAGTGGCCCTCGCCGTGCTCGGCGTGTTCCACCTGCAGGCCGGAATGCACGTGGCCTTCGACGAGCGCGAAGCCCTCGTCGCCGCCACCCGGGCAGTCGGCTTCCCGATCGGACATGCCTCGGCGCAGATGGCCTGGCGAGGCCTGCGCAGCCGGCCCACCTGGCGGATCCTGCTCTACTCCAACGAATCGCCACCCGACCGGCGGGGTCTCGTCCTGGTCGACGCCGTCGACGGTTCGATCGTGGCCCAGTTCGTCGAGGACAACCCCGAGGACTGGTCGGCGGACTGACCGGGCGTGCCAGGTGGCACGTCGGGGACTCCGACCCCCGACCACAACGCACTGGTAGCGTGGTCGCGATCCCAGCCCTGCCCGCAGCGCTCCGTACGGATGGC
>DCXR01000053.1:21681-27585 GCA_002329075.1 Candidatus Neomicrothrix sp. UBA2131
CGTACGGATGGCCGCATGTCGGTTCGGGCCACAGGAGGCTCCACATGTTGGACGGAAACTGGCGTGCCGCAGTCGATCGCGGCCTGACGCCCATCGGCCGCAGCCTGCGCCGCACGGGAATCTCGGCCGATGCGGTCACGGTCACCGGGATCGTGATGGCCACGGCTGCAGCGGTCAGCATCGGACTCGGAAACCTGCGGTTCGGCCTGTTGTTCCTCGTCCTCACCGGGATACCCGATGCCCTCGACGGTGCTGTGGCGAAGGCCTCCGGCACCTCCTCGAAGCGCGGCGCCTTCTTCGACTCGGTCTCCGACCGGATCACCGACGCCCTCCTGTTCGGCGGCATCGCCTGGCACTTCGCCAGGACCGAACCCGGCAGCACCATGATGCTCCCCGTGGCCGTCATGGCCGCAGCCATGCTCGTGTCGTACATGAGGGCCAAGGCCGAGTCGCTGGGCTTCGACGCCAAGGGCGGCCTCATGGAACGGGCGGAACGGTTCATAGTGCTCGGCCTGGGCCTTCTCTTCGCCGAGGTCCTGATCTCCGTCCTCTGGCTGATGCTCGTGCTGACCCTTGCCACAGCCGTGCAGCGCTTCGTCAAGGTGTGGCGCCAGGCCGGCCTCGAACGCGAGGCGCCCTACCGTCGACGGGCCGAACGCCGCCGCCAACTCCGCACCGACCGACGCGCCGAACGTCGGGCCCGCCAGGCCGCACGCCGTAGCAGGCTCGACCACTAGCCGACCGACGTGGCCGTCCGTTCGGTCGCCCTCGGCTACCGGCTGAGCTCCAAGGCGGCCCAACTCGTCCCCTGGCGCATGGGCGAGGCGATCTCGAGGGGGTTCGGACGGATCGCCGGCCGCTTCGGTTCGGATCGTCGACGCCTCGTAGAACGGCACGTCCGGCGTGCCCGTGGTGCAGACCTGACGGGTCCCGACCTCCGGAGGGCGGTCGACGACGTCTTCGCCTCGTATGCCAACTACTGGTTCCAGAGCCTCCGTCTCCCGGCAATGGACCCGGACGAGATCGAAGCCGGCTTCACGGTGGAGGGCTTCGAACACGTGGTCGAGGCCCAGGAATCCGGTCGGGGGGTGATCCTCGCCATGCCCCACCTCGGCGGGTGGGATTGGGCCGGCTTCTGGCTCAGCCGGGTCGTGGGGTATCCGGTGGCGGCGGTGGTCGAACCCCTCGAACCGCCAGAACTGTTCGAATGGTTCCGCGACTACCGGCAGTCGTACGGCATCGAGGTCATTGCACTGGGTCCCGAGGCCGGCGGCGAGGTACAGAGGGCGCTGCGCGACGGCGCCGTCATCGTCCTGCTCAGCGACCGGCACATCGGCGGCGGCGCCGTGGACGTCGAGTTCTTCGGCGAGGTCACGACCCTCCCCGCCGGTCCTGCGCTCCTGGCCCTGCGAACCGGAGCAGCCCTGATCCCGGCCACCGCCTACATCCGTCGGCGGGGCTGCCACGGCGTGGCGCGTCCGCCGATTCCGGCTGAGCGCAGGGGACGGTTCCGTGACGACGTGACCCGGGTGACCCGGGTGTTGGCCACCGAGTTCGAGGACCTGATCCGGGCCGAGCCCGAACAGTGGCACCTGCTCCAGCCCAACTGGCCCAGCGACCGCGCTGCAACCGACGGCCCGGTCGGGGGCTAGCGTCGACGTCGTGCGCATCGGCCTGGTCTGTCCGTACAGCCTGACGCTGCCCGGCGGTGTGCAGGGCCAGGTCCTGGCCCTGGCACGTGCCCTGCGGGCATCGGGTCATCCGACGCGGGTGCTCGGACCCTGTGACGGCCCACCCCCCGACGCCGGCGTCACTCCGCTCGGCAACAGCCTGCCCACGGCCGCCAACGGTTCCATGGCGCCGATCGCCCCCGACGTCTCCTGTGCACTGCGCACGATTCGTGCGCTCCGGGACGAGGAATTCGACGTGCTGCACCTGCACGAACCGCTGGCTCCGGGGCCCACCGTGACGGCCCTGTTCCTGGCGTCGATCCCGATGGTGGGGACCTTCCACGCCGCCGGGGGAAGCCGCGCCTACGACCTGTTGAACCAGCCCGTGCGCTGGCTCCGGCAACGCCTCGATGCATCGTTCGCCGTTTCGGAGGATGCTGCGGCCATGGTGGGCGGCGCTCTCGGCGGCGAATACGAGGTGTTGTTCAACGGTGTCGAGATCGATCGCTGCGCCCATGCCGATCCGTGGCCGACCGAGGGCCCGACCGTGCTCTTCGTCGGTCGGCACGAACCCCGCAAGGGGCTCTCCGTCCTCCTCGATGCGCTGCAGCAGCTCCCGGACGACGTCAGGGTCTGGGTGGCGGGCGACGGCCCCGAGACCCATGAACTCCAGCAGCGCATGGCCGGTGACCCGCGGGTCGAATGGCTCGGCCGCATTGACGAGCAGGAGAAGCTCTCCCGGATGCGGGGCGCCGACGTCTTCTGCGCTCCGTCGCTACGTGGTGAGTCGTTCGGCGTGGTGCTACTCGAGGCGATGGCGGCCGCCACGCCGGTGGTGGCCGGCGACATCGCCGGCTACTCACGCGTGGCCCGACCGGACAGCGAGGCGGTGCTGGTGCCGCCATGTGACGCCCCTGCCCTCGCCGTGGCGCTGGAGAAGGTGCTCGGCGAGCCGGGGTTGCGCGACGACCTCGTCGCCAACGGCCTCGCCCGTGCCGAGGAGTTCTCGATGCGACGCCTGGCCGACCGGTACCTCGAGGCCTACGAGAGCGTCCTCGCCTGAATCGTCCAGGAGGCCAGTGGACCGGTCGCGTCCGCCATAGCATGCGAGCCGATGCCCCGACCCCGATGCCGAGCATGACCACCCGACCCTCCCCGACGCTGACCCTGGCCCTGATCGCAGGGCTCGTCGTCGGCCTCATCGCCACGCTCGCCCTGGGCACCTACGGACTCGGCGTCGGCGTACTCTGCCTCATCGTGGCCAGCTGGCTCGGAGTTGCCACCGACCGACGCTCAGCGGTACGACTGCTGCAGGTCGTCGGGACGCGACCGGCGACACCGGAGGACTACCCCCGCCTCCACAACGCCATGGACCAACTCTGCCTGGTCCAGGGGATCAAGCCGCCCTCACTCCATGTGGTCGATGTGCCGACGGGCAATGCTGCTGCCCTGGGATCCCCGAAACCCGCCCTGATCTTCACGGTGGGCGCCCTCGAAGCACTTGAGGTGGTCGAACTCGAAGGCCTCGTTGCCGGCCTGCTGGTGCGCACCACCGACCGTGACCTTGCCGCACAGACAGGGGCCGCCGCCCACGGATACCTGCCCGGATCGTCCAGGATGCGGCGTCGCTGGACCCGTCCCGACCGTCAGGTCCGATTCGACCTCGAAGCGGCGTCGGTGACCCGTTACCCGCCCGGCCTCCAGCGTGCACTCCGGACCCTCGCCGGCCTCGGTTCGGCCGTTCCGTCGGCACCCGCAGCCAGCGCACACCTCTGGGTGCTCCAACCGGAGGGATCACCGGAGGCGCCCACGCCCGTCCATCCTTCCGTCGCCCTGAGGCTCGCTGCGCTCGGTGAGGCCTGATGCGAGCCCGGACCGCCTTCTGCGCCCTCCTGATCCTGGCAGCGACAGCCTGCGGCGGCGGGGAAGGCGAAGAAGGAGGGTTGAGCGGCGTGCCGTCGACGACGGTGGGCCCGTCCACGGCCCCGACGACGCTTGCCACAGGGGCGACCTCGACGACCTCGGCCCCGGACGGCCAGGCGCCCTCCGAGGTCGACGAGCCGGTTGCCGTGCCGAGCACGACAGAGGACATCGTCACGTCGCCCACCGTCAGGACCGAGATCGGCGACACCGAAGCGGTGGTCGACGGAACCACGACGACCACCACGGAGGCACCCTGGGACGGCCTGACGATGCCGTTGACCGGTGAGCCGGCACCGGACGGGCTGCCGGAGCGCCCGGCACTGGTCGTCAAGGTCGGCAACAACGATTGGCGTTCCCTACCGCAGGTCGGCCTGGAGGCCGCCGACATCGTCTATGAGTTGATGGTCGAGAACTTCGTGACCCGATTCGCCGCCGTCTTCCACAGCGAACTCCCGGAGGCGATCCGCCCGGTCCGCTCGGCCCGGTCGAGCGACATCGACCTGATGGCCAACCTCGACCGCCCCATGTTCGTCTACTGGGGAAGCAACGCCGGGGTCGCCGCAGAGGTCGACGGAGCGGAACGCCTCGGCCTGCTGCAGGCCAGGTCCACGATGGGAAGGGGGCAGGAGCACTTCCGCCGCGACGACACCAGGGAGGCCCCCTACAACGGTGTCGTAGATCCGTCGGGCGTCCTCGCCTCGTTGGACGATGCGGCCCTTCCACCGGGACCGGTCTTCTCCTACGGGCCGCCTGCCGAATCGGCGATACAGGCAGCGGGCGTCCGTTGGACGACGGCGAACCGCGACGTGGCCTTCATCTGGGATGCCGGTTCCGACCAGTGGATCCGGTACCAGGACGGGCTGCCCCACCTCGACGCGAACGGAGTACCGCTGGCGGCCGACAACGTGCTCAAGCTCACGGTCGGCTACCGGCAGTCCGATGCCGACCAGACCTCCCCACAGCTGCTGAGCACCGGATCGGGCGACGGCTGGCTGTTCCGCGACGGAACCGTCACCGGCATCGTCTGGAGTCGGCAGTTCATCGCCGACGGGTGGGCGATCCTCGACGACGACACCGGCGCACGCCTGTACCTCGACCAGGGGTCCACCTGGGTGCTCATGACGCGCCTCGGCGAGGGCGAGATCCTCGACATCCTGAAGGCCCGCGAACTGGTCGGCTGAAGTCCTGCTTCCGCGGCGACGACCCGCCGGGCGCAGCCGTAGACTCGCCTGCATGAGCGAAACGAACCGTTCCACGGGAACACAACTGGTCAAGCGCGGGCTCGCCGAGATGCTCAAGGGTGGCGTCATCATGGATGTGGTCGACGCCGGGCAGGCACGCATCGCCGAGGATGCCGGAGCAACGGCCGTGATGGCCCTCGAGCGGGTCCCCTCGGACATCCGACGCGACGGCGGCGTGGCCCGCATGTCCGACCCGGAGATGATCGAGGCGATCAAGGAGGCCGTCACCATCCCGGTCATGGCCAAGGCCCGCATCGGCCATTTCGCCGAGGCCCAGATCCTCGAGTCCCTCGGCGTCGACTACGTCGACGAGAGCGAGGTGCTCACCCCGGCCGACGAGGCCCACCACATCGACAAGTGGGCCTTCACCGTTCCTTTCGTCTGCGGCGCCACCAACCTGGGCGAGGCGCTCCGCCGCATTTCCGAAGGTGCCTGCCTCATCCGCTCGAAGGGCGAGGCCGGCACCGGCAACATCGTCGAAGCTGTCCGGCACCTGCGGTCGATCCTCGGCGACCTGCGCCGGATCACCCAGGCCGATTCCGCCGAACTGTTCGACTGGGCCAAGCGCCTGCAGTCGCCGCTGCCCCTCGTTCAGGAGGTTGCCGACACCGGCCGGCTGCCGGTGCCCATGTTCTGCGCAGGCGGCATCGCCACCCCGGCCGATGCCTCGCTCGTCATGCAGCTCGGAGCCGAGGCGGTCTTCGTCGGCTCCGGCATCTTCAAGAGCGATGACCCCGCCCCCCGGGCCCGTGCCATCGTCGAGGCCACGACCAACTTCGCCGACCCGACCCTGTTGGCCAAGGTCAGCCGCGGCCTCGGTGACGCCATGCCCGGACTCGAGATCGACGCGCTCGAGACCCGCCTGGCCGACCGGGGCTGGTAACCCGGAAATGAAGGTCGGCGTCCTGGCGCTCCAGGGGGCGTTCGCCAGCCACGCCGCAATGCTCGGCGAGGCGGGGGCGACACCGATCGAGGTCCGCCGGGCCCATGAGTTCGCCGAGGTCGACGCCCTGGTGATGCCCGGAGGCGAGTCCACGACCATGTCGATGCTGCTCGACATCGCCGAACTG
>DCXR01000053.1:27992-65107 GCA_002329075.1 Candidatus Neomicrothrix sp. UBA2131
CTGGACGGCCGCTCCGACCAACGGTCCATGGGCGCCATCGACCTCGACGTCCGACGCAACGGCTATGGCCGCCAGGTCGACTCGTTCGAAACCGAACTGGCGGTCGAGGGCTTCGACGACACGTTCCACGGGGTCTTCATCCGCTCGCCCGTGGTCGAACGGATCGGCCCGGATGTCGAGGTGCTCGCCGAGGTCGAGGGGCGGCCGGTGCTGTGCCGGCAGGGCAACGTCCTCGTGGCATCGTTCCACCCCGAACTCGCAGGCGACGTCCGCATCCACCGACGGTTCCTCGAGGGGGCGTTCGCCTCCGACGCCACCTGAGCCCAGAGGAGCAGCGGCGCCGTGTCCGGTCATTCCAAGTGGGCGACGATCAAGCACAAGAAGGGTGCTGCCGACGCCAGGCGAGGCAAGCTCTTCGCCAAGCTGATCAAGCAGGTCGAGACCGCAGCGCGTCAGGGCGGAGGCGACCAGGACGCTAACCCGACCCTGCGGACCATGTTCCAGAAGGCCCGCGATGCCTCGGTCCCGCTCGACACCATCGAACGGGCGGTCAAGCGGGGAACCGGCGAGCTCGAGGGCGTGGTCTACGAGTCGGTCACCTACGAGGGCTATGCGCCCCACGGGGTGGCGCTCTACGTCGAGACCCTCACCGACAACCGCAACCGCACCAGCTCCGACGTGCGGTCTGTCCTCGTCAAGAACGGTGGCTCCCTCGCCGAGCCGGGCTCGGTGGCATGGCAGTTCGAGCGCAAGGGGGTCGTCCTGCTGCCGGGATCGACCGACGAGGACGAGATCATGCTGGCGGCCCTCGACGCCGGGGCCGAGGACCTGGTCGACGACGGCGGGATCTGGCGGTTGACCTGTGAGGCCTCCGACCTTCCGACCGTGCGGGCGGCGGTCGAGGCGGCCGACATCACCTTCGACTCGGCCGACGTCACGATGGTGGCCACCTCGACGGTTGCCGTCGAGACGGTCGAGGCGGCGAAGGCCGTCCTGCGGGTCATCGACCTGATCGACGACCTCGACGACGTCCAGGACGTCCACGCCAACTTCGACATTCCCGACGAGCTGTTCGCAGCCCTCGAAGGCTGATCCCCGTCGGAGGCAGCGGTCCCCCGGCGTGCGACCTGCACTGCTAGAGTCGTACATATGTTCGTTCTGGGGATCGATCCCGGACTCACCCGCTGCGGTTACGGCGTCGTCGAGCGCCTGTCGCCCCGCCGTACCCGTGCTGTCGCCGCCGGCGTCCTCCGGACCGACCCCGACGCCGAGCTCCCCAGCCGCCTCGCCGAACTCCAGGCCGAGATCCGTGGCCTGCTCCACGACTACCGGCCGGACGCCGTCGCCATCGAGCGGGTGCTGTTCCAGGTCAACGTGCGCACGGCGATGCAGGTCGGCCAGGCGGCCGGCGTCGTGATGGCCGAGGCGGCAGCGTCGGGATGCCGGGTCGCCCTGTACTCGCCCAACGAGGTGAAGTCGGCGGTGGTCGGCTGGGGTGGTGCCGACAAGGCACAGATGGAGCAGATGGTCCGGGCCCAACTCGACATCGAGCAGGCACTGCGGCCCGTCGATGCCGCCGATGCCGTCGCCGTCGCCCTCTGCCACCTGGCCACCGCACCCATGGCCGACGCCGTGGCCAACAGAGGGTCGACATGATCGGATCACTGCGCGGCCACCTGCTCGAGTGCGGCGAGGACGGCCTGGTGCTGCTCGAGGTCGCCGGCGTCGGCTACCGCATCACCGTCACCCCCACCACCGCCTACCGCCTGGGCGAGGCGTCCGGCGACGAGGTCTTCGTCCACATCCACCATCACATCCGCGAGGCCGACCAGGCCCTCTACGGCTTCCTCGAGCGCCCGGAGCGGGCCTGCTTCGAGGCCCTCCTCTCAGCACACGGGGTCGGACCGGCGCTGGCGCTGGCAGTGCTGGGCGTCCACGGACCCGACGAGCTGGCGCGCGTCGTCGCCATCGACGACATCGCTGCACTGTGCCTCGTCCCCGGCATCGGCAGGAAGACCGCGGCCCGGCTCCTGGTCGACCTCAAGGGCACCCTCGACCTGCCGGTCGAAGTCGTGCCCGACGGTTCCGAGGGCAGCGGAGGCTCCCGATCGGCGCTGGCCGAGGTGCAGGGGGCGCTGGGGGGCCTGGGCTACTCCCCGGACGAGGTCCGCACGGTGCTGGCCGACCTGGCCGGCGACGATCCCGCCGACCTCCTGCGCGAGGCGCTGCGGCGCCTGGCCAGGACCTAGCGCCGTGGCACGCGACGAACTGCTGTCCCCGCAGGCCGAGCCCGAAGAGGTCGAGGCCGAGGTCGGGCTCCGGCCCCGGAACCTCGACGAGTTCGTCGGCCAGGAGGAACTCAAGGGCCACCTGCGGGTGATGCTCGAAGCGGCCCGCCAACGGGGCCAGGCGGCCGACCACTTCCTCTTCGGCGGACCCCCCGGCCTCGGCAAGACCACGCTGGCGCACATCGTCGCCGCCGAGATGGGCGCCGAGCTCCACGTGACCTCCGGTCCGGCGCTCGAACGGGCCGGTGACCTGGCGGCGATCCTCACCAAGCTCGAAGCAGGCGACGTCCTGTTCATCGACGAGATCCACGGCCTGGCCCGGGCCGTCGAGGAGATCCTCTACCCGGCCATGGAGGACTACGAGCTCGACATCGTCCTGGGGAAGGGGCCGGCGGCCCGTTCGATCCGGCTCGAACTGCCACGCTTCACCCTCGTCGGTGCCACCACGCGCACCGGCCTCATCACCGGCCCGCTGCGCGACCGCTTCGGCCTGACCGCCCGGCTCGACTACTACCAGGCCTCCGACCTGCGCACGATCGTGAGGCGGGCAGCAGGCATCCTCGACGTCGACCTCGACGAGGAGGGTGCCACCGAGATCGCCCGGCGTTCGCGTGGCACACCCCGCATCGCCAACCGCCTGCTGCGCCAGGTGCGCGACTTCGCCCAGGTCGAACGCCCCGAGACCGGCGGATGCATCGGTGGCGACACCGCCCGCGACGGCCTCACCTTCTTCGCCGTGGACGAGCTCGGCCTCGACAAGCCCACCCGGGCGATCCTGGCCTCGCTCTGCGAGATGTTCGGTGGCGGACCCGTCGGACTCAAGACGCTCGCCATCAGCATCGGCGAGCCGGAGGACACCGTCGAAGACGTCTACGAGCCGTTCCTGATCCAACAGGGCCTGCTGATGCGCACCCCCAAGGGGCGCGTCGCCACACCTGCGGCCTTCGGCCACCTCGGCCTCCCGGTGCCATCCGACGGACGGGGCAACGCCCTCTTCGGCGACTGACCGCCGCTGTACCGCCGCGTCCTAGGATCGGCCGCCGTGCGACCGGCAGACTTCGCCTACGACCTGCCGGAGGCGTCGATCGCCCAGGTGCCGCTCGAGGATCGCCCCTCAGCCCGGCTCCTCGTCGACATCGGCGACGGCATCCACCACCAGACGGTCTACGACCTGCCGGCACTGGTCGGACCAGGCGACGTGATCGTGATCAACGACACCCGGGTGCTTCCCGCCCGCCTCCACCTCACCAGGGCAACCGGGGGAGCGGTCGAGGTGCTGCTGCTCGAACGACTCGCCGGCACCACGACCAGCGAGACCTGGGAGGCCCTCGTGAGGCCCAGCCGCCGGGTCGCCCCCGGCACCGTCCTACAGCCCGAATCCGGCCTCGAGGTCACGGTCGGCGAGGACCTGGGGGAGGGCCGCCGGCTGGTACGGCTCGACGCCCTCGACGGCGTGCCCGCAGCACTGGACCGATATGGAGAGATGCCCCTGCCGCCCTACCTCTCGACCGTGCTCGACGACCCCGACCGCTACCAGACCGTCTACGCGAACCGGCCCGCCTCGGCAGCGGCCCCGACCGCCGGCCTCCACCTCACCGACGACATCCTCGATGCGTGCCGGGCGGCGGGGGCGGGGATCGAACGCCTCGAGTTGGTGGTCGGCCTCGACACGTTCCGACCCATCGCCGTCGACGACCTCGACGACCACCGGATGCACGGCGAGGCCTACGACGTACCCGATGCGACCCTGGACGCCTGCCGGAACGCCGAACGGGTCATCGCCGTCGGAACGACGACGGTTCGTGCGCTCGAGTCGGCGGCACGGGGCGACATCGCCGGTCGCACCGAACTGTTCATCCGCCGACCGTTCGAGTTCGCCATCGTCGACCTCCTGCTCACCAACTTCCACCTGCCGGGTTCGACCCTCCTGGTGATGCTCGACGCCTTCGTCGGCCCCGGCTGGCGGGACCTGTATGCGACAGCACTGGCCGAGGGATACCGGTTCCTCTCCTTCGGTGACGCCATGCTGGTGGCTCCCGGCAACAGCGAAGGTGCAACGTGAGATCCGACTTCCTCCCGGAGGCCGTCGATGGCGCCGCCCGTGCCGGATCGGTGACGACGCCCGGCGGCTCCTTCCGGACCCCCTGCTTCATGCCCGTGGGGACCCGTGGCGCCGTGCGGCACCTCTCCTCGACCGACCTGGCCGACCTGGGCGCCGAGGTGGTGCTCGCCAACACCTACCACCTGATGCTGCGGCCCGGCGCCGACGTCATCCGGGACCTCGGTGGCCTCGGTGCCTTCGCCGCATGGGACGGCCTCACCCTCACGGATTCCGGCGGCTACCAGATCTTCTCCCTGCAGCCGAAGGTCGACGACGACGGGGCGGTCTTCCGGTCGACCTACGACGGCAGCACCCACCGCCTCACACCGGAGGGCGCCGCAGAGGTGCAGGCGGACCTCGGGGCCGACATCCAGATGGTCCTCGACGTGTGTCCGGCGCTCCCGGCACCCGACCGGGTCCTCAGTGAAGCGGTCGAGCGGACCGCCGCCTGGGCGGAACGAGGCCGACGCGCCTTCCTGGAGCACCCGGACGCGTCGGGCCGGCAGTGCCAGTTCGGCATCGTGCAGGGTGGCATCGACGGGGCACTTCGGGCCGAGAGCGCCCAACGGACGGTCGAGGTGGGGTTCGACGGCTATGCAGTGGGAGGACTGAGCGTGGGAGAGACCCGCGAGGAGATGCTCGAACCGCTCTCGACGGCCGTCGACCACCTGCCCACCGACCAGCCCCGCTACTTCATGGGACTCGGCGACCCGGCCGGCCTCGTCGAGGTCGTCGCCCGGGGCATCGACATGTTCGACTGCGTGCTCCCCACCCGCCATGCCCGCCACGGCACGATTCTCACCTCGGCCGGGCGAATCAACCTACGCAACGCCCGCTTCGCCACCGACGATGCACCGCTGGACCCGGAATTCCCCTCGAGCCCGGCGGCGGCCTGGAGCCGCGCCTACCTGCGCCACCTGCTGCTCACCGACGAACCGACCGGCCGTCGCCTCCTGACGCTCCACAACCTCGCCTGGCTGTTCGACTTCGTCGAACGCCTCCGGACCTCGATCGGCGAGGGCCGCTTCGAGGCATTCCGGGCAGAGACCCTCGCCGTCTGGGGCTGAGGTCCGGGGGCGGGTTCCGCCGCCTAGGCTTTCCCGGTCCGCCGGTTGATCCACCAAGGGATTGCATTAGCCATGAGTTTTCTTCCCATCATCCTCATGTTCGGCGTGCTGTACATGGTCATGATCCGCCCACAGCAGAAGCGCGCCAAGGAACACCGCGCCCTGGTGGAGTCGATCGCCGCCGGCGACGAGGTCGTGACCAGCGCCGGGATCTTCGGCGTCGTCTCCGAGGTCGAGGGCGAGGTCATGTGGCTGGAGGTCGCCAAGGGCCTCGAACTGAAGGTGCTCAAGGGGACCGTGGACCGCCTCTTCGACGGGGACGTGTCCGACGAGCCCGACGAGCCGGAGAGCCCGATCGGGGACTGACCCGGGTTGCGGACCCGATGCCTCCCCGATCCCACCCATTCCCATGTTCCGCCGTCAGGCAGTCCTGCTCGTCGGCATCCTCGCCATATCGGTCGCCGCAGCGGCCCTGACGCTGCTCTGGGGCAACCAGCCGTTGCTGGGCCTCGACCTCCAGGGCGGCGTGTCGGTGCGCCTGACCGCCACGGAACCGGCCACCGAGGAGATGCTCGACCAGTCGGTCGAGATCATCCGCAACCGTGTCGACGCCCTCGGTGTGGCCGAACCCGAGATCTCCCGCACCGTCGACGGCGTGATGGTCTCGCTGCCCGGCGTCGACGACCAGGAACGGGCACTCGAGTTGGTCGGCACCACGGCCGAACTGCGTTTCCGTCCCGTCTGTGAGGTCCTGCCGGCAGCCATCCCCGGCACACGCGGATCAGAGGGAAGCGGCAACATGACAGCCGAGCCGTTCGCCTCGTGCAACCTGGTGCGCAGCGGCATCGTACGTCCCGCCACCGGCGACGATGGCGTGACAAGCCCCGAGGCCGACCACGCCGAGGACTTCGTGATACTCGGCGGATCCGGCACGGGGAGCACCGTGGGCCGCCGCTACGTGTTGGGCCCCACGGTCCTGACCGGCGACGCCCTCGAGGACGCCGACGCCGACTTCATCGAGTTCCGGTGGCAGGTCGGCATCACCCTCAAGAAGGGCGCCACCGGGATCGACGCCTTCAATGCTGCGGCCGCCCGGTGCTTCCGGGGAGGCGAGTCGTGCCCGGTGCTGCAGGGGTACAGCAACGGCGTGATCGCCATCGTCCTCGACGGCGAGGTCATAACCGCCCCGCAGATCCGCGCGGAGGGATTCGAGCGGGACCGAATCGTCATCTCCGGTTCGTTCGAGAAGCAGGATGCCGAGGACGTCGCCCTGGCGCTGCGCTACGGCTCCCTCCCGGTCGAACTCGTCGCCGAGAACACCCGGGTCGTGTCTGCGACCATCGGCCAGGACTCGCTCGATGCGGGCATCGTGGCCGGCCTCGTGGGCCTCGCCCTGGTCGCCCTGTTCATCATCGGGTACTACCGACTGCTCGGCCTCGTCGCAATCGTCAGCCTGGTGGTCTCAGGCTCGCTTCTCTGGTCGATCGTGGCCCACCTCGGCACCCAGTCCGGCCTGGCGCTCACGCTCGCCGGCGTCACCGGGATCATCGTCGCCGTAGGCGTGTCCGTCGACTCCAACGTCGTGTACTTCGAACACCTCAAGGAGGACATCCGGGACGGCCGTACCGCCCGTTCGACCGTGGACCGCGCCTTCCCGATCGCCTTCTCCACGATCGTGAAGGCCGATACGGCATCGCTCATCGGAGCGGCCCTGCTCTGGTGGCTCACGGTCGGTGCAGTCCGGGGCTTCGCCTTCTACCTCGGCCTGGCCACGATCCTGGACCTGGTGGCGACCTACTTCTTCATGGGACCGATGGTCAGGGTGCTTTCCCGGACCACCTGGTTCGCCCGACGGCCGGGCCTGTTCGGCCTGCCTGCATCCGGAGCGGTGCCCGGGCCCGAAGCGACGGCGGGCACCCCGTGATCGCCGTGCTCCGGGGCCTCTACGCCGGCGAGACGGTGGTCGACTTCCCCCGCTGGTGGCGTGTAGCGGCCCTGGCCTCAGGGGCCGCACTCCTCGTGAGCCTCGGGTCGTTCGGCCTGCGCGGCCTCGAGCTCGGCATCGACTTCGCCGGCGGCACCGCATACGAGGTGGTGGCACCGGATGCGTCGGTGTCCGACGCCCGCAGCATCCTCAGCCGCTTCGACGCCGATGGTGCACGCATCCAACTGGTCGACGGGGAGACCATCCGGATCCGTTCCGACATAGACGAACCGGTCCGGGCCGCAGAGATCCGCGACGCGCTCTCGACCGACCTGGGAAGGGTCGAGACCTTCGAACAGGTCGGCCCCACCTGGGGCGACGAGGTCACCGACAAGGCGGTGCGCGCCCTCGTCGTGTTCTTCCTGGTCGTCGCCCTGTACATCAGCGCCCGACTCGAGTGGAAGATGGCGGCCGGGGCACTCGCTGCGGTCGCCCACGACATCGTCGTCAGCGTCGGCGTCTACTCACTGCTCGGTGCCGAGGTGACGCCGGCGACCGTGGTCGCCTTCCTGACGATCATGGGCTACTCCCTCTACGACACCATCGTCGTCTACGACAAGGTCCGGGAGATGACAGGACGCCTCGGGGCGACCGAGCGCTACACCTACACCGAGTTGATGAACCTGGCCCTCAACCGCGTCGCCATGCGTTCGATCAACACCAGCATCACTTCGGCGCTGCCCGTGCTGTCACTCCTCGTGATCGGCTCGGTGGTGCTCGGAGCAACGGCCCTGCGCGAGTTCGCCCTCGCCCTCCTCGTGGGCATCGTCGTCGGCTCGTACTCGTCGCTGTTCCTCGCCGCAGCCATGGTCGCCCGCCTCAAGGAGGGCGAGCAGCGGTGGGTCCAGGTCCGGGACAAGCTCTCGGGACGCGGCCTGCTCGACGGGCCGACCCGGGCCATCGGCCGCAGCGAGGCCTCGGTCCCCGATGCACGCTCCGGCGGTCCGTCCGGACGGGCCAGTGGCCCTGCCCGCCGACGCCCTGCCCCGACAGCCCGACCTGCCGGTACGGGCGGCGGGGCACCTCCACGCCCCCGCAAGAAGCGGCGCCGCTGACCCTCCCGGGTCCCGCACGAAATCGGGCCGGTGGCCGCCGACCGCTACCGTGGAGGGATGAGGAACCTGTCCGACCAGGACGCCCGAACCGGACGGCACTGACATGGCCACCGCCGGTCGGGTGCTGCCGTGGCGCCGCAAGCCGCAGCAGGCCGTCGAGGAGACGTCGCTGCTGCTGACTGCATTCCTCGAACACCACCCCGACGCCGACGCCGAGCTCATCGAGCGCGCCTACCAGGTGGCGCTGCGTGCCCACGAGGGCCAGATCCGCAAGTCCGGTGAGCCCTACGTCAACCATCCGCTCTCGGTGGCCACGATCGTCGCCCGCCAGGGGCTCGACGACATCACGGTGGCCGCTGCGCTCCTCCACGATGCAGTCGAGGACACCCTCATCGACCTCGACGACCTCGAGCGGGACTTCGGTACCGACGTGGCCCGGATCGTCGACGGGGTCACCAAGCTCGACCGCCTCACCTTCGAGAGCAGGGAGGAACAGCAGGCTGCCAGCATGCGCAAGATGCTCGTTGCGCTGGCCAAGGACCTGCGCGTCCTGATCATCAAGCTGGCCGACCGCCTGCACAACATGAGGACCGTGGCCGCTCTCCCCGAGTCCAAGCAGCAGCGCGTGGCACGCGAAACGCTCGACATCTATGCCCCCCTGGCCCACCGGCTCGGCATGCAGGAGGTCAAGGTGCAGCTCGAGGACCTCGCCCTCGCAACACTGCACCCGAAGCGCTACAGCCAGATCGACCAGATGGTCCAGGATCGGGCGCCCGAACGCGACCTCTATCTCGACCAGGTCGTCGGCGAGGTCAATCAGAGGCTGCAGGGGTTCGGCATCGAGGCCGACGTCGACGGTCGCCCCAAGCACCTCTGGAGCATCTACGAGAAGATGATCATCAAGGGTCGCCCCTTCGACGAGATCCACGACCTGGTCGGCATCAGGGTGGTGGTCGAGACGGTGCGCGACTGCTACGCCGCCCTCGGTGTGATCCACGCCGTCTGGGTGCCGGTGCAGGGGCGCTTCAAGGACTACGTGGCTATGCCCAAGTTCAACCTCTACCAGTCGCTGCACACCACGGTCATCGGACCCCAGGGCAAGCAGGTCGAGTTCCAGATCCGCACCGTCGAGATGCACCGACGGGCCGAGACGGGTGTGGCCGCCCACTGGGACTACAAGGGCACTCTCCCGTCCGAGGAGATGGCGTGGCTGGGACGCATCGTCGAATGGCAGGACGACACACCCGACCACGGGACGTTCATGGACAACCTCAAGACCGACCTCGAACAGGACGAGGTCTACGTCTTCACGCCACAGGGCCGGGTCGTCTCCCTGCCCATCGGTGCCACACCCGTCGACTTCGCCTACGCCATCCACACCGAGGTCGGGGACGCCTGTATCGGTGCACGCGTCGAGGGACGCCTGGTACCGCTCGACACCCGCCTCGAGTCCGGCGAGACCGTCGAGGTCATCACCTCGAAGCAGCCCGGAGCCGGTCCCAGCAGGGACTGGCTGAAGTTCGTCGCCAGCCACCGAGCGGCCAACAAGATCCGCCACTGGCACACGAAGGAGCGTCGCACCGAGGCCATCGACACCGGCCACGACGACCTCGTCCAGGAACTCCGGCGCGTCGGCCTCCCGATCAAGGAGATCCTCGACGGTGACGTGCTGGCCGAAATCGGTGAGTCGATGAACTACACGGACCTCGACTCCCTGTTCGCAGCCATCGGAGAGCACCACGTGTCGGCCCGGGCCGTGATCGGCCGGGTCGAGCGACAGCTGCGCGAACACACCCCGGAAGTCGCCGAACACCTGTCGATCGCCGCCCTCGCCCAGCGTCCGCTGCGACGCGACCGTGGCTCGGTCGGCGTCCACGTCGAGGGCCTCGACGATGTCATGGTCCGTCTATCCCGCTGCTGCACGCCGGTACCGCCCGACGAGATCATGGGCTTCGTCACACGGGGACGCGGCGTGTCGGTCCACCGCACCGACTGCGCCAACGCCGTGTCGCTGTCGGGGGGCCAACCCGACCGCCTCATCGACGTCGACTGGGACGAACAGACCACCGCCCACTTCGTAGCCTCGTTCGAGGTCAAGGCCCTGGACAGGCCGTTGCTGCTGCACGATGTCGTGTCCGTGCTCGCCGACCACCGGGTCAACGTGCTCAGCAACTCGACCATGACGAGCGGAACCGACCGGGTGGCCCGGATGCGCTTCGAGTTCGAGATGGGCGACGTCGGGTACCTCGAGCGCGTACTGCACCAGATCCGCGACATCGACTCGGTCTACGACGTGTACCGGGTGGTGCCCGGCAGCGACTCCTGACCGGATCCCGGACCGAGGCCGGGGGCCACCGGTAACCTCTGGCCTCGTGGCCGACTCCATCTATCGGGCCCCGAAGGGCACACGCGACATCCTCTGGCCGGACTCCGCCCGTTGGCGGAGGCTGGTCGAGGTGTTCGCCGACGTGGTCGGCGCTGCCGGCTATACGCACGTGGTGCCACCCATGTTCGAACACGTCGACGTGTTCCGCCGCCTGGGCGATGCCACAGACGTCGTCGCGAAGGAGATGTACGAATTCCTCGACAAGGGCGGCCGCAGCGTCGCCCTGCGGCCCGAGCAGACGGCCTCGGTCGTGCGGGCATTCGCCGAACACCGACCGGTCGTGCCATGGAAGGTCTGGTACGCCGGACCCAACTTCCGCTACGAGAGGGCACAGAAGGGTCGCTTCCGGCAGTTCGACCAGGTCGGCGTCGAGGCCCTCGGTCCCGACGACCCCCACCTCGACGCCGAGGTCATCGCCCTGGCCTGGCGCTTCTACGAGCGGCTCGGCCTGCGACAGGTGACCCTGCTGCTCAACTCGCTCGGCAACCCGGACGACCGGGCCCGCTACGTCGAAGCCCTCACCGCCCACTTCTCGGCCGACGCCGACGCCCTCTCAGCGGAGTCCCGCAAGACGCTCACCACGAACCCGCTGCGGGTGCTCGACTCCCCACGCACCGAGGACGCCGAACTCATCGATGCAGCACCGCAGATGCCCGACTTCCTGTCGGACGATGCGGCCACACACTTTGCAGGTGTCCGGGCTGCACTCGACGCACTCGGCATCCCCTACACGGTTTCACCACGCCTGGTACGGGGCCTCGACTACTACCTGCGCACCACCTTCGAGTTCACAGCCGAGGCACTCGACGCCGCCCAGGACGCCATCGGCGGGGGCGGGCGCTACGACCGCCTGGCCGAGGCGATGGGGGCGCCGCCGACGCCGGGCGTCGGCTTCGCCCTCGGAGTCGACCGCACGCTGCTGGCCTGTGACGCCGAAGCCGTGTTCGACGCTCCCGCGTCGGCCGTCGACGTATTCGTCGTCGACACCTGTGGCGGTGACGAGGCGGTCCTCGTAACCGACGAGGTGCGGCGGGCGGGGCTACGCGCCGACCGGGCCTGGGACGACCGCTCGATGAAGGCCCAGATGAAGGCCGCCGACCGCAGCGGAGCCACCGTCGCCGTGATCATCGGCGAGGACGAGCGCTCCGGCGGCAATGCCACCGTCCGGGACCTGCGCGGCGACGCCGGCCAGGAGACCGTGGCACGAACCGACCTGATCGAGAACCTGCGAACGAGGCTTCAGTGACCGACCGACCGGCCCCCGACTACACCACCTCCATGCGCTCCACCCGGTGCGGTGACCTGCGAGCAGACGACATCGGCTCCGAGGCCACCCTGTGCGGCTGGGTCGACAGCGTCCGCGAGCACGGTGAGCACCTCGCCTTCGTCGACCTCCGCGACCGCAGCGGCGTCGTCCAGGTCGTCGTGGACGGAGCCCACGACCTGCGATCCGAGTTCGTCCTCCAGGTGACCGGCACCGTGCGCGCACGGCCCGACGAAACCGCCAACGAGGCGCTGGCCACCGGCATGGTCGAGGTCGAAGCAGCCGAGGTGACGATCCTCGCCCGGTCCGAGCCACCACCGTTCCCGATCGACGACCGCACCGACGTCGACGAGGTGCTGCGCCTACGCCACCGGTACGTGGACCTCCGCCGCTCCCGCCTCCAGCGCAACCTCGAGGTCCGGGCCACGGTCAACTCGTCCATACGGGGCGCCATGGAGGAGCAGGGCTTCATCGAGGTCGAGACGCCGATGCTCGTCGCCAGCACGCCGGAGGGCGCACGCGACTTCGTCGTGCCGTCCCGCAAGGAGCCGGGAGCGTTCTACGCCCTGCCACAGAGCCCGCAGATCTTCAAGCAGCTCTGCATGGTGGGCGGCGTCGACCGCTACTACCAGATCGCCCGCTGCCTCCGCGACGAGGACCTGCGTGCCGATCGCCAGTTCGAGTTCATGCAACTCGATGCCGAGGCCAGCTTCGTCGACCAGGACGACGTCCTGGGATTCATCACACATGCGGTGAGCGCGGCTGTGGAGGCGGTGACCGGTGAGCGCCCCGGAGAGTTCCCACGCATGACCTGGCTCGAAGCCCAGGAACGCTTCGGCTCCGACAAGCCCGACACCCGCTTCGGGCTCGAGTTGGTCGAGTTGACCGAGGTGTTCGCCGACACGGAGTTCCGGGCATTCCGGGCGCCCTGCATCAAGGGCATCCGGGTGCCGGGCGGCGCCGATGTTTCCCGCAGCCGGCTCGACGACCTGACCGACCAGTGCAGGCAGTGGGGCGCCAAGGGCCTGGTCTGGATGCGCGTCGAGGCCGATGGCCTCAACTCGCCGGTCGCCAAGTTCCTTTCCGAAGACGAGATGGCTGCCCTGCGGACCGCAATGGCCGCCGAGGACGGCGACCTGTTGTTCCTCGTGGCCGACGAGCGCCCCAGGACCCGCCAGGTGCTCGGCCTGCTGCGCCTCGAACTGGGCCGGCCCCCGGTCACCGAGGGTGGGTTGAACTTCCTGTGGGTCGTCGACTTTCCCCTGTACGAGGGCCGGGACGAGGCCGGCAACCCGATCCCCGCCCACCATCCGTTCACGATGCCGCACGAGGACGATCTCGACCTCCTCGAATCGGGCGAACTGCTCGAGGTGCGGTCCCAGGCCTACGACCTGGTGGTCAACGGCTGGGAACTGGGTTCGGGCAGCGTCCGGATCCACCGCCGCGAGGTCCAGGAGAAGATCTTCGCCACGCTCGGCATCGGCATCGAGGAGGCCCAGGAGAAGTTCGGCTTTCTGCTCGACGCCTTCCGCTACGGAGCGCCACCCCACGCCGGCTTCGCCTTCGGCATGGATCGCCTCGTCGCCATCCTCGCAGGCGAGGACAACATCCGTGAGGTGATCGCCTTCCCGAAGACACAGTCGGGTGCCGATCCGCTCACGGGAGCGCCGACGACTATCGACGACCGCCACCTCGAGGAACTCGGCCTGCGGGTGCTGCCCCCGAAGCAGTGACGGCCCCAGACGACCTGGGACCCTGCCTGGCGACCCTGATACCGAATCCCTTCGCAGCCGACGCTGCAACGATTCTCTCCGGACTCGACGCCGCCGTCGAGAACGGTTGCGGTGGCGTGTCGGCCTGGAGCCTGCACGTCACGAACCTCGATCCCGACCCGGGGGTGTTCGCCCGGGAGGTGGCCGAACGGGGACTCGAGGTCCGGGTGGTCGAGGCGGCCACCGGCTGGGCGGCAGCGGACGGCATCGACCGGGACGGCGACCTCACCCTCGACCTGGCCGAAGCGCTGGGCGCCCACCAGGTCGTGGCCGTGATGCTCGAACCTGCTCTTGCCGACAGCGACCGGGCAGTCGTCGGCTTCGCCGACCTGTGTGACCGGGCCTCCGAGCGGGACATCAGCGTGGCGCTCGAGTTCCTGCCGTGGACCGGCATTCCCGACCTGCAGACCGCGTGGCGGCTGGTGGCGGCGGCCGGGAGGCCCAACGGTGGGATCCTGCTCGACACCTGGCATTGGCAGCGCCAGCCCGGTGGCCCGTGCCCCGAGTTCCTTGCGGGCCTCCCCGGCTCCGCCATTCAGGTGGTGCAACTCTGCGACGCCGCCGAATCTCCGGGCGACGACCCGATGACCGAGGCGATGGCGTCGCGTCCCCTGCCGGGGGAGGGCGTCGTCGACTTCGCCGCCCTGGCGTCCGTCATGGAGGGAATCGGTGCGACGCCGCTGCTCTGTCCCGAGGTGTTCAACCGGGACCTCGTGGCGGCGGGACCTTCAACGTTCGCCCGCTCCGTCGTCGACGCCTGTTGCTCGGCGTGGCCGTCCGGACGGCGCCCCTCCCATCCCGGCGGCGGCCGCTAGGTTCGGCGTCGTGATCGACGACCTGTTCGCCTCGGCGGTCGGGCAGCGCCTGGCCCGACGGGCACCGCTCGCCGACCGCCTGCGTCCCACCTGCCTGGACGACATCGTCGGCCAGGCCCACCTCGTGGGCGAGGGAAAGCCCCTGCGCTGCCTCATCGAGGCCGACCGGCTCTCGTCGGTGGTGCTCTGGGGACCGCCGGGCACCGGCAAGACCTCGCTGGCCCGGCTTATCGCCCGCGTCACCGCCAAGGAGTTCGTGGAACTCTCAGCAGTGAACGCCAGCGTCAAGGACGTGCGCGAGGTGACAGCAGCCGCTACAGCCCGACTCGGCGAACGCGATGTCGGCACGATCCTGTTCCTCGACGAGGTCCACCGCTTCAACAAGGCCCAGCAGGATGCCCTGCTGCCATCCGTGGAGTCCGGACTGCTCGTGCTGGTCGGCGCCACGACGGAGAATCCCTACTTCGAGGTCAACCCACCCCTGCTGTCACGCTCCACGCTGTTCCGCCTCGAACCCCTCGACGTCGAGGCCACCCACCGACTGCTGTGCCGGGGCCTCGAGGTCGAGGAGGCGAACGCAACCGACGAGGCGCTCGACCTGCTGGTCGACCGGGCGGCCGGCGACGGACGCCTCGCCCTGACCAGCCTCGAGGTCGCCGTCGCAATCGCCAACGGCCATGAGGATCCCACCGTCACCTTCGAAGACGCCGAGGCCGCACTCGGCACCAAGGCGGTCCGCTACGGCCGGGACGAACACTACGACGTCATCAGCGCCTTCATAAAGAGCATCCGGGGATCCGACCCGGACGCCGGCCTCTACTGGCTGGCCCGCATGCTCGAAGCGGGGGAAGAGGCCCGGTTCATCGCCCGCCGGCTCGTCATCCTGGCCAGCGAGGACATCGGCATGGCCGACCCGATGGCGCTCGTCGTCGCCGACGCCGCCGCCAGGGCAGTCGAGTTCGTCGGCCTGCCCGAGGCACGCCTCAACCTGGCACAGGCCGTCGTGCACCTCGCGACCGCCCCCAAGTCGAACCGGGTCTACCGGGCGCTCGCCGCAGCAGCGGTCGACGCACGGGCACCCGGAACCGGCCTGGTGCCGCCGCACCTGCGCGACGCCCACTACAAGGGGGCTGCCGGGTTGGGCCACGGAGATGGATACGACTACCCGCACGACGACCCGAGGGGCTGGGTCGAACAGGCGCACCGCCCCGAGGAGGTGGAGGGAAACGTGTACTACGAGCCGTCACCACACGGCCACGAGGCCGAGGTGGCCCGCCGCCTCGCCGAACGGTCCGATCCGGAGGAGACCCCATGAGCATCGGATGGGCCGCCCTCATCGTGGCCGTGGCGTGCCTCGGGCTCCTGCTCGTGGCCGTGGCGCGACTGGCCCGCATGCTCAGGGACCTGCACGCTGCGGTGGACGCACTGCACCGCGAGGCGGTCCCGCTGATAGCCGACATGCACCGGATGGTCGAACGGACGGCCGGCGACCTCGACCGTGTCGAGGACCTCCTCGATACCGCCGAGGGCCTGCGCGAGTCGGCGGGCAGGATCGGAGCCACCATCGAAAGTGCCGCAACCCTCACCTCGTCGCCGCTCGTGCGCCTGGCCGGGCTCCTCTCCGGCCTCAGGCGGCGCAGGCCGGGTTCCTGACCCGAGCCCGGAAGGGCCCACCGGTAGGCTGACCCGCCATGTCCGAAGAAACCGCCACTGCGCGCAGCATCCGTAGGGCGTTCGTCGACTTCTTCGCCGGACACGGGCACCACCACGAGGCCTCGGCCAGCCTGATCCCGCACGACCCGACGCTGCTCTTCACCGTGGCGGGGATGGTGCCGTTCAAGCCGTACTTCGTCGGCGAGCAGCAGGCGCCGTGGGATCGGGCCGTCACCATCCAGAAGTGCGTTCGCGCCGGCGGCAAGCACAACGACCTGGACGAGGTGGGCCGCACCAGCCGCCACCTCACCTTCTTCGAGATGATGGGCAACTTCAGCTTCGGCGACTACTTCAAGTCCGACGCCTGCGCCTTCGCCTGGGACTTCGTCACCACCCACCTCGGCCTCGACCCCGAGCGCATCTGGATCACCGTCCACGTCAGCGACGACGACGCCGAGGCCATCTGGCGCGACGAGGTCGGTGTGCCGGCCGAACGCATCCAGCGACTCGACGAGGACAACTACTGGCGCATGGCCGACACCGGACCCTGCGGCCCCTGTTCCGAGATCTTCTGGGACAAGGGCCCCGAGTTCGGTGCCGACGGCGGACCGGAACACGGCGACCCCGAGCGTTTCATCGAGATCTGGAACCTCGTCTTCATGCAGTTCGAGCAGCACGGGGACGGCTCGATGACGCCGCTGCCGAAGCCCTCCATCGACACCGGCGCCGGGCTCGAACGGATCCTCTCCGTGCTGCAGGGCGTCGACTCCGTGTGGGAGACCGATGAGTTCGTCCGACTGCTCGAGACCATCGGCGGACTCAGCGGAGTCGCCCCCGGATCGGACCCGCGCTCGGACGTCTCACAGCGCATCCTCGCCGACCACATCCGTTCCTCTGCCTTCCTCATCGGCGACGGGGTGTTCCCCAGCAACGAGGACCGCGGTTACGTGCTGCGCCGCATCATCCGACGTGCAGTCCGCCACGCCTGGCTGCTCGGCGTCGAGGACCAGATCATGCCGGGCCTTCTCGATTCCCTCGTCGAGATCATGGGCGCCGACTACCCCGAACTCGTCCGCAACCATGACTTCGTACGCGGCGTGCTCGACCGCGAGGAGAAACGGTTCCGCGAGACCCTCCGATCGGGCATGGCCATTCTCGACACCGCCCTCGCCGCCCTCGCCGGGGATGCCGCCCTCGACGGCGAGGTGGCCTTCAAGCTCCACGACACCTACGGCTTCCCCCTGGAGTTGACCGAGGAGATAACCGCCGAACGGGAGGTGCGCATCGACCTCGACGGCTTCCATGCGGCCATGGCCGGACAGAAGGACCGCGCCAAGGCCGCAAGAAAGGATGCCGGGGCCCGCTCCGGCGACGGCGACCTACGCCACGTCCTCGAGGCCCACGGGCCCACCGAGTTCGTCGGACGCGAGGTCGACGAGTGCGACGCCGAGGTGCTCTCCATAGCCGACGGGGTCCTCGTCCTGGGCCGCACGCCGTTCTACGCAGAGTCCGGTGGGCAGATCGGCGACACAGGAACGGTCGGGTCGTCGACGGGCACGCTGCGGGTCCTCGACACGACCCTCGCCCTCGACGGCCTCCACTGCCACCACGTCGAGGCGGTCGATGGTGCCGTCGAGGTCGGCCAGACCGTGCGGGCGTCCATCGACACCGATCGTCGAGCCGCCATCAGGCGCAACCACACCGGCACCCACATCCTCCACTGGGCCCTCCGGCGGGTGCTCGGCGACCACGTCAAGCAGCAGGGCTCGTGGGTCGGGCCCGACCGCCTGCGCTTCGACTTCAGCCACTACGAGGGCCTGACCGACGGGCAGGTCGTCGAGATCGAGGACCTGGTCAACGCCGAGGTCCTCGGCAACGCCGCCTGCAACCACTTCGAGGCCACCAGGGACGAGGCAGAGGCGCTCGGTGCGATCGCCTTCTTCGGCGACAAGTACGGCGACACGGTCCGGGTCCTGCAGGCGGGACCGAACTCGATCGAACTCTGCGGCGGCACCCACGTCTCCGCCCTCGGCGACATCGGACTCCTCAAGATCGTCAGCGAGGGCTCGATCGGCTCCAACATCCGTCGACTCGAAGCGGTCACCGGCGCCGCATCGGTCGACCGGCTGCGCAGCGCCGAAGACACCCTCGTCGAGGCAGCCGACCTGGTCGGCGTCCCCGTCGACGACGTTCTCGACGGGATTCGAAAGCGGGTCGCGGAGGCCAGGGACCTGCGACGCCAGGTTGAGGACCTGCGACGCCGGTCGGCGCTGGGCCGGGTTGACGAACTCGTCGAAGGTGCCGAGGCCGGACTCGTGGTCCGTCGCATCGACGACATCGACCGGGACGGACTCAGGGACCTGGCCATCGCCGTACGCGACCGGGACGGCATCCGCGCCGTTGTCCTGGCGACCGCCCCGGAGGACGGGGGAGCGGCCCTGGTCTCGACCGTCGCACCGGACAGCGGGCTCGACGCCGGCGTCCTCGTCGCCGAGGCGGCAAAGACCATCGGAGGCGGCGGCCGCCCGAATCCCAGCCTCACGATCATCGGCGGTCGGGCCCCCGAGCACCTGGACGAGGCGCTCGAGCAGGCCCGCGCCGCCGCCGGCTGAGCCGAACGGCGTGCGTGCCCTGGGCCTCGACCTCGGCTCGAAGCGGATCGGCATCGCTGTCAGCGACCCGGATGGCCGGCTGGCAACGCCGGCCGATGTCCTCCACCGCACCGGCGACCGGACACGCGACCACCGTGCGGTTGCCGACCTCGTGGCCGAATGGGAGGCCGAGGTCGTCGTCGTGGGCGTCCCGTACTCGCTCGACGGGGGCACCGGACCGGCGGCCGAGGCAATGCTCGCCGAGTCCCGTCAACTCGCCCGGTTCCTCGACGTGCCGGTCGAGACCCACGACGAGCGCCTGACGACCGTGAGCGCCGAACGCCGGCTGAGCGAAGCAGGCCTGGACGCCAGGGCCCAGCGCGAGGTCGTCGACCAGATGGCTGCCGCCGTCCTGCTCCAGGCCTGGCTCGACGCTCGCAGCGGGGAGGCGACCACGTGAGCGACGAGATGCCCCCCGAAGAAGGCAACGACGCGCCGAATGCCCTCTCCTCGGCAGACCTGTCACCCCAGGGGCGTTCCTCGGCGACGATCGGCGCCCGGGTCGCCGGCCAGCCGCCGACCGTTCCGGCACCCCCCGTCCCGCCAGGCGACCACCCCACGATGCCGGGCGGCGTGCCGGCGGTGCCCACCGAGGAAGCCGTCGGCGAGGCGATGGTGTGGGGCCCGACGGTGTTCGACGAATCCGACGAGGGAACCGTGTTCGAGCCCGGCGAGGAGGCCCGGTCCGATGTCCGCTGGGTCCGCCACCGTCCATCCTGGGGGCCGCTGCCCCGCTGGGGCCTCGTGGTGTTCGCCATCTTCATGACCTTCGTGGTGGGGTACCGGATGGTCACGGACTGGGCGGACGACCAGATGCGGCCCGAGCGCCTCTTCGGCGAGGACGTCCGGTTCGTGATCGAGGAAGGATGGTCGACCAACGACGTCGCCGTGGCGCTCGGCACCGCCGACATCGTCGACAACCCCGCCATGTTCCGTCAGTGGATGCGCTGCCCGTCGGCGCTGCGCTGGCTCATCGAATGCCCGGTGGACGTCGAGTACTCGTTCAAGGCGGGAGAATACGTGCTGCGTGAGCACCTGGCCTTCCAGGACGTCGTCGACCGCATGAACGAGGGCCCGCTCCCCGAGGAGGTCATAACGGTGATGGTGCCCGAGGGCCTGACCCTCGCACAGACCGTCACCCGACTCGTCGAACAGATGCCCGCCTTCGCAGAGGACGAACTGTGGGCCGCCCTCATCAGCGAGCGCCTCGTCTGGGAGCACTACCCCGAGGGCCTGCCCTACCTGTTGGTCGAGGGCCTGCTCTTCCCCGACACCTACCAACTGGCCGAGGAATCCCTCGCCGACGAACTCGACCTCGTCACCAGGATGCACCGACAGTTCCTCACCGTGGTCACCGACCTGGGAATAGAGGAGCGTGCCGCCGGCCTCGGCCTGACGCCGTACGAGGCGGTGATCGTCGCCTCGCTCATCGAGGAGGAGGCCCGCATCGACGACGACCGGGGACGTATCAGCCGGGTCATCCACAACCGGATCGAGAAGGGCTGGACCCTCGGCATCGATGCAAGCACCCGCTACGCCGTCGGCAAGACCGCCGGAGAGCCGCTGACCAGCGAGGACCTGGCATTCGATTCGCTGTGGAACACCCGGGTGACGCCGGGCCTGCCCCCGACGCCCATCGCCGCTCCGGGGCGGGAATCCCTCGAGGCGGCCCTCGACCCGACCGACGGCCCCTGGATGTACTACGTCCGCACCGACGAGGGCGGCGTGTCCGGTGCACACACGTTCGCGGTGACCGCCGAGGAATTCGAGCGTGCGCGACAGGTCTGCGTGGAGAAGAATCTGGGTTGTGGGTGAACAGGACATGACATCGACCTCACCGGTGGACCTTCGGCCACCGGTCAGCGGCAGCACCCGCCTGGCAGCGGTCGTCGGCTCGCCGGTCCGCCACTCCCTCTCGCCGACCCTGCTCAACGCCGCCTTCGCCGGAACCGGCCTGGACTGGACGTTCACGGCGTTCGAGGTGGCCGATGGCGACCTCGCCCGGGCGCTCGACGGCATGCGGGCCCTCGGCCTCTCCGGTCTGTCCGTGACGATGCCGCACAAGGCGGCGGCGGCGGAGCTCGCCGACGAACTGACGGACGCAGCGGCCCGCCTCGGAGCAGCCAACTGCCTCGTTCCCGTCGACGGCCGGCTGACCGGCCACAACACCGACGGCAGCGGCTTCCTCGACGGGCTGACCCACGATGCCGGGATCACCGTCGAGGGCCGGTCCGTGGTCGTCATCGGCGCCGGAGGAGCAGCCAGGGCCGTCGTCGAGGCATGTGGTGCAGCAGGAGCCGCCGACATAGCCGTGGTCAACCGGACCCCCGACCGTGCCGGGTCGGCGGCAGAACTGGCCGGCGCCGTCGGTCGGGTGGTCGCGCCGGACCTCGCGGCACCTGCCATCGCCGAGGCCGACGTGGTGGTCAACGCCACGCCTGTCGGCATGTCGGACGGGCCGGACGGCGAAATGCCGGTCGACCCGCATGCGCTGAGGGTAGGACAGGTCGCCGTCGACCTGATCTACCACCCGCTCGAGACACCCTGGTTGGCGGCCCTGCGCCGACAGGGGATCGAGGCCCACGGCGGCCTCTCGATGCTGCTCTTCCAGGCCGCCCGTGCCTTCTCGCTCTGGACCGGAGTCGAGGCACCGGTGGCGGCCATGGAAGCGGCCGCCCGTGCGGCGCTCGCCGCACGCCCGGCCGTCTGACACAACACACCTCCGTGGCCGTCGCCGCCCTGGCCTGGCTGCTCGTCGGCTCGATCCTCCTCGCACGCATCGACCTCCGCGAGCAGCGCCTGCCCACCCGGTGGATCTGGGCCCTCGCCGTCGGGCTGGTCGTGATCCACGGAATCGACGTGCTCGCAGGTGGCGACGGCGCACGCCTCGGCTGGGCGCTGGTCGGTGGACCGGTATTCGGCGGCCTGCTGCTCGGGCTGCACCTGGCCTCACCCCTGTCCCTCGGTGGCGGCGACGTGCGCCTGGCGGTGCCCCTGGGCATCCAGGTCGGATGGGCGAGCGGCGACGAAATCGCCACCGGGATCGCCGCCGTCACGGCCCTGGCGGCGCTGCTGACCGTCGCCGGTGGCCTGATCGTCCGCAGGGGGCGACTCGGAACGGGGCCGCTGCCGTTCGGCCCGGGCCTGCTTGCGGCGACGCTGCTCGTCACGGTGTGGAGCCCGTGAGCCGGCATCGGCGCCGCTCCTGCCACTATTCACCCGGCCGGGAGTGGCCCCGTCGCTAGCCTGCCCCCATGGCCACCGAAGGGCGACCCCACCTTGCACTCGTCGGAGGCATGGGCACCGGCAAGACATCCGTAGGCGCCCTCGTGGCAGAGCGGGTCCGGCGCCGCCACATAGACCTCGACCGCTGGGTGCAGGCCGACACCGGACGCAGCATCGGCGTGTTGTTCGACGAACTCGGAGAAGAGGGCTTCCGCGACGCCGAACAGGCCAGCCTCGAACGGGCCCTCGAACTGTTCGAACCGATCATCCTGTCCACCGGTGGCGGCGTACTCGGCCGGTCGTCGAACCGGGATGCCCTGTGCACCCGATCGTACGTGGTCTGGTTGCGGGCGACCCCGGAAACAGCCGCCGCAAGGGTCGGCGACGGACATGGCCGACCACTCCTCGAGGACGGCTCGCCGGTCGACGTCCTGCGCCGCCTTGCCGAGGAGAGGGCGCCCCTCTACGAGGCGGCGGCGGACCTCGCCGTCGACACCGACAACCGGTCCGCAGACGAGGTCGCCGACGAGGTGAGCGTCTTCCTCGAAGGCCGGCAGGGAGCCCCGGCATGATCCGCGTCGACGTCACCCTGCCCGGGAACCGGTCGTATCCGGTCCTCGTGGGCCCCGGCGCTTCAGCGCACCTCGCCGAGGTCCTGCCGGGCCGGGCCCGGCGTGCGGCGATCGTGACCCAGTCGAACATCGGCCACGCCGTGGAATCCGGCCTGGACCAGGAGGTCTTCGCCATCGACGACGGCGAGGCAGCCAAGTCGATGGCGACCGTCGAGGGCCTCTGCCGTTCCTTCGCCGGGTGGGGGCTCACCCGGGGCGACGTCGTCGTGGGCGTGGGCGGCGGGGTGGTCACCGACGTGGCCGGATTCGCTGCAGCCACGTACCACCGGGGTGTCGCCGTCGTGCACGTGGCCACCTCGCTGCTGGCACAGATCGATGCCGCCATCGGTGGCAAGACCGGCGTCAACCTGCCCGAGGGCAAGAACCTCATCGGGGCCTTCTGGCAGCCTTCGGCCGTGCTGTGCGATACGACGGCGCTCGAGACCCTGCCCGAGGCCGAGATGCGCTGCGGGCTCGGCGAGATGGCCAAGTACCACTTCCTCGGCGGTGACGACCTCGCCGGCCTCGACCTCGAAGACCAGATCGCCCTCTGCGTCGGGATCAAGGCACGGGTGGTGGCCGACGACGAGCGGGAGGCCGGGCGTCGGGCCGTTCTCAACTACGGACACACGCTCGGACACGCCCTCGAGGCGACCGGTGGCTACGGCCTGCGACACGGTGAGGCGGTGGCCATCGGGCTCGTCTACGCAGCAGAGCTCGGGCGGGCCCTGGGCCGCATCGACGACGAGCGGATGGCCGAACACCGCCGGATCGTCGAGGGATACGGGTTGCCCACCGGCATCCCCGACGATGCCGACGACGCAGAACTCCTCGCCGCCATGGGTCGGGACAAGAAGGCCGTCGACGGCTTCACGTTCGCCCTCGATGGCCCGGCCGGCGTCGAGGTGGTCGCCGGCGTGGAAGTGTCTCTGGTCGAGCAGGTGCTCGACCGGGTCCGCTGAGCATCACCAATGCAGAAACAGGAGCCAACATGACGAACCAGACCCTGCTGGTCCTTTCCGGCCCCAACCTGAACCTGCTGGGCGAGCGCCAGCCCGACGTCTACGGCAACGAAACGCTGGCCGACCACCTTGCGGTCGTGGAGGCTGCGGCGGCCGACCACGGGCTCGAAGTCGAGCACCTGCAGTCGAACCACGAGGGCGAGCTGGTCGAAGCGATCCACTCTGCCCGGGGCCGGTGCGCCGCCATCGTGATCAACCCCGGAGCCTTCACCCACTACGCCTGGGCCATCCACGACGCCCTGGCTGCCTTCGACGGACCCGTGGTCGAGGTCCACCTGTCGAACCCGGCGAGCAGGGAGCCATGGCGACACACCTCGGTCGTGGCACCGGTGGCCTCCGGTTCGATCGCCGGGTTCGGCGCCGACGGCTACCGGCTGGCGGTGCAGGCCGCGGTCGCATTGCTGGGCCGTTGACGGGCGGCCTTCCGCCGCCGGAGGTGGCCGGGCGGCTCGACCGCCTCCGGGCCGGCTTCGATGTCGCCGGGGTCGACGCACTCGTGGTCACGAACCCCACCAACATCCGGTACCTCACCGGCTTCACGGGCTCGGCGGGGGAGTTGTTGGTGGGCGCCGACGCAGCGCTGCTGGTCACCGACGGCCGCTACGCCGAGCAGGCGCCGACGCAGGTCGCCGAGTCGGGCACCGAGGTCGCCATCGCAGGCACGGACCGTCGGTCCCTGGTGGTCGACGGCCTCAGGGGATCCGACCGGGTGGGCCTCGAAGCCGGTTCGGTGACCTGGTCCGAGCAACGCCGCCTCGCCGACTGGCTCGACGGTTCAGGCCTGGTGGCCACCGAAGGCCTGGTCGAGGAACTCCGACAGGTCAAGGACGAGGGCGAGGTCGCCCGCATCGAGGCGGCGGCAGCCATCGCCGACGCCGCCCTCGCCGACGCCGTCGAACTGCTTGCCGTCGGGGTCAGCGAACGCGACGTGGCAGCGGCCATCGACCACGGCATCCGCACCCGGGGCGCTGACGACCGTGCCTTCGTGACGATCGTCGCCGCCGGCCCCAACAGCGCCCTGCCCCATGCCCGACCCACCGACCGGACCCTCCGGGAAGGCGACCTCGTCGTCTGCGACTTCGGTTCCGTCGTCGACGGCTACCGCTCCGACATGACCCGCTCGTTTCGGATGGGCGGTCGGGCCGGAGGACAGGAGGACGAAATGCGCGATGCCGTCCGCGCCGCACAGGCTGCAGGGCTGGCCCGCGTGGCCGACGGCGTGCCGTTGGCCGAGGTCGACGCCGCATGCCGGGGCGTTCTCGCCGATGCCGACCTGGCCGACGCATTCCTCCACGGCACGGGGCACGGGGTGGGCCTCGACATCCACGAGGCCCCGACCCTGTCGGGTTCGGCCACTGGTACCCTGCGCACCGGCCACGTCGTCACCGTCGAACCGGGCGCCTACCTCGCCGGGCTGGGTGGCGTCCGCTGGGAGGACACCGTGCTCGTGACCGACGACGGCCACCGGGCACTCACCCGTGCACCCAGGGCCGACTGAGCGCCCACGGAGGACCAGATGGCGACAATCACCACGAACGACCTCAAGAACGGCATGGCCCTCGAACTCGGCGACGGGCTCTTCACGGTCGTCGAATTCCAGCACGTGAAGCCCGGCAAGGGCCACGCCTTCGTACGGACGACCCTGCGCAACGCACGCACCGGCAGCAGCGTCGACCGGACCTTCCGGGCCGGCGAAAAGGTCGAGCGGGCCATGATCGACAAGCGGTCGATGCAGTACCTGTACCGCGACGGACCGGACTTCGTGTTCATGGACAACGAGACCTACGAGCAGATCTCGATCCCGCCGGAGGCGCTCGGCCCGGCGGTCGACTACCTGGTCGACGGCAGCGCACCGATCATGCAGATGTACGGCACCGAGGTGATCGGCGTCGAACTGCCCGCAGCGGTCGAACTCGTCATCACCGTGACGGAACCGGGCCTGGCAGGCGACCGGGTGTCCGGCGCCCGCAAGCCGGCCACGCTCGAGACGGGCCTCGTAGTCCAGGTGCCGCTCTTCATCGAACAGGGCGAGACGATCAAGGTCGACACCCGCTCGGGCGAGTACCTGAGCCGGGGCTGACCCGGGACGGGAGCATGAGCGCAGGACGTCCGGACCCGGAACCGGGCAGCGGCATCGGGTCCCGCCGTGAGGCCCGCGAGACGGCGCTCGGCATCCTCTACTCCGCCGACCGCCGGGGTGAGGACCCCGCCGAGGTCCTGGCCGCACAGCCGGTGCCCCCTCCCGACTACGCCGACGACGTGGTCCGCGGCGTGGCCGACCACGTCGACGAACTCGACGCCCTGATCGACTCCTACTCGGAGGGATGGCGCACGGACCGGATGCCGGCAGTCGACCGGGCGCTGCTGCGCATGGCGGTCTTCGAGCTGCTCCACAGACCTGACGTGCCCACCGAAGCCGTTCTGGCCGAGGTCGTCGAGCTGGCCGCCGACTACTCGACCGAGCGCTCGGGCCGCTTCGTCAACGGGGTGGTCTCGCGCATCGCCGAGAAACACCGGCCGACCCCCGACGAGGCGTGAGCGCCTGGCGACTCCCGCCGGATGGGCTCCCCTTCCCGGATCCGCCCCTCGTCGGCGATCCCGGAATCCTCCTCCGACCCTGGGCCATCGGGGACGCCCCGGCACTGGCCACCGCCTGGGTCGACCCCGAGATCGCCCGGCGACTGCCCGTCCCCGACGACCCGACGGTCGAACGTGCGGCGCACTGGATCGCCGGTGGGGCGAAACGCCGCCGGCTCGGGCTGGCCCTGGACCTGGTGGTGGTCGACGCCGACGACCGCGTGCTCGGCGAGGTCGGTCTCTCGTCCTTCGACGCAGACCGCGCTGCCGCCCTGATCGGATGGTGGACGATGGCCTCCGCACGCGGTCGTGGGGTGGCGTCGGCCGCAGCCCGCCTCCTCACCAACTGGGCGCACAACGGACTCGGGCTCTGCGTCCTGGTGGCGCAGATCGGACCGGACAACCCGGCCTCCGTCCAGGTCGCCGAACGGGCGGGCTTCCGGGAGCTTTCGGGCCGGACGGGAGCCTGGGTGGCGAACATCGCGGAACGCGCGCTCCCCGGAGGCTGCTAGCATCGCCGGGACCGTGAAACGGGTCCCGAGAGGCCCGAACGGAACCAGGAGTAGAGGCCCGTGGCCGAACGAGAACGACGCCAGACGCCCCCATTCGGGGGCGTTTTCGTTGCCCACGCACGGATCATGGACGCCGACGACATGGCCCGCGCCGTCCGTCGCATGGCCCATGAGGTGATCGAACGCAACCACGGCCTGGACCTGGTGGTCGTGATCGGACTCCAGACCGGAGGCGTGCCACTCGCCGATCGCCTGGCCGACGCCCTCGACGAGATCGATGGAACCCGCCCGCCCGTCGGCCGCCTCGACGTCGCCCTCCACCGCGACGACATCGGCCTGCGTCCCGTCGTTCCCGAGGCCGCCACCGACATCCCGGTCGACCTGGACAACAGCATCGTGGTCCTCGTCGACGACGTCCTGTTCACGGGCCGCACCATCCGTGCGGCGCTCGACGCCGTCTGCGACTTCGGTCGTCCCCGGGCGATCCAACTGGCCGTCATGGTCGACCGTGGCCACCGGGAGTTGCCGATCCGCCCCGACTTCGTGGGCAAGAACCTGCCGACCCGCCGCGACGAGGTCGTCGACGTCCACCTCGAGGGCGTCGACCTGGGGGTCATGCAGAAGTGACCGGTCAGTCCCCGTCGGCGAACCGGAGGTCGTCGTGACCGCCCACCTGCTCGGCATCGACGGCATGGACCGTGCCGAGATCGAGGAACTCCTCGACCTGACCGACACCTTCGCCGAGATCGGCCGACGCCCGATCGCCAGGGTCCCTGCACTGCGTGGACGGACCGTGGCCACCCTGTTCTTCGAGGATTCCACCCGGACGCGGGTGTCGTTCGACACGGCGGCCAAGCGGCTCTCCGCCGACACGCTCAACTTCGCCGCCGGCTCGTCGTCGCTCAGCAAGGGCGAGAGCCTGCGCGACACCGTCGACGTCATCGCCTCGTACGGCGTCGACGCCCTCGTGGTGCGCCACCCCATGGCCGGCACCCCGCACCGGATCGCCGACTGGACCGACGCCTCGGTCGTCAACGCCGGCGACGGCTCGCACGAACACCCCACGCAGGCGTTGCTCGACGCCTACACGATCAGACAGCACCGTGGATCCCTGGACGGCATGCACATCGGGATCGTCGGCGACATCCGGCATTCGCGTGTGGCCCGGTCCAACGTGCTGGCCTTCTCGGCCCTCGGCGCCCAAGTCACCCTTGTGGCCCCCACGACCCTGCTGCCGCCGTCGCTCGTCGGCTGGCCGGTCAGGGTCAGCCAGGACCTCGACGAGGTCCTGCCCACGCTCGACGCCTGCTACCTGCTCCGCATGCAGAGCGAACGCATCACCGAGGGCCTGATCCCCTCGCTGCGCGAGTACGTGGCCGACTACGGGCTGAACGCCACCAGGGCAGCCCGACTCCCCACCGAGGCGCTCATCTGCCACCCGGGCCCCACCAACCGGGGTGTCGAGCTCAGCGCCGAGGTCGCCGCCGATCCGCGGTCCGTGATCCTGGACCAGGTCGTCAACGGGGTCTCGGTGCGCATGGCGGTGCTGTTCCTGCTCCTCGGCTCCGGCAGGGAACTCCTCGAGAGGTCCGAATCGGAGGCCGGGGCATGACCATCGTCCTGCGTGGAGGCCGGGTCATCGACCGGTCCGGCGAGCGTGTCGCCGACGTCGAGGTCGGCGACGATGGCCTGATCGCAGCCGTGGGGACCGGACTCTCAGGCGACACCGACCTCGACGCCTCCGGTTGTGTCGTCTCGCCGGGCTTCGTCGACCTCCACGTGCACCTGCGCCAGCCGGGCCAGGAGGACGCCGAGACCATCGAGACCGGCGCCCGGGGTGGAGCCCTGGGCGGCTACACGGCCCTGGTGGCGATGCCGAACACCGAACCGACCACGGACTGTCCGGCTGTCATCGAGCTGGTCCGCACCCTCGGACACGGCGCATCCTGCGAGATCATCCCGACCGGCGCCATGACCGTCGGGCGTCGGGGCGAGGACATGGCGCCCCTGGGCGAGCTCGTCGACATGGGTGTCGGGATCTTCACCGACGACGGCACCGGCCTGCAGGACCCCCGGCTGATGCGGCGGGTCATGGAGTACAGCACCGGACTCTCGCACCGCCTGGGCCGGCCTGTGGTGCTGGCCCAGCACTGCGAGGTGACCGCTCTGTCGGCGGGCGGCTACATGCACGAGGGGGAGTGGTCCTCCCGTCTCGGGATCCCCGGCCAGCCGGGCGAATCCGAGGACCTCATGGTGATGCGCGACATCGCCCTCGTGCGGCTCACGGGCGCCCACCTGCACCTCCAGCACCTCTCGACCGCCGCCGGCGTGGCCATGGTCCGCGACGCCAAGGCCGCCGGCCTGCCCGTCACCGCCGAGGCCACCCCGCACCACTTCACGCTCACCGACGCCGCTTGCGCCACCTACGACCCCGTGTTCAAGGTGCATCCGCCGCTCCGAAGCGATGCCGACGTCGTCGCAGTCCGCCTGGGCCTCGCCGACGGGACCATCGACGCAATAGCCACCGACCACGCCCCCCACACGGACCACGCCAAGGAACTGTCGTTCGACCTTGCACCGCCGGGAATGCTGGGGCTCGAGACGGCATTCCCGCTGGCCCTCGACGGGCTCGGCCTCGACCTGCCAGACGTGCTGGCGCTCCTGTCCTGGCGGCCGGCGGCGATCGCCGGCCTGTCGGACCGTCACGGCACCGACATCGAACCGGGGAACCCCGCCAACCTGTGCGTCGTGGACCCCGATGCCACCTGGGTGGTCTCCGGCCGGGCGATGGCCTCCCGGAGTTCGAACTCACCGTTCGAGGGGCGCACGCTCCGGGGACGGGTACGACACACGATGCTGGCGGGACAGCCCGTGGTGGTCGACGGGGAGGCCCGCCGGTGACGGAACCCGTCCACGGGATCGCCGAGGCGTTGCTGGTCCTCGCCGACGGCACCGTCTTCGAAGGCGAGGCGATCGGGGCACCTCCACCCGACGGCGTCCAGACCGGCGAGGTGGTGTTCAACACCGTGCTCTGCGGCTACCAGGAGGTCATCACCGACCCGTCGTATGCAGGACAGGTCATCGCCTTCACCTACCCCCACATCGGCAACTACGGCGTCAACCCCGACGACTACGAGAGCCGCCGACCGTTCTGCCGCGGCGTGATCGTGCGCGACCTGGCCCGTCGGCACAGCAACTGGCGGGCCACCGGCAACCTCGACGACCTGCTGCGCGGGCACGGGATCCCCGGCATCGGAGGCATCGACACCCGCCGCCTGACCCGCCACCTGCGGGACCTCGGGGCCATGCCGGGCGCCTTCGGGACCGCCGACGAGGCGACGCTGCGAGCCGCGGCCGTGGGCGCCGTCGGCACCGACGGCATCGACCTCGTCGCCACGGTCACCTGCGAGGAGCCCCACTCGGTGCCGTCCACCGGTGGGGGGCGCCGGATCGTGGCCTACGACTTCGGCATCAAGGCCACGATCCTGCGGCACCTCTCCGGCCTGGGCGAGGTCACGGTGGTTCCGGCCTCCACATCGGCCGACGAGGTCCTGGCCCTCGGCCCGGACGGCGTGTTCCTCTCCAACGGCCCCGGCGACCCGGAGCCCCTCACCGGCATCCGCGGCCAGATCACCGACCTCCTGGGCAGGGTGCCCGTCTTCGGCATCTGCCTCGGACACCAACTGCTGGCCGGCGCCCTCGGAGCCGAGACCTTCAAGCTCCCCTTCGGCCACCACGGCGGCAACCACCCCGTCCGCAACCTCGCCACCGGCAGCGTCGAGATCACCAGCCAGAACCACAACTACTGCGTCGCCGAGGGGTCGATCCCGTCGGCCGACCTCACGCATGTGAACCTCAACGACGGAACGGTCGAAGGCCTCCGCTGCCGCGATGTCCCGGCGTTCAGCGTGCAGTACCACCCCGAGGCCGGCCCCGGCCCGCATGACAGCCGCTACCTGTTCGCCGAGTTCGAGCAACTCATGGCAGCAGCCGGTGGAAGGGCGGGAGCCTGATGCCCCGCCGGGCCGACATCGAGAGCATCCTGCTGATCGGCTCCGGTCCGATCGTGATCGGCCAGGCCTGCGAGTTCGACTACTCCGGTACCCAGGCATGCCGGGTGCTGCGCCAGGAGGGCTACCGGGTCATCCTCGCCAACTCGAACCCGGCGACGATCATGACCGACCCGGACTTCGCCGACGCCACCTACGTCGAACCGCTGCGCCTCGACGTCCTCGCCCGCATCATCGACAAGGAACGCCCCGACGCCCTGCTCCCGACCCTCGGAGGCCAGACGGCCCTGAACCTGGCGATGGAGCTGGTGGAGGCCGGCATCCTCGACGAGTACGGGGTCGAGCTCATCGGTGCCGACGCCGAGGCCATCGCCACGGCCGAGGACCGCGAGCGCTTCAAGGATGCAATGCTCGAGATCGGCCTCGAGGTTCCCGCCTCCGGCATCGCCCACGACATGGACGAGGCGCGCCGGGTGGTCGATGACATCGGCCTCCCGGTCGTCATCCGGCCCGCGTACATCCTCGGCGGGCGGGGCACCGGCATCGCATCGACCCCGGAGGAGTTCGAACAGGTCGCAGCACAGGGCCTCGAAGCCAGCCGGATCCACGAGATCCTGATCGAGCGCTCGATCGCCGGATGGAAGGAGTTCGAGCTCGAGGTGATGCGCGACCGGGCCGACAACTGCGTCGTCGTCTGCTCGATCGAGAACGTCGACCCCATGGGTGTACACACCGGCGACTCGATCACGGTGGCGCCCGCCCAGACCCTGACCGACGTGGAGTACCAGCAGATGCGCGATGCGGCGTTCGCCTGCCTGCGAAGGGTCGGGGTCGAGACGGGGGGCTCCAACGTGCAGTTCGCCGTCGACCCGGCCACCGGGCAGCAGGTCGTCATCGAGATGAACCCGAGGGTGAGCCGCTCATCGGCCCTGGCCTCGAAGGCCACGGGGTTCCCGATCGCCAAGATCGCCGCCCGGCTGGCGGTCGGCTACACCCTCGACGAGATCCCCAACGACATCACGGAGAAGACGCCGGCGGCGTTCGAACCGACCATCGACTACGTCGTCACCAAGGTCCCCCGGTGGGCGTTCGAGAAGTTCCCCGGCGCGTCGGGCGTGCTCGGTACATCGATGCAGTCGGTCGGCGAGGTCATGGCTATCGGCCGGACGTTCCCCGAATCCCTCCAGAAGGGCCTCCGGTCGCTCGAGAACGGACGCCTCGGCCTCAACTCCGATCCGGCAGAGGGGGCGCTGGACGAACTCGACGACGAGGTGCTCGCCGTCGCAACCGCGATCGCCACGCCGGGACGGATCTTCCAGGTCGAGGCCCTGCTGCGCCGGGGCCGAACCGTCGACCAGGTCCACGACGTCACGGGGATCGACCCCTGGTTCCTCGACCAGGTCCTGGCCATCGCCGAAGAACGCCTGGCAATCGAGGCCATGGAACCGGACGGACTCGGACGGCGGGACTGGCGTAGGGCCAAGCAACTGGGGTTCTCCGACGCCCAACTCGCCTACCTGTGGCGCGTCGACCCGTCGTCGGTACGCCAGCTCCGCGAGGCGGCCGGCGTGATGCCGACCTACAAGACGGTCGACACCTGCGGCGCCGAGTTCGCCGCCGAGACGCCCTACCACTACTCGACATGGGAGGAGGAGGACGAGGTCCGTCCCTCCGAACGGCCCAAGGTGATGATCCTGGGCTCGGGACCCAACCGGATCGGGCAGGGCATCGAGTTCGACTACTGCTGTGTCCACGCCAGCTTCGCCCTGAGCGACGCCGGCTACGAGACGATCATGGTCAACTGCAACCCCGAGACGGTTTCCACCGACTACGACACCAGCGACCGCCTCTACTTCGAGCCGTTGACGTACGAGGACGTGATGAACGTCGCCGCCGCCGAACAGCCCGTGGCCATCGTCGTCTCGCTGGGCGGCCAGACACCGCTCAAGCTGGCGGGTCTGCTCCCCGAGGCGCTGGTAGCGGGGACCAGCCCGCAGTCGATCGACCTGGCAGAGGACCGCGAGCAGTGGAACTCGCTCTGCAGGGAACTCGACATCCTCCAACCGCCGGGTGGCACGGCCGTCGACCTGGAACAGGCCCGGGCCGTCGTCTCCGAGATCGGCTACCCGGTCCTGGTCAGACCGTCGTACGTGCTGGGCGGACGGGCCATGGAGATCGTCTACGACGACACCCAACTCCAGCGGGCCATGTCCGAGTTGAGCGGCTTCGGCAGCCTGGGGATCGAAGGCGGGCTTTCCGCCGAACGGCCGGTGCTCGTGGACCGCTTCCTCGAGGACGCCACCGAGGTCGACGTCGACGCCATCCGCGACGCCGACGGCGACCTCGTGATCGGCGCCGTCATGGAGCACGTCGAGGAGGCGGGCGTCCACAGCGGAGACAGCGCCTGCGTGATCCCACCGCCCCACCTTTCCGACGAGGTGGTCACAATGATCGAGGCACACACCCGCCGGATCGCCGAGGCACTCGAAGTCCGGGGCCTCGTCAACGTGCAGTTCGCAGTCAAGGCCGACGAGGTCTACGTCATCGAGGCCAACCCCCGGGCCTCACGCACGGTCCCCTTCGTCGCCAAGGCCACCGGGGTTCCACTCGCCAAGGTCGCCAGCCGGGTCATGCTGGGCGCAACCCTGGCCGAGTTGCGCACCGAGGGCCTGCTCGTCGACCGGGTGGTCGGCGACCACGTGGCCGTCAAGGAGGCGGTCATGCCGTTCAACCGGTTCCCGGAGGCCGACCCGGTGCTCGGTCCCGAGATGCGTTCGACGGGCGAGGTCATGGGCATCGACCTGACCCCCGGCCTGGCCTTCTACAAGTCGCAGGTCTCCGCAGGCAGCGACCTCCCCGAGATGGGTACCGTGTTCTTCTCCCTCGCCGACCGGGACAAGCGGGCCGGCCTCGAGGCCGCCGGCGGCCTCACCGACCTCGGACTCTCCATCGTGGCCACGAGCGGAACCGCCGAGCACCTGCGCGACAACGGGGTTCCCGTGGCCGGGGTCGTCGCCAAGCTCGGCGAAGACGGAACCGATGCCGTCGAGATGATCCGGTCGGGCGCCATCCAGCTGGTGGTCAACAGCCCACGGGGACGAGGCCCCCGCGCCGACGGCGAGCACATCCGTGCGGCTGCATCGGCGGAGGGCATCCCGCTGCTCACGACGGCGGCGGCTGCGCTGGCTGCAGCACGCGGCCTCGCCGACTGGCGCCACTTCCCGCTCGAGGTGCGCACCCTGCAGGCATACCATCGGGGCATCACCCGCGACCCCGAGGGACCCGCCCCATGAGCCGCCGAACCCCGACGGTCGACCTGTCCACGGTGATCGGATCCGTCCGGCTCCCGAACCCCGTGTGCACCGCCTCGGGTACCGCCGGGCACGGCGACGAGCTCGCCCGCCACCTTGACCCCTCCGCGCTGGGAGCGGTGGTCGTCAAGTCCCTCCATGCCGAGCCGTGGCCGGGCAATCCGGCTCCACGGGTACATGCAACACCGGCCGGGATGATCAACTCCGTCGGCCTCCAGGGGCCGGGCGTGGCCGCCTGGCTCGAGCACGACCTGCCTCCGTTGCTTGCGACCGGCGCACGGGTGGTCGCCAGCATCTGGGGGCGCACGGTCGACGAGTTCGCCAGGGCTGCTGACCTCCTCGCCGGGGCGCCCTCCGGGGTCGTGGCGGTCGAGGTCAACGCCTCGTGCCCGAACCTCGAGGATCGACGCAACCTGTTCGCCCACTCGGCCACCGCGACCGGCGAGGTCGTCGACGCTGCGGCAGCGGCCGGCCGTCCCCGGTGGGCCAAGCTCAGCCCCAACACCCCCGAACTGCCGGATATAGCCGCTGCCGCTGCCGCTGCGGGTGCCGAGGCCGTCACAGTGGCGAACACCCTCCTCGGCATGGTGATAGACGTCGAAGCACGTCGGCCACTCCTGGGTGCCGGGCGCGGCGGCCTGTCGGGACCGGCGATCAGGCCGGTCGCAGTTCGAGCGGTCTTCGACACCCACGAGGCCCATCCGGCGCTGCCGATCATCGGCGTGGGCGGGATCGCCGCCGCCGAGGACGTCGTCCAGTTCCTGCTGGCAGGGGCGTCGGCGGTACAGGTGGGCACGGCGACCTTCGCCGATCCGGCGGCCCCGGCAAAGGTGCTCGCCGATCTGGGAAGATGGTGCGACCGGTACGGGGTGCGCTCCGTGTCCGAACTGGTCGGTGCAGCACATGACAGAGAGGTGAGCGGATGACCGAAGGGTTCCAACCAGACGAACTCCACGAGGAGATCGCCGATGAGGGTGAGGTGCCGGCCGAGATCAGGAGCCACCTAGCGTTGGCACTCGACGTGGACGACGTCGTCGCCGCCCGACGGCTGGCCTTCGACCTCGAGCCGTTCTTCGGCACCCTCAAGGTCGGCCTCGAACTCTTCTGCGCCACCGGCACCGAGACGGTCAGCGGCTTCACGGCCGCCGGCTTCGACGTCTTCTGCGACCTCAAGTTGCACGACATCCCGACGGTCGTCGGGAAGGCGGCCCGCGTCGTCGGATCGCTCGGCGCCCGCTGGCTCACCGTCCACGTCCAGGGTGGGGGCGACATGCTGCGGGCGGCCGTTGCGGGGGCCGCTGCGGGAGCCGAGGGCGTGGGCCTGCCACCACCGGGAATCCTCGGGGTCACCGTGCTCACCAGCGACGCCACCGCCGACCGGTCCGAACTCGAACGCCGGACCGCCCTGGCCGTCGACTCCGGCTGTACGGGCATCGTCTGTGCCGCCACCGACCTCGAGGTGACCGCCCCCTGGGCGGACCGGCTGGTACGGGTGGTGCCAGGGACCCGACTCCCCGGTGCCGACACCCACGACCAGGCCAGGGTCACCACGCCCCGCCAGGCGATCGAGGCCGGCGCCGACCTGCTCGTGGTCGGGCGGGCCGTCACCGCCGCCGACGAGCCGGTCCTGGCCGCTGCCGAACTGGTCGGGCACCTGCTGGGCTGAGCCTCCCGACAGTTCGCACAGCTGCCGCGGTTTGGCTAGGGTCACCTCCCGTGCCAGGTCCTCCAGAACTCACCGACGAACAACGACGGCAGGCACTCGCAAAGGCCGCCCAGGCACGCCGGGTGCGAGCCGAGATCAAGGAGCAACTCAAGGCCGGGTCGCTCGACCTGACCAGCCTCCTCGAGCTTGCCGACGACGACCAGATCATCGCCAAGATGAAGGTCGTCAGCGTTCTCGAATCACTGCCGCGTCTGGGCAAGGTCAAGTCCCGTCGCGTCATGGACGAGATCGGCATCAACGGGAACCGCCGCCTCCGGGGACTCGGCAGCCATCAGCGTGCCGAACTGCTCGCCCGCTTTGGCTGACGCCGTCGCTGGGTGCGACCACGTGCTGCTGGTCCTCTCTGGGCCCGGTGGGGCGGGCAAGGGGACGATCGCCGAGGTGCTGGTCGCCAACGACCCCGACCTGGCCCTGAGCCGTTCCTGGACGACCCGTCCCCGCCGGGTCGACGATGCCCCGGACGCCTACCGGTTCGTCGGGCGCGACGCCTTTCTCGCACACCGCGACGCCGGCGGCTTCCTCGAATGGAATGAGTTCCTGGGCGAGCTCTACGGGACTCCGATGCCCGACGACAGCGGCGACCTGCTCCTCGAGATCGACGTGGCCGGGGGCCGTCAGGTCCTGGACCACCGGCCAGACGTGCTCCTCGTGTTCGTCGAGGCCCCGGACGACGAAGAGTTGCGGCGTCGGCTGCTGGGTCGTGGCGAGGCACCCGAGCGGACCGAGGCCCGCATTGTCGAGGCCGGTCGTGAGCGGGCCGAAGCGGTTGCCATCGGCTACGAGACCGTCGTCAACGACGACCTCGACCGGGCGGTCGCCGTGATCGCCGCGATGCTCGCCGAACGGCGCTCCTGACCGTCGTTCCCGGGATCGGCCAACCGTCGGGGCCCGCCGATTCGGCGCGCCGCGCTGGTACCGTGATGTCCCATCCGAACGGCATCGGCTTCCGATGGCGGTCCCCTTTCGAAGAGGTCCCCTGTGCAACGCCACGACACCCACAGCACCATGGTCAACCCCGAGATCGAGGGGCTGCTCGACCGGGCCGACTCCAAGTTCCGGCTGGTCACCCTCAGCTCCACCCGGGC
>DCXR01000053.1:65502-66864 GCA_002329075.1 Candidatus Neomicrothrix sp. UBA2131
TCCACCGCCCGCAAGCCCCTGTCGATCGCCTTCGAGGAGATCTCAGCAGACAAGATCATCGCCATCGAGCCCCCCGACGAGCCCGAGCCCACCGAAGAGGAGTTGGCGGCGATCGCGGCGATGGAGCTCGCCGAAGAGGCCGACGGTGCCCCCGAAGAGGGCGCCTGAGCCCTTGCCCCGGATGGGCGACCTCACAGGACGACGGATCGTCCTCGGTGTCACCGGTGGCATCGCCGCCTACAAGGCCGTCGACGTCTGTCGCCGCCTCGTCGACGCCGGAGCCCACGTCGCCCCGGTCCTCACCAGGGGCGCACTGCGCTTCGTCGGAGCGGCCACCTTCGACGCCCTGGCATCCGAACGCGTCCAGACCTCCCTCTGGGACGAGGACCATCCGATTCCCCACACCCACCTCGGCCAGGGTGCCGACGCCATCGTGGTCTGTCCGGCAACGGCACGCCTCCTGGCCGACTACCGCTCGGGCCGCTCAGGCGACCTCCTGACGGCCACCCTGCTCGCAACCCGGGCGCCGGTGGTCCTGTGTCCAGCCATGCACACCGAGATGTGGGAGCAGCCGGCGGTGCAGGAGAACGTCCAGGTCCTGGCCGCACGGGGCGTGGAGATCGTCGGCCCGGACGTGGGCCGCCTCGCCGGTGGCGACACAGGGGCCGGTCGACTCGCCGCACCCTCGGCGATCGTCGACGCAGTAGAACGCATGCTGGTCGGCGGAGGCCGCGACCTCGAGGGTCGCACGGTCCTGGTGACCGCCGGCGGAACCCGCGAGCCGATCTGTCCCGTCCGCTACATCGGCAACCGCTCGTCCGGCAAGCAGGGCCATGCCCTGGCCGTCGAGGCGGCAGCACGAGGTGCCAAGGTGCTCTGCGTGTCAACCGTGCCCCAGGCCGCCCCCGAAGCGCCGGGGATCGAGGTGGTCGGTGTCGAGACCGCCGCCGAGATGGCCGACGCCGTCGAGCGCCTGGCACCCGGAGCCGACTACGTGTTCATGGCGGCGGCGGTCGCCGACTTCCGCCCGGTCGGGGTGGCGGACCAGAAGATCAAGAAGGCCGACGGTCCGCCCGAGATCCGCCTCGAGCCCACCACCGACATCCTCGCCGAGTTGGGCCGTACCCGGACCCCCCGACAGGTCATAGTCGGGTTCGCCGCCGAAACGGCCGACCTGCGGCAGAATGCGTCAGCAAAGTTGACCGCCAAGGGAGCCGACCTCATCGTCGCCAACGACGTCACCGCCCCGGACATCGGGTTCGACCACGACACGAACGCCGTGGTGCTGCTCGATGCCGACGGCGGCGAGGCCGTGGTCCCACTGGCCGGCAAGCGGGAGATCGCCCGTGCTGTGCTCGACGC
>DCXR01000053.1:67244-75388 GCA_002329075.1 Candidatus Neomicrothrix sp. UBA2131
CAACCGGACCTTCACCTCCGAGTCGGTCACCGAAGGCCATCCCGACAAGATGGCCGACCAGATCTCGGACGCCATCCTCGACGCCATGCTGAGGGCGGACAACGACAGCCGGGTCGCCTGTGAGACCCTCGTGACCACCGGACTGGTCGTCGTGGCAGGCGAGGTCACCTGCAGCGGATACGTGGACATTCCGATCACCGTCCGCAACACCATCAGGGACATCGGCTACGACAACGAGGACTACGGCTTCGACGGAGGCACCTGCGGCGTCATGGTCGCCCTCGACGCCCAGTCCTCCGACATCGCACAGGGTGTCGACGACTCCGAGGAGGTCCGGTCCGGTACATCCGGCGAGAAGGACGACCTCGACCGCCAGGGCGCCGGCGACCAGGGAATGATGTTCGGCTACGCCTCCGACGAGACCGACGTCCTCATGCCGTTGCCGATCCACCTGGCGCACCGACTGGCCGAACGACACGCAGAAGTCCGCAGGGCCGGGACCATCCCGTACCTGCGGCCCGACGCCAAGACCCAGGTCACCTTCGAATACGAGGACGACCGGCCTGTCCGGCTGGAAAACGTTCTCATCTCCACCCAGCACAACGACGGGATCGACCGCGACCGGATGATCCGTCCCGACCTCATAGAACAGGTCATCCTCCCGATCATCCCCGAACAGTTCGCCGACGACGACTACGAGGTCCACGTCAACCCGACGGGACGCTTCGTGATCGGCGGCCCCGTCGGAGACGCCGGCCTCACCGGCCGCAAGATCATCGTCGACACGTATGGCGGCATGGCCCGTCATGGCGGCGGGGCCTTCTCGGGCAAGGACCCGAGCAAGGTGGACCGTTCGGCCGCCTACGCCACCCGCTGGGTGGCCAAGAACCTCGTCGCCGCCGGGGCGGCACAGCGCTGCGAGGTCCAGGTTGCCTACGCCATCGGCATGGCCCGCCCGGTTTCGGTGCTGGTCGAGACGTTCGGAACCGAGGCGGTCGACCCGGACCTGATCTCCGACTGCGTCAACGAGGTGTTCGACCTGCGTCCCGCAGCGATCATCCGAGACCTCGACCTGAAGCGACCGATCTATCTGCCAACCGCCGCTTACGGGCATTTCGGACGCGATGGGTTCCCGTGGGAGCAGACGAACCGGGTGGACGACGTCCGGTCCTTCCTGGGCCTGACCTGATCCGGCCATCCGGGTGACCGGCCCCACCGGGGACCAGGGCCGACTGCCCTTCGGCGGCGAAGCCCCCGAGGTGGCCACCGCAGGGGAACCGGAGCCCCCCGCCGGCCGCGTCGTGCGCGTCCTGCCCGACATAGCGGCCATCGACCGGACCTTCGACTACCTGGTCCCCGAGGCATGGGAGCAGGACGGACGGGCCGACCTGGTCCGGGTGGGCAGCCAGGTCCGCATCGTCCTGGCCGGTCGACGGGTAGGAGCATGGGTGGTCGAGGTCGACGTCGAACCACCGCAGGGGGTGTCGCTTCTACCCCTAGCGCACCTCGGGGGCCTGGGGCCCGACGGGGACGTGATCGAACTCGCCCGCTGGGCCGCCCACCGGTGGGCCGGACGCACCGCTGCGTTGCTGACCACGGCCTCGTCGGCCAACCGGGTGCGTGCCCTGCCGGCAGCGCCACGAGCGACACCGGTTCCCGCCGGGCCGACCCTCTGGGCCGAAGCGGCACTCGACACACCCAGGTCGGTGGTGCGCCTGGCACCGAACTCCGACATCCTCCCCCTGGTCCTCGCCGCTGCCCGCAGGGGTGACGCCCTCGTCGTCGCACCGACCCACACCATGGTCGGGCGCCTGGCGGCACGGCTCCGCCGGACCGGGCTGCCCGTATCGGTCGTTCCCAGGGACTGGGCCGGGGCGGCGTCCGGCGGCCTCGTCCTGGGGGCCAGGGCGGCTGCGTTGGCGCCGGTCCGCGACCTGGCCGTCGTCATGGTCATCGACGAGCACGACGAATCGCTGAGGGAGGAGCGGGTACCGACATGGAACGCACGCGACGTCGCCATCGAACGCGCCCGCCGGGCAGGCGTGCCCTGCATGCTCACCTCACCCTGTCCGAGCCTCGAGGCGTTGGCGTGGGGCAGCGAAGAGGTTCCACCGAGGTCCCGGGAACGGGCCGGCTGGCCGGTCCTCGACGTGATCGACCGGCGCGATGGGGATCCGGTGCACGGCGGCCTGCTGGGCGAGGCGCTGGCGCCGATCCTGCGGCGGGACTGGGAGGAACCCGGGGCTCCGGCGCACCTGCCCGTGGTGTGCGTGCTGAACCGGCGGGGCCGGTCGAGGCTCCTCGCCTGTGTCGGATGCGGCGAACTGGCACGCTGCGAGGAACACCGGGTGCCGTTGACCATGGCGGACGACGACGTACTCGAGTGCCCGGTCGACGGAGGCCGTCGTCCCGTCGTGTGTGCCGAGTGCGGCAGCACCCGGTTCCGAAACCTGCGTGCCGGCGTCACGAGGGTCCGCGAGGAACTCGAAGCGCTGGCCGGACGCCCGGTGGTCGAGGTGACGGCCGACGCCGACGAGGTCGCCGACGCCGACGTGTACGTCGGTACCGAGGCGGTCCTCCACCGGGTCGATCGGGCCGCACGCGTGGTCTTCCTCGAAATCGACCAGGAACTGCTGGCTCCCCGCATGCGGGCGGCCGAACAGGCGTTGGCGCTCCTGGTACGGGCGGCGCGCCTCGTGGGGCCCCGATCGGCAGGCGGCCGCCTCGTGGTGCAGACCCGACAGCCCGGCCACGAAGTGCTCCAGGCGGTCCTCCATGCCGACCCGGGCCGCCTGGCCGGGCCCGAGGCTGCCCGTCGTCAGCTCCTCCGACTGCCGCCCTACTCCGCAATGGCCCAGGTGTCGGGCGCCGTCGCAGCCGAGTTCATCGAACGCCTGGGCACCCCCGAAGGAATCGACGTTCTCGGCCCGAAGGACGGATCGTGGCTGGTCCGTGCATCGGATCCGGCAGCCCTTGCGGACACCCTGGCGGCGGTGCGACGCCCGCCCGGCAGGCTCCGCATCGAGGTCGACCCGGCAAGGATCTGAGATCGGCGAAGCCGTCCGGGTGGCGCGCCTCACCAGAGCCGGCGGTGCACCTCGTAGAGGGCGATGCCGCAGGCGGTCGCCACGTTGAGGCTCCCGACCCTGCCGAGCTGTGGGACGAACACCACCGGGTCGCAGGCCTCGAGCACGGCATCGGAGAGGCCGCGGTCCTCGTGCCCGAGGGCCAGGCAGGTCCGCTCGGGGAACGTGGCCCCATGGAGCGGGACTGCACCGTCGGCCAACTCGACGCCGACCAGCCCGTAGCCGGCGTCGTGTATCGACCGAACGGCCTCCTCGGCGGTTTCGCAGGTGGTCCATTCGAGGTAGCGCGAGGTTCCGAGCGCGGTCTTCTGCGTTTTGGCATGGTTCGGGGGAGCCGTGGCTCCGGCCAGCCAGAGGTGCGCCACGCGGTATGCAGCGGCGGTACGCAGGATCGCCCCCACGTTGTAGGGGGTCTGGACGTTGTCGAGGAGCAGGGCCACGTCCGTGTCGACGCGCCGCCGCCAGTCCCGGTGGAGTCGCTTGAGTCCCGTGCCGTCGAGGTTCCTCATCGGGGTGCATCCGTTCCTGCTGCGACGTCGAGGAGCCGGTAGCCCTTCCGGGACGAACGCCGGACGGTCGCCCATCCCTGACCGTCCAGCCAGCGGGCGAGCGAGTCGGCGCCGAGGTGGCGGTGGACGACCAGGTGGGCGCTGCCGTCCGGCACCAGCCGGTCCAGCCAGGATGCGAGCAGTCCGTGCAGGGCGGCCTTGCCGATGCGGATAGGCGGGTTCGACCAGCAGGCGTCGAAGCGCAGGTCCACGGGCACCTCGTCGGGCTCGGCCACGACGACGTTGTCGGCACCGACCGCAGCTGCGTTGGTCCGACACAGGTCCCGTGCCCGGGGGTTGACGTCGATCGCCCAGACGCGTGCCCCGGGGTTGCGTAGGGCCAGCACGGTGGCGATGGGTCCGTAACCGCACCCGAGGTCGAGCAACTCAACGGCGCCTTCCCGGACCTGCGGCCCCTCCCGAAGCAGGTAGCGGGTGCCCCGGTCGATCCGGTCGGCGGCGAAGACGCCGTGGTCGGTGGTGAGGCGCAGATCCAGGTCGGGGAGCAGCAACTCGACCTGGCGGGGGCGCGACCCGATGTCAGGCGAGCCGCTCCAGTAGTGGTCGGTTGCGTCGCCGCCGTTCGAATCCTCCACGACCCCGACGGTAGCCTTGCTTTCATGGCAGCCCGTGAGATTCGACTGATCGGCGACCCCGTTCTGCGGACGCGCTCCAACGAGGTGACCGATGTCGACGCAGCCCTCGCCCGCCTCTGTGACGAGATGTTCGAGGCAATGTACGAGGTGGCGGGGATCGGGCTGGCCGCTCCCCAGGTGGGTGTACGGCAGCGGTTCTTCGTCTACGACCACGGCGAGGACCACGGTGTGATCGTGAATCCCGAGGTCGTGGAGTCAGACGGCGAATGGGCCTTCGACGAGGGCTGCCTATCGGTACCCGACCTCTCGTTCGAGATCGTGCGCCCCAGACGGATCCACCTGGTCGGCATCGACCTCGACGGCAACGAGGTCTCGATCGAGGCGGACGAGCTCGAGGCGCGCCTGTTCCAGCACGAACTCGACCACCTCGACGGCATCCTCATCGTCGACCACCTCGACGAGGATCAACTACGAGAGGCGAAGCGGGCGTTGCGAGAGCGCACCCTCGCCGCCGGAATGGCGGCACCGGCCGGCGGAGGCCCGCGATTGTTCTGATCGCACCGCCTCCGGTGCATCCCCGTCGGCTGGCGTACCTGGGCACGCCGGACGCCGCCGTGCCACCCCTCGAGGCGCTGCACGCGGCCGGCTTCGACATATCCCTGGTCGTCACCGGAGCGGATCGACGACGCGGTCGAGGCAACGACCGGAACCCGACGCCGGTGAAGGCATCCGCCGAACGGCTCGGCGTACCCGTCTCCCATGACCTCGACGACGTCGCCACCTGCGGCGCGGAGCTCGGCGTGGTCGTGGCTTACGGCAGGCTGATTCCGGCCGACCTGCTTGACGTCCTGCCGATGGTGAACCTCCACTTCTCGCTGCTGCCGAGGTGGCGTGGAGCGGCGCCCGTGGAGCGGGCGATCCTCGCCGGCGACGAACAGACCGGCGTGTGCGTCATGGCCGTCGACGAGGGACTGGACACCGGCGGTGTCTATGCCCGCGAGGTGATAGAGGTCGGCGACGACACGGCGGAGGCGCTCCGCAGCCGCCTGATGGTCGCTGGCAGTGCCCTGCTCGTCGAGGTGTTGACGAAGGGGCTTGGGCATGCCCTCCCGCAGGAAGGTGCCTCCACCTATGCCCATCGGATCGAGGCAGCCGACCTCGAGTTGCGTTGGGCCCGTCCCGCCGCCGAACTGGCGAGGGTGGTCCGGATCGGCGGGGCGTGGACCACCTTCCGGGGAGCCCGCCTCAAGGTGTGGGGTGCAGGGGCGGTCGAGCCCGGGCCCACCGGTGACGAGGGAACGCTGTGGGGAGACATCGTGGTGACGGGCGGGGGAGGGCTCCGCCTGATCGAGGTTCAGCCCGAGAACCGTCGACGGATGCAGGCCGACGCCTGGCGGGCAGGCGCCCACCCGGAGCCCGGCGAGCGACTGGGGTGAACGCCGCCGGTGATCCCCGCCGCATCGCACACGAGGTGTTGCGCCGCATCGACGAGGAAGGGGCCTACGCCAACCTGGCACTCGGCGCCGCCCTGGGTCGTTCGGGGATGGACCGCAGGGACCGGGCGTTCTGCACGGACCTGGTCTACGGCACGACACGGATGCGCCGCGCCTGCGACCACCTGATCGACCGCTTCCTGCACGACGACGTCGAACCCGACGTGCGTCGCGTCCTACGCCTTGGCGTCTACCAGCTCCGGTGGGCCGGGGTGCCCCCTCACGCAGCGGTCTCGGCCACCGTCGACGTCGCACCGAAGCGGGCCCGGGGCCTCTGCAACGCCGTCCTGCGTCGGCTGGCCGAACACGAGCCGACGTGGCCGTCTCCCGCCATCGAGCTGAGCTACCCGGACTGGATCATCGATCGCCTCGTCGCCGACCTGGGCGAAGCCGACGCCCTCGGGGCGCTGATGACCATGAACACGGCGTCACCTGCCGTCACCAGGCCCGACGGATACCACCAGGACCGGGCCTCCCAGCTCGTGGCCGCCCTCACCGTCGAGGACCTCCCCCGAGGCGGAACCGTCCTGGACCTGTGTGCCGCGCCCGGAGGCAAGGCCACCGCCATGGCGGGTACAGGAGCGCGGGTGGTCGCAGCCGACCTGCGGCTGTCCCGCCTGCGTCTGGTGGGGGACAACGCCGAGCGCCTGGGGGTCGGTTGCCACCTCGTCCAGGCCGACGGCGTCCGGCCCCCGTTCCGCCGGGCGTCGTTCGATCGGGTGCTCGTCGATGCCCCGTGTTCCGGGCTCGGGGTCCTGCGGCGACGGGCCGACGCACGCTGGCGCATCGAGCGCGAAGACATCGGGCGACTCGCCGACCTGCAGGTAGGGCTCCTCGAGGCAGCGGTCACCCTGGTGCGGCCCGGCGGTCGGCTGATCTACAGCGTGTGCACGGTCACCGCCGCCGAGACGACCGGGGTCGACGAGCGCATCCGGTCCGTCGTCGACCTGCACGCAGACCCTCCCGGTGCTCCATGGCGCCCGTTCGGCTCAGGTGGCCTGTTGCTGCCACAGGACCTCGACAGCGAAGGCATGGCCGTGTTCCGGTACAGACCGGGCTGAGGGCCCGAGCAGCGTCAGGCCGGCAGGAGCCGGGTGGCCAGATGGCCCAGCACCGCATCGAGGGCGTCCCGGGTCGGGTGTCCGGGTTCGTCGACCAGGTCCTCGGTCAGCACCGAGTGTGCACGGGGTCCGATCCGGTGGGCGTTGCCGGGCCTGTTGTCGATCTCGATCCCTATGAACCCGTCGCCGAACTCCTCGGCGAGACGTTCGAAGCGCTCGCTGGGAGCCATCGAGTCGAGGGCGAACCGTAGGCCCAGCACACAGGTGCCGGCGTCGACCCGGTGCTTTGCCACCTCGAGGTCGCTGTCGGAGATGCCCAGGTCGCTGCGCCGCCGCCTCCCGATGGGGAGTGGCAGCGACGGCTGGCTGAGGACCGGGGCGATGAGCCGTTCGTCGAGCATCATTCCGAGGGCGAAGCCCCCGGTGAAGCACATGCCGACGGCGCCGACGCCGGGGCCCCCGCACCGACCGTGCTCGTAGGCGGCGAGGGCGCGGAGCCAGTCGGTGACGGGAGAGGTGCGTCGTCGGACGAGCGACGTGAACTCGCGTGAGACACAACCCCTCGTCAGGCTCGAAAGCAGGTAGCCGAACGAGGGCTCGCGGCCGATCGTTCCGAACAGGGAGGGAAGTACGGCCGTGCAGCCGATCTCGGCCACCCGCCTGCCGAAGTCGGCGACGCTCGGGGTGATTCCGGGCATCTCGGCCATCACGATGACCGCAGGACCCTCACCGGTACGCAGCACGGTCCGGGAGACGCCTCCGTGGGCGAACTCGTCGATCGAGTAGCCGGCCAGTTCGTCGACGCCCATTACGGGCACGCTAGTGGTGGAATCGGGCGTTCGAAGCCGCCCCGGTACCCTCGCGGCATGAACGAACCCGACGGGCCGGTGATGGCGGCCAAGGTCCTCACCGTTTCCGACGGGGTCGTCCACGGAACCCGCGAGGACCTCTCCGGGGCCGCCCTCGAGGCCCGCATGTCCGACGAGGGCTGGACGATCATCGAACGGGCCGTGTGCACCGACGGCGTCGAGTCGGTTGCCTCGACCATTTCCCGACTGGCCGAGGGCTTCCACGGCGTGATCGTTACGACCGGGGGCACCGGATTCGGGCCGAGGGACCTGACGCCGGAGGGCACCCGGGTGGTGCTCGACCGCGAAGCGCCCGGCCTGGCCGAGGCGATGCGGCTCGCCAACCCCCTGGGGCGTCTCTCCCGTGGTGTTGCCGGCACCATCGGTACCACACTCGTGCTCAACACCCCGGGGTCCAGACGGGGCTGCGTCGAGTGCCTCGAGGCCGTCGTCGACGTGGTTCCCCACGCTGTGCGCCTCCTGGTCGACAACGCCGATCCCCATCCGGGCCA
>DCXR01000053.1:75777-99854 GCA_002329075.1 Candidatus Neomicrothrix sp. UBA2131
CGCCACTCCACGTCGCCGAACCCCTGGGTCGGAGCGGTGGTGGTCGCCGACGGTTCGGTGGTCGGCACGGGTGCAACCAGCCCACCGGGCGGACCCCATGCAGAGGTCCACGCCCTGGCAGATGCAGGAACCTCGGCGCAGGGAGCGACCCTCTACGTGACGCTCGAGCCGTGTGACCACCAGGGCCGTACGGGCCCGTGCACCGAGGCGATCCTCGGGGCCGGCATCGCCCGTGTCGTGGTGGGCGTGGCCGACCCGGATCCCGAGGTGGGCGGACGGGGCCTGGCGCACCTGAGCGAGGGCGGCGTCGAGGTCGTCGAGGGCATTGCAGCAGCAGATGTCACCGAGCAGCTGGCGGCCTACCTTCACCAGCGCCGTACCGGTCGCCCCTACGTGGTTCTCAAGCTGGCGTCGACGCTCGACGGCCGCATTGCAGCACCGGACGGTTCCAGCGCCTGGATCACCGGCCAGGAGGCGCGCACCGACGTCCACCGGCTCCGTGCCGAGAGCGATGCCGTATGTGTGGGAGCGGGCACGATCCGATCCGACGATCCAGCCCTCACCGTCCGCGACTGGTCGCCGGAACAGGGAGGACCGGCCGACGATCCCCGGCGTATCGTGCTCGGCCCCGTGTCCGATGACGCCGGCGTCCAGCCGGCCGAGTCCCACGAGGGGCCGCTCGAGGACCTGCTGTACCGCCTGGGGGGCGAAGGCGTCCTCCAGTTGCTGGTGGAGGGCGGTGCCGATGTCGCCGGCCGGTTCCACCGGGCAGGGCTGGTGGACCGCTACGTCGTGTACGTCGCCCCGGCACTGCTGGGCGGCGACGACGGTCTGCCGCTTCTGGCCGGCCCGGGTGCACCCACGATGGCCGAGTTGCGCCGGGGGCGCTTCGCCTCGGTGGCCGCACTCGGCGACGACCTTCGGCTGGACCTGGTCCTCGACGGGTCCTGAGCCGTTTCGGGGTCGGACGGGAAATCCACGGGGGTAGCGGCCATGGCGCCGGGTAGGTTCGTCCCGTGCTGAAACTGGTGCTTCCCAAGGGCTCCCTCGAAAGGGCGACCTTCGAGCTGTTCGAGGCCGCCGACCTGGCGGTCGACCGGAGTTCCTCGGTGGACTACCGGGCGTCCATCGCCGACCCGCGGGTCGACGACGTCCGCATCCTGCGTCCACAGGAGATCCCGACCTATGTGGCCGACGGCCTCTTCGACCTCGGCATCACCGGCCGCGACTGGATCGAGGAGACGGGCAGCGATGTCGTCTCGCTCGGCGAACTCCACTACTCGAAGGCGACGGCGCGCCCCGTCCGGATCGTCGTGGCCGTCCCCGGCGACTCTCCGCACGAGTCGGTGTCCGACCTCCCGGACGGTGTCCGGGTCTCCAGCGAATACCCGGAGCTGACACGCCGGTACTTCGCCGAACAGGGCGTAGATGCCGACATCCGGCTCTCCTACGGTGCCACCGAGGCGAAGGTGCCCGACATCGTCGACGCCGTGGTCGACATCACCGAGACCGGCCGGGCCCTGCGGGCAGCCGGCCTCAAGGTGGTCGACACGATCCTCACGAGCTACACGGAGCTCATCGCCAACCCGGCAGCCCACGCCGACCCCGGGAAGCGCCACGCCATGGAGCAGCTCCTCACTCTGCTACAGGGTGCCCTCGAGGCCCGGGGCAAGGTCCTGGTGAAGATGAACGTGCCGGCCGAGGGACTCGACCGGGTCATCGAGCTCATCCCGTCCATGAAGTCGCCCACCGTCAACGAGTTGTTCGGCGGTACCGGCTATGCCGTCGAGACGGTCGTGGCCAAGACCGAGATCAACGTGCTGATCCCGGACCTGCGGGATGCCGGGGCCACCGACATCCTCGAACTGCCGCTGTCCAAGATCGTCCACTGAAGGCCGGCGGGCCCCGGAGTGGGCTCAGGCGTCGGCGGGATCGGTGTCCTCCTCGGGGGCGACTTCGCCCTCGGGTGCATCTTCCGCCTGCTGGACGCCGACGTAGGCGAGCCGTATCTGGTTTAGGGCCCCGCGCAGCGTCTCCTCGTTTTCGCCCAGGCGGCCCTGTAGGCGGTCGACCACGGCTCCCATGGCGTCGATCGCCAGGGCCGCCTGGGACAGGTTCGGGGGTTGCTGCGACAGGTGGATGGCCCCGAGTTCGAAGAGCCCCATGAGGTGGGTCGACACGATGACATCGGCTGGCGTGTCGGCGAGCTGTTCCTGCACGGCCGCCATCTCGCGTGCGAGGGCCTCGGCGCGTTCTGCCTCCTCTGGGGACAGGGCGTCGCGGGAGGGATCATCCGAAGGGGCTGCTTCGGAGCCGACGGGATGCTCACCGTCGGGGGTCCAGAGGGTGCTCATGGGTTGCGTCCAGTCATGGGTCGGAGGTGGCGACGCGCCTCCGGTTCCATGTCGGAGGCGACCTTGGTACTCTAGGAGGCCACAACAGAGCGGAAAGCGGGGTTCTCCCCACCCGGCCACCCACGGTGAGCCGGGTTCTTCGCCGCCGATGCAGTCGGTGGCTGACAGGCACCCACGGAATCGCAGGTCATCTCCTGTGCCCGGGGCGTTGGTCGGTCCCGGTGCAACGGGCGGGTGTCGGCTTTCCGACACCCGCCTTCTTCCGTTTTCGGCGTCGACATGTTCGACATCGGGAGCCGGGGAGGCGTTCCCATATCCCACCAGGAAAGGAACCTGCGTGACGCACAGGAGCGACGAGCAATAGCAACGCCAGCCAACCAGGAGCCCCGGATCAACGACCGCATACGCGCACGCGAGGTGCGGCTCGTCGGACCCGAAGGTGACCAGATCGGCGTCCGTCCCCTCCCGGAGGCGATCGCAATGGCCCATGACCTCGACCTCGACCTCGTGGAGGTGGCCGACAAGGCCGATCCACCGGTCTGTCGGATCATGGACTACGGGAAGTACAAGTACGAGCAGTCCCAACGGGCCAAGGAATCCCGCAAGAAGGCCACACACATCCTGGTCAAGGAGATGAAGTACCGGCCCAAGATCGGTCCCGGGGACTTCGACACCAAGACCAGGAAGGTCGAGGAGTTCCTGGGTGACGGCAGCAAGGTGAAGGTGACGATCATGTTCCGTGGCCGGGAGATGCAGCACCCCGAGTTGGGACGTCGGATCCTCGACCGGGTGGCGGAGGCGGTGGAGCACGTCGGTCGCATCGAGACCTATCCCAAGTTGGAGGGGCGCAACATGACGATGCTGCTCGGTCCCGGTCAGGCCACCCGCCGCCAGCGCGAGGAGGCCGTTGCCAGGGAGCATGCCGAGGCAGAGGCCAGGGCAGCCGCCGAGGCAGAGGCCGCCGAAGCCGAAGCCGAAGCCGAAGCCGCCGAGGCCGAAGCCGCCGAGGTTGCCGAAGTCGCCGAAGTCGCCGAAGCAGAGGACGCCGCCGAGGCTTCCTGAGCAAGACGCACAGCACACCCGAACCACGACAAGGAGCACCACATGCCGAAGATGAAGACCCACCGTGGCGCTGCCAAGCGCTTCAAGGTGACCGGAACCGGTCGCCTCAAGCGACGCAACAGCAACCTCAACCACATGCTCGAGAAGAAGGCACCCAAGCGCAAGAGGCGCCTCAACAAGGAGAGCGACGTCCACCCGTCGAACGCCAAGACCGTGCGCAAGCAACTCGGCATCTGAATACCCGAACTCGACACGACGGCAATCGGCAACGACCGCCGGACCGTCCCACCCCACGATCACACCCCGTCAACAAGGAGTCACACCATGGCCAGGGTCAAGCGAGCCGTCCACGCCAGGAAGAAGCACCGCGCCATCCTCGAAGAGGCAAAGGGCTACTACGGCAACAAGAGCCGTTCCTTCCGCGCCGCCAACGAACAGGTCATGCACTCGGGGAACTACGCGTTCCGCGATCGCCGGGCCCGGAAGGGCCAGTTCCGCCGGCTCTGGATCCAGCGCATCAACGCCGCCTGCCGGCAGCAGGGCACGACCTACAGCCGCTTCGTGTCGGGCCTGCGCGAGGCCGGCATCGAGGTGGACCGCAAGGTCCTCGCCGACCTGGCGGTGACCGACCCACAGGCGTTCGCCTCGCTGGTCGAGTCGGCTGTCGGTTCGGTCGACGCTGCCTGAGCAGGCTGCAGGCTGTCACCGGACCCGACCGGTGACCGAAAGTGTCGGTGGTCGGAACCCGGCCCTGTCGCGCGTCCGCCGCCTGGCCCGTGATCGGGCGTTTCGACGCCGGGAGGGCACCTACCTCGTCGAGGGACCGACGCTCGTCGGTGAAGCCCTGGCAGCCGGACTCGGCGTCGATCTGGTCCTCGTCCCCGCTGATGCGGCCCCATCCGAGGTCGTCGCAGCAGCCGAGGGATCTGCCGTTCCGTGCCGTCTCGTCGACGACGCCCTGTTCGACGGCCTGACCACGACGCGCTCTTCGCAACCGGCGTTGGCCGTGGTCGAGCGCCACGACGTGCCCGTCGCCGACCTGCCTGTCGGCGGGGTGGTCGTCGTCCTGGCCGAGTTGGCCGACCCGGGGAACGCCGGCACCCTCGTTCGGTCCGCCGAGGCCTTCGGTGCATCGGGCATGGTCTTCGCCGGTGGTGTCGATCCCTACAACCCGAAGTGCGTCCGGGCCACGGCCGGTTCGCTGTTCCGGCTCCCCTTCGCCGTGATCGAGGGCGAGGATGCCGTCGGGCAGGCTCTCGAGCGGTTGGAGGCCTCGGGCCGTCACTGCTGGGGGAGCGTTGCAGAGGGTGGCGTCGCACCCACGGAGGTACCTGACGACCGGAGCGTGGCACTCCTTCTCGGCAACGAGCCCCACGGCCTGTCCGAGGCCGTCGTCGGCCGTTGCGCCGGCCTCGTCACCGTTGCCACGACCGGGGTCGGCGAGTCGCTGAACGTCGCCGTCGCCGGTTCGGTGCTGCTCTACGCCCTCGCCACCCGATGACCGCCGTCCCGGACCTCTGGCAATGGTCATCCCCCGGGGTGGCCGTCTGCCCTAGCCTCGCGGCGACCGTTGCAGCAGCCGATTGCCCCTGATGGACCTGGACCTCGACGCACACCTCATCGATGCCGCCGCCGCCGTTGCGGACGCTTCAGACCTCGACGCCCTCGCCGCCGTCGACGCCGAATTGCTGGGGAGGAAGTCCCTGTTGGCCACCGTCCGCAGCCAGTTGGGCGACATGGAGCCCGACCAGCGCAAGGAGACGGGTCGCCGGGTCCACGAGGTGCGGACCGAGATCGAACGCCTGGTCGCCGACCGTCGCGTCGAAGTGGCCGCCGGGGCACGTTCCGTGGTGCTCGAAGCCGAGCGCCTCGACCTGACCGAGTTCGACCGGGGTCGCCGCCCCGGCCACCGCCACGTCGTCACCCAGACCTGGGAACGACTCGAGGACCTGTTCGTCGGAATGGGCTACACGGTTGCCGAGGGGCCTGAGATCGAGGACGAGTGGCACAACTTCGGTGCCCTCAACTTCCCGTCCGACCACCCGGCCCGCGACATGTACGACACGCTCTACGTCGACTACGGCGAACCGCAGAGCACCCTGCTGCGCACCCACACGTCGCCGGTCCAGATCCGGGTCATGGAGGAACAGGAGCCGCCGATCTACTCGATCATGCCGGGCCGGGTGTTCCGCAGCGACACCGCCGACGCCACCCACATGCCGGTGTTCCACCAGATCGAGGGCCTGGTCGTGGACAGGGGCATAACCTTCGGCGACCTGGCCGGCACGCTCGATGCGTTCACCACCGCCTACTTCGGGTCCGAGTTCACCTCACGCCTGCGGCCCTCGTACTTCCCGTTCACGGAGCCGTCGGCCGAGTTCGACATACGCCGCCCGGACGGCAGTTGGCTGGAGTTGGCCGGATGCGGCATGGTGCATCCCCAGGTACTGAGCGCCTGTGGCCTCGACCCCGAGGAGTGGTCGGGCTTCGCCTTCGGCTTCGGGCTGGACCGCCTGGCCCTGATGCGCCATGGGATCGACGACCTGCGCGAGCTGTTCCGCAACGACCACCGCTTCCTGGGGCAGTTCTGATGGGGGCTACCGCATGAGGGTCCTGCTGTCGTGGCTGCGCGACTTCGCCCCCATCGAGGGCGACCCGGAGCAGGTCGGCGACCAGCTCAGCGACCTCGGCCTGGCGGTCGAGGAGGTGTCGATGCTGGGCGAGGGTCTCGACGGCATCGTCGTGGCCCGGGTGCTCGGCCTGCGCCCCCACCCCGATGCCGACCGGATCCAACTGGTCGACGTCGACGCCGGCGACGGCGAGGCGCTCCAGGTCTGCTGCGGCGCCTTCAACATGTCGGTGGGTGACCTGGTGCCCCTGGCCCCGTTGGGCACGGTCATGCCCGGTGGCATGGAGATCGCCCGTCGCAAGATGCGGGGAGAATGGTCCAACGGCATGCTCTGCGCGTCGACCGAGATCGGTCTCGGCGACGATGACGACGGCATCATGCTCCTCGACACCGAAGCGTCTCCGGGTGCCGCACTGACCGAGGCGCTCGACCTGCGGTCCGATGTGCTCTATGACCTCGAGGTCAACCCCAACCGGCCCGATGCCATGTCCGTTGTCGGCGTTGCCAGGGACCTGGCGGCCCGCCAGGGCCTGCCGTTCGCCATCCCCGAGCCTGATGTCCCCGAATCGGGTGACGCTGCCGCCGGCCGCGTCTCGGTCGAGATCCTCGACCCCGGCCTCTGTGGTCGCTTCGGACTCCGGATCCTCGACGGGGTCTCGGTCGGCACCTCGCCCCGCTGGCTGGCCAACCGCCTCAACGCCCTCGGACAACGGCCCATCAACAGCGTGGTCGACGTCTCGAACTACGTGATGCTCGAGTTGGGCCAGCCCAACCACACCTACGACCTCGCACGGGTCGCCGGTGGTGCCTTCCGGATCCGGCGGGCCGCCGACGGGGAGGTCATCGAAACCCTCGACGGCGTCGAACGCACGCTCACGGCCGCCGACGGCGTGATCGCCGACGGCGACGACGTGGCCATCGGCATCGCGGGGATCATGGGCGGTGCAAACACCGAGATCGACGATGGGACCACCTCCGTGGCCCTCGAGATGGCCTGGTGGGATCCGATGACCATCGCCACGAGTGCCCGTCGCCTCGGCCTGCGCAGCGAGGCCTCCGCCCGCTTCGAGCGGGGTTGCGACCCGGGTGTCGTCGAGTTGGCCATGCGGCGCTTCGCCGAACTGCTGGCGCCCGCAGGCGCCACGCTGGCCCCCGACCTCGTCGATGCACGGGGCAACCTGCCGGCACGCGAGACCATCCGGGTCCGCACCGACCGGGTCAATGCCATCCTGGGTACCGACCTGGGGCGGGACCGGATCGCCGACGTGCTCCAATCCATCGAGTTCGGGGCCGAACCGGCCGGCGACGACCTGGATGTCGACATCCCGAGCTTCCGGCCCGACAGCAGCACCGAGATCGACGTGATCGAGGAGGTTGCCCGGGTCCACGGCTACTCGAGGATCGAGCGCACGGTGCCCCGGTCGACACTCACCGGCCACCTCACGCCCTACCAGGTCGACCGGCGCACGGTCCGTTCCACCATGGCCGGGCTGGGCCTCGACGAGGTCATGCCCGTGCCGTTCCTCGCACCCGGCGATCTCGAGGCGGCGGGCCTGACATCGGACGGCATCACGGTCACCAACCCCCTCGTCGCCGAGGAGTCGGTGATGCGGGCATCACTACGGCCCGGGATCCTCAAGACGCTGGCCTACAACGCCTCCCACAGGCTCACCGGGCTCGGCATCTTCGAGGTAGGCCACGTCTACCGGCAACCCGCCTCCGAACAGCCCCTTCCCGATGAGCGGGAGTACCTGGCCGTGGCGCTGGCGGGCCATGGGGCCGGCGATGCCGTGGCGGTCTGGTCGGCACTTGCCGACGCCCTGGCCGCACGCGACTACTCGCTGGTCGCCGAGGCCGTACCCGGCCTGCACCCCTCCCGCACTGCCCGCATCAACGTGGCGGGCACCCCGGTCGGCCACGTTGGCGAGGTCGACCCCGGCGTCCTCGAGGCCTATGGGGTGGCCGAGCGGGTGGCCTGGCTGGAGGTCGACCTCGACAGGCTGTTCGACCTGCCGCACGGGGACAGGCCCTATGCGGGCTTCAGCCGCTACCCGTCGTCCGACATCGACCTGGCCTTCGAGGTCGACGAGGGCACCCCAGCCGATGCCGTGGGCCGTTGCATCCGGGAGTCGGCCGGCGAGCTGCTCGTCGACCTGTCGTTGTTCGACGTGTACCGGGGAGAAGCCGTGGGAGAGGGGCGGCGCAGCCTCGCATTCGCCCTGCGCCTCCAGGCCACGGACCGGACGCTTACCGATGTCGAGGTGGCCGAACTGCGCCAGCGCTGCATAGAAGCGGTGCAGGGCTCGCTGCCTGCCACCCTACGGGGCTGACGCCCGACCAATTCCCCGCTGCGGGCGACGACTACGTTCGGCCCATGCGCTGCTGGCAGGTACATGAACTGGGTGACCCGATCGATCGCCTCGTCCTGGACGAGGTCGAGGTGCCGGAGGCCGGAACCGGACGGGTGGTGCTCGATGTCGAAGCGGTGGGCCTCGCCTTCCCGAACGTCCTGCAGTGCCGGGGTGAGTACCAGGTGAAGCCTCCGCTGCCCTTCAGTCCTGCCGCTGAGGTGGTCGGCCGTGTGGCCGCCGTCGGCGATGGCGTCGGGGGCCTGGAGGTCGGCCAGCGGGTTGTGAGCCTCGGCGGTGCATTGGCCGACCAGGCAGCGGTGGGTGCCGGTACGGCGTTCGTCGTGCCCGACGGGGTGGCCCCGGAGCAGGCGGTGGCCCTGCCGACCAACTACTGCACCACCTGGTACGCCCTGCACGATCGTGCGCAGTTGCAGCCGGGCGAGACCCTGCTGGTCACGGGCGCCTCGGGCGGGACGGGTTCGGCGGCGATCCAGTTGGGGCTGGCAGCAGGGGCGCGGGTGATCGCCGTGGCGGGCGGGCCGGAGAAGGTGGCGGCATGTGCTGCGCTGGGCGCCGACGAGGTGATCGACCACCGCCAGGTCGACGACCTGGTCGAGCGGGTGCGCGAGTTGACCGGCGGCGGCGGTGTCGACGTGGCCTACGACCCAGTGGGTGGCGAAGTGTTCCAGCAGGTTCGGCGCTGCATGGCATGGAACGGCCGGCTGCTGGTCATCGGCTTCGTGGCCGGGATCCCGGAGATCGCCACGAACCACGTGCTGCTGAAGAACTATTCGGTGGTGGGCGTGCACTGGGGGGCGTCGTTGGCCCGCGATCCCGAGTCCCTGGGCCGCCAGATGGGGGAGTTGTTCGCCCTGGCGGAGACGGGCGCCGTCGACCCGCTCCTGCATCCCGTGTACGGCTTCACCGATGCGGCGAGGGCGATCCAGGACATCGCAGACCGCCAGGTGGTAGGAAAGGTCGTGGTGTCCGCCGGAGGCTGACCGAGACGGTTCATGCAGGCAGATGCATGAAGATGTTGCATGATGATGCGGCATACCGTATGATTGTGAAATGGCCTCCGTCGGGATCATCGGGGCCTCGGGGTTCACCGGGGCCGAACTGCTGCGGCTCTGTGCCGCCCATCCGGACCTCGACGTGGTCGTCGCCACCGGCGACACCCAGGCCGGCACGGCCGTGGCCGACCTCTACCCGAGCCTCGCCGCCCACTACGGCGACCTGACGTTCGCCGCCGTCGACGCCGCGACGGCCGACGGCTGCGACCTCGTGTTCCTCGGCCTGCCCCACGGCGCCTCGCAGGCCCTCGTCCCCGACCTGGTCTCCCGGGTCGGACACGTGGTGGACCTGGCGGCCGACTTCCGGCTGCGGGACGCCTCCCTGTACCCCGAGTGGTACGACGAGCCGCACACTGCACCCGACCTGCTTGCCGACTTCGCCTATGGGCTGCCCGAGCTCTACCGGTCGACGATCGTCGGGGCGTCGCTGGTCGCCGTCCCCGGCTGCTACCCGACATCGGCGGCCCTGGCCCTCGCACCCTTCGTGTGGGGAGGCCACGTCGAGCCCGCCGGCATCGTGGTCGACGCCGCAAGCGGCGTATCCGGCGCCGGACGGCCCCCGAAGCCCCACACCACCTTCTGCGCCGTCGACGAGGACTACGCCGCCTACGGCTTGTCCGGGCACCGGCACACGCCCGAAATGGAACAGGTGGTCGGCACACGGCCCGACGGCACCGGCGTCGACGGGGTGTCGGTCCTGTTCACCCCGCACCTGGCACCCATGAACCGGGGCATCCTGGCCACCTGCTACGCGAGGCCGACCGGCGCCCTCGATACCTCGGCCGCCCTGGGACTGTTGGCCGACTTCTACGCCGACGAGCCGTTCATCGTGGTCGATGAACGGTCGCCCTCGACCAAGGCCACGCTCGGTGCCAACACGGCGCACCTCACCGCCCGGGTCGACCCCCGGACCGGCCTGCTGGTCGTCCTGTGTGCCATCGACAACCTCGTCAAGGGCGCCTCCGGACAGGCCGTGCAGTGTGCCAACCTGGCTCTGGGCCTCGAAGAGGCGGCCGGCCTCCCGTCGATAGGGCTCTACCCGTGAGCGTCACCAGCACCCCGGGATTCGTGGCCGGCGGCGCCACCTGCGGCATCAAGCCTTCGGGCGTCCCCGACCTGGCGCTGGTCGCCACCGCTGACCGCGCAGCGGTCACCGCTGCCGGTGTGTTCACGTCGAACAAGATGACCGCTGCTCCCGTGCTGGTCTGCCGGGAGCACCTGGCGGCGACCGGCGGGAAGGCCGCAGCCGTGGTCCTCAACAGCGGCAACGCCAACGCCGCCACCGGGGCGCAGGGCATGGCCGACGCCCGCCAGATGGCTGCCGCCACGGCTGCTGAGTTGGGTTGTGCCACCGAGGAGGTCCTCGTCTGCTCGACCGGCTGGATCGGCTACCCGCTTCCGATGGGCGCCATCCTGGGAGGGATCACCACCGCAGCTGCCAATCTGTCCGAGGACGGGGGAGCGGCCGCCGCCACGGCGATCATGACGACCGACACGGTGCCACGGAGCGCCGTCGTCGTCGGCGAAGGCTTCACCGTCGGCGGCATCGCCAAGGGCGCGGCGATGCTCGAACCCAACATGGCCACGATGCTCGCCGTGCTCACCACCGACGCCGAGGTCGACCCCGCCACCGCCACCGAACTACTCCGGACTGCAGTCGGCACCAGCTTCAACTGCCTGACCGTCGACGGCGCAGAGTCCACCAACGACACGGTGCTGCTGCTCGCCAACGGGACCGCCGGGCCGGTCGATCCCGATGCACTGGGCGCGGCGCTGGCCGATGCGTGCCTGTCGCTGTCCGTCCAGATGGCCGACGACGCCGAAGGCTCGACCAAGACGGTGTTCCTCACCGTCACCGGTGCAGCCAGCGACGCCGAGGCCGCCAAGGGAGCCAGGGACACCGCCAACTGCCAACTGGTCAAGTGCTCCTGGTACGGCGAGGACCCCTACTGGGGTCGCATCGCCGCCGAAATGGGCGCTGCCGGCATCGCCTTCGACTCCGACACGATCACGATCTCGTACGGCGGGCAGGTCGTCTACGCCGGCGGCGAGGCCCGGGCCGTCGATGCCGTCGCCCTGGAGTCGCACATGGCCGGACGGACCCTCGACCTCGACGTCGACCTCGGCCAGGGCACCGGCACGGCACGGGTGGTAACCACCGACCTCAGCCACGCCTACATCGACGAGAACATGCGGACCTCCTGAGGAGAACTGAGATGAACCCCGGCACCGAACAGTTCTCCCCCGAGCGGCGGGCCGCCGTCCTCATCGAGACCCTGCCCTACATCCAACGGTTCAAGGGCTCGGTCATCGTCGTCAAGTTCGGCGGAAACGCCATGGTCGACGAGGACCTGGCGGCCCGGTTCGCAGAGGACATCGTGCTCATGCACTCGGTCGGGATCCGGCCGGTCGTCGTGCACGGCGGCGGCCCGCAGATCGGCGAGTTGATGGAACGCCTGGGCCTCGAGTCCGAGTTCCGGGACGGCCTCCGGGTCACCGACGCCGCCACGCTCGACGTCGCCCGCATGGTCCTGGTCGGCAAGGTCAGCCGGGACATCGTGTCGGGCATCAACGTGCACGGTCCGCTCGCCGTAGGGCTGTCGGGCGAGGACGGCGGCCTCATCCGGGCGACCGCCAGGGACCCCGAACTTGGATTCGTCGGCGACGTCGAATCGGTCAACCCTGGCATCGTCGAGCGACTCCTCGCCGAAGACCTCATCCCCGTCGTCTCGACCATCGGAGCCGACATGAGCGGACAGGCCTACAACATCAACTCCGACACGGTGGCGGCCGCACTGGCCGGGGCACTCGGCGCCGAGCGGATCCTCTACCTGACCGACATCGAGGGCCTCCGGGCCGACGCCGAAGACCCCGACACCCTCATCTCGAGGCTCGACGTCGAGCGGCTCGGGGTGCTCATGGCCGACGGAACCATCCAAGGCGGCATGACCCCCAAGGCCCAGGCGTGCCTCGACGCCGTCAACGCCGGGGTCGGCTCGGCGCACATGGTCGACGGGCGAATCCCGCACGTGCTGCTACTCGAGCTGTTCACCGACGCCGGCATCGGGACCATGGTGTTCCCGGTGGGCGGCGGACCCGACACCCCCGCCCGTGGCGAAGGGACGCCGTCATGAGCGGCGAACGACTCCTCATGGACAACTACGGCGACCCGCCGGTCACGTTCGTCCGGGGGCAGGGCACCGAACTGTTCGACGACTCCGGAAAGCGGTACCTCGACTTCCTCTGCGGCCTGGCGGTCACCAGCCTCGGCCACAGCCACCCACGGGTGGCGGCGACCCTCGCCACCCAGGCCGGGACGCTGCTCCACGTCTCCAACCTGTTCGACACCGAACCGCACCTCGAGGTGGCCGCCCGGCTCGATTCCCTGGTCCGGTCGGGGACCGGCGAGGCGACGCCGGGCCGGGTGCTGTTCCAGAACTCCGGCGCCGAGGCCAACGAGGCCGCCATCAAGCTGGCCCGCAAGCACCAGGGAAGGGGCCGCCACGTCGTCCTGTCGGCCTTCCGGTCGTTCCACGGACGGACCCTCGCCACCCTGGCCGCCACCGGCCAGCCCGAGAAGCACGAGCCCTTCCAGCCGCTGCCCGAGGGCTTCCGGCACGCCGCCTGGAACGACCTCGAAGCCTTCGAGTCGGTCCTCGACCCCACCGTCGGGGCGATCCTGCTCGAGTCCCTCCAGGGTGAGGGAGGGGTCAACCCGGCCGACGTCGACTTCCTCGTAGGCATCCGGCGGCTCTGCGACGAGCGGGGCATCCTCCTGATCCTCGACGAGGTCCAGACCGGCCTCGGTCGTACCGGTCGGTGGTTCGGCTTCCACCACGCCGGCATCCGGGCCGACATCGTCACCGTCGCCAAGGCGCTCGGCAACGGCGTCCCGATCGGCGCCGTCTGGGCCACCGCCGAAGTGGCGGCGGCATTCTCACCCGGCGACCACGGTTCCACCTTCGGTGGGCAGCCCCTCGCCGCCTCGGCAGCCAGGGAGGTGCTCCGGGTCATGGAGGAGATCGACGCCCCGGCGTGTGCTGCGGCCAAGGGTGCGGCCCTCACCGTCCTCCTGGAGGCCCTGCCGGGCGTCATCGGCGTCCGGGGCCTCGGCCTGCTCCTGGCTGCCGAACTCGACCCCGACGTACTCGACGGCCGCACCGGCCCCGACGTGGCACGGGCCTGCCTCGATGTCGGCCTGGTGGTCAACGGCATCACGTCGACCGCCCTGAGGCTGGCACCGCCCCTTACAGTGACCGACGACGAGTTGGCCGAGGGTGTGGCGATCCTGGGCAGTGTGCTTGCCGGAGACAGGGAGGCCATCGCATGAGGCACCTGCTGGAAGTAGACGACCTGACCCCCGCAGAACTCTCGCGGGTGCTCGACCTCGCCGTCGAGCCGGCACCGCCACAGGTGCTCGACGGCCGGGGCATGGCGCTGCTGTTCGAAAAGCCCTCTGCCCGCACCCGCAACTCGATGGAGATGGCCGTCGTCCAACTCGGTGGGCATCCCATGTACATCCAGGCCTCTGAGGTCGGCCTCGATACCCGGGAGTCGGTCGAGGACGTCACCAACACCCTCGCCTGCTTCCACGGTGCCATCGGCGCCCGGGTCTTCGCCCACTCGACGGTGGAGCGTATGGCGGCCCTCGACCTGGTGCCCGTCGTCAACATGCTCTCCGACGCCGCCCACCCGCTGCAGGCCCTCGCCGACGTGCTGACAATGCGGCAACTCCTCGGCACCCTCGAGGGTCGGAGCGTCACCTACGTGGGAGATGGCAACAACGTCTTCCGGTCGCTCGCCCTGGCAGCCGGGATGCTCGGCATGGAGGTCCGTTTCACAGGCCCGCCCGGCTACCGGCCCACCGAGGTCGACACCGACCGCCTGGCTGCCGCCGGTGTGGTCGTGGCCGGGTTCGAACGGCCGGAAGAGGCCGTCGCGGGCACCGACATCGTGTACACCGACGTCTGGACCTCGATGGGCCAGGAGGAAGAAAGCACCCGGCGGCTCTCCGACTTCGAGGGCTACCAGGTCGACGAGCGGCTGCTCGCCGCCGCAGGCGACCAGGTGCACTTCCTGCACTGCCTGCCCGCCCACAGGGGCGAGGAGGTCACGAGCGGAGCCGTCGACGGGGCCGCCAGCCGGGTCTGGCAGCAGGCCGAGAACCGGATGCACGCCGCAAGGGGCCTGTTGGCCTGGTTGCTGGGCGAGGCAGCGAGCGATGGGATCAGCGCATGAACAAGACACAGCGACAGCACCGGGTGGCGAAGTTGCTGGCCGACCAACCGGTCAACAGCCAGACACAACTCGTGGACCTGCTCGCGGAAGCGGGAATCGAGGCGACCCAGGCGACGGTCTCACGGGACCTCGGCGACCTCGGCGCCGTCAAGGTCCGGTTGCCGGGCGGAGGCAGCGCCTATGCCATCCCCGAACATCCCGCCGAGCAGGTAGCCCCCGAGAGCCACCTCCGGCGGGTCATGGGCGAATGGGTGGCCGAGGTGGTGCACTCGGGCAACCTCGTGGTCCTGCGGACGCCTCCGGGGTCGGCACACGTGGTCGCCTCGGCGATCGACCGGTCCGGACACGAGGAGATCCTCGGCACCGTGGCCGGCGACGACACGATCTTCGTCCTCGCCGTCGAGGGCACGACCGGCCTGAGGCTCGCCGCTACCCTGCGGTCGCTCGCCGGCCAGTGAACGGGACCTCACGGTGGCAGTGGAAGGAACGGAAACAGGACATGAGTGACATGAAACCGAGCGTCGACAAGGTCGTGCTCGCCTACTCGGGCGGGCTCGACACCTCGATCATCCTGAAGTGGCTGGAAGAGGTCTACGGCTGCGAGGTCGTGACCTTCACGGCCGACCTCGGCCAGGGCGAAGAGCTCGAGCCGGCACGGGCCAAGGCCGAGGCCATGGGTGTCTCCGAGATCTACATAGAGGACCTCCGGGAGGAGTTCGTCCGCGACTACGTGTTCCCGATGTTCCGGGCCAACGCCGTCTACGAGGGCGAGTACCTGCTGGGTACCTCGATCGCCCGGCCGCTCATCGCCAAGAGGCTCGTCGAGATCGCCGCCGAGACCGGCGCCGATGCCATCAGCCACGGTGCCACCGGCAAGGGCAACGACCAGGTCCGGTTCGAACTGGGTGCCTACGCCCTGAACCCCGATATCCGGATCATCGCCCCCTGGCGGGAGTGGGAACTGGGGTCACGACAGAGCCTGCTGGACTACGCCGAAAAGCGCGGCATCCCCGTGGAGATGAAGCGGGGCACCAAGTCGCCCTATTCAATGGACGCCAACCTGCTCCACATCTCCTTCGAAGGAGGCCCCCTCGAGGACCCCTGGAACGAACCCGCCTCCGAGATGTGGCGCTGGACGGTCAGCCCCGAACTCGCCCCCAACGATGCCACCTACCTCGACCTCACCTACGAAAAGGGCGACATCGTGGCGATAGACGACACCCCGATGTCGCCGGCAACGGTGCTGGCCCACCTCAACCGGGTGGGTGGTGCCAACGGCGTCGGGCGCACCGACATCGTCGAGAACCGGTACGTCGGAATGAAGTCCAGGGGTGCCTACGAGACACCCGGCGGCACGATAATGCTCAAGGCACATCGTGCCATCGAGTCGATCACCCTCGACCGGGGTGTCGCCCACCTCAAGGACGAGATGATGCCCCGGTATGCCGAGATCATCTACAACGGCTACTGGTTCAGCCCCGAACGCGAGATGTTCCAGGCCGCCATCGACCACAGCCAGGCCTTCGTGAACGGACGGGTCAGGATCCGGCTCTACAAGGGCAACGTCGGGGTCGTCGGCCGGGAATCCGCCGACACCCTGTTCGACGAGGCGATCGCCACTTTCGAGGAGGACGACGGCGCCTACGACCAGTCGGATGCCGAGGGCTTCATCCGGCTGAACGCACTCCGGCTCCGGACGGCGGCCCGACGGGCCGCCCGGGTACAGGGGGAGGGATAATGCCAACGCTCTGGCACGGACGGTTCGCCGAAGGCCCCGCCGAGGCCCTCCAGGCGCTCAACCACAGCATCGGATTCGACCAGAGGATGTTCCGGGAGGACATCGCCTGCTCACGGGCACACGTCCGGATGCTGGCCCGGGTCGGCCTGTTCGAAGCCGCCGACGTCGAGACCGTGCTCGTAGCCCTCGATGCCGTCGAGACCGAGATGTCCGACGGCTCGTTCGCCTTCGTGGACTCGGACGAGGACATCCACACGGCGGTCGAACGGAGGGTCACCGAACTGGCCGGCGACGCAGGCGCCCGGCTCCACACCGGGCGGAGCCGCAACGACCAGGTCGCCACCGACCTGAGGCTGTGGGTGCGGCGGGAGATGGCTGAGCTGGCGGCGCTCGTCGCCCGCCTGCAGGCGACGCTGGCGGCCTGCGCCGACGACGCCGGAGATGCATACCTGCCCGGCTACACCCACCTCCAACAGGCCCAGCCGGTCCTGTTGGCCCACCACCTCCTGGCCCACGGCTGGGCGCTGTCCCGCGACGTGGACCGACTGCTGGGCGCCCGGGATCGGGCCGACGTGTCGCCACTCGGGGCAGGCGCGCTCGCCGGCTCCTCGCTGCCGCTCGATCCAGACGGGGTGGCCGACGACCTCGGCTTCGCCACTCGCTTCGAGAACTCGCTCGACGCGGTGTCAGACCGGGACTTCGTCGTCGAAGCGTTGTTCGCCCTGGCCCTGCTCGGCGTTCACCTGTCGCGGCTGGGCGAGGAGATCGTCCTCTGGTCGACCGACGAGTTCGGTTTCGTTGCGCTCGACGACGCCTTCTCGACCGGGTCGTCCATGCTGCCGCAGAAGAAGAACCCCGACGTGGCCGAGTTGGCCAGGGGCAAGGCCGGCCGCCTCATCGGCAACCTCACCGGCCTTCTGGCATCCCTCAAGGGGCTGCCGCTGGCGTACAACAAGGACCTGCAGGAGGACAAGGAGCCGCTGTTCGACTCCTGCGACACGATTCGGCTGACCCTGCTGGCCCTGGACGGCATGGTGGCCACCCTCGGGTTCGACACCGACCGGATGTCCGAGTCTGCGGACAGCCCGTATGCGTCCGCCGTCGACCTCGCCGAGTTCCTCGTGGTTGCCGGCATGCCGTTCCGGGAGGCCCACGCCGTCATCGGCGGCCATGTACGCACTGCGCTCGCCGGTGGTGGCACCCTCACCGACCTGGTCGCCGCCGACGAACGGCTCGGTCCCGAGGCAGCGAAGCTGCTGGTGCCGGGTGCCGCCGTTCTTCGACGGACCACACCGGGTGGCGCCGGACCCGAACCGGTCGCCGAACAGCGGCAGCGGTTTGCCGACCGGCTGGCCGCCCAGGCCGAGCGGATCTGAGCGAGAGCATGGCCCACCACGCCCAGGTCCGGATCCGCTACGGCGAGGTCGATCCGCAAGGCGTGGTGTTCAACGCGCACTATCTGGCGTACATCGACGACGTCTTCGACAACTGGCTACGCGAGTTGACCCCCCGGTTAGAGGACCTGGGTTGGGAGATCATGCTCAAGGCGGCGTTCATCGAATGGCACGGGCCGGCAGGCGTCGGCGATGTCCTCGACGTGACCGTGGAGGTCGTGCGTTGGGGCACCACCTCCCTCGACGTCGAGTTCGACCTGTCGGTCGGTGACCGCCAGGTGATGACGGCGAAGGTGACCTACGTCGGCGTGACCATCGGCGAGCACCGGCCGATCCCGCCCCCCGACGAGGTCCGTGCCCACCTGAGCGCGTGAACGGGTTGCCCAGCCTCGACGAGTTGGCTGGACGCTCCGGCGTCGATCCCCGGGCGGTCGTGTCGGACGGCCCTCCCGGGGCCGGGCAGGACCGGATCCTCGAACTCCTGGAGGGATGCGACGACGCCCTGGACCGCACCTGCCGGCCGGGCCACCTGACCGGATCCGCCCTTGTGGTCGATCCGGCGGATCGGCGCATCCTGCTCCTGTTCCACACCAAGTTGCAGCGCTGGCTCCAACCCGGCGGCCACGCCGACGGCGATGGCGACCTGGCCAGGGTCGCCCTGCGGGAGGCCACCGAGGAGACGGGGATCACCGGTCTGCGGGTTCTCGAACCGCCGGTCGACCTCGATGTCCACGTGGTCGATCCGCCGGCCGAGGATGCCCACGAGCACCACGACGTGCGGTTCCTCGTGGTGGCACCCACGGGGGCCGTGCCCGTCGGGAACAACGAGTCCGAGGCGCTGCGATGGGTCCACCGTGACGAGTTGGAGGGCCTCGGGGTCGACGGGGGGCTCCTGCGGTTGGCGGACCGGGCCCTGGGAGCCCTGGATCGGCTGGAGGCTGGACCAGGGGACGCCTAGAGGTCTCCCGGGTCGAGGCAACCCTCCATGTCGTTCACCCTGGCGAAGCCGTTCATGCGCTCGACGTGGCTGCCGGCCCCTGATGGAAGGGCGGTGAGGTAGGGGCGGACATCGCCTTCGGTTCGAAGCCGCTGGGCGTGGAACCTTCGGTCGGCGAGGTAGATGTCCCAGTCGTCGAACCATCCCGCCACGAGGACCAGGTCGTCGGTCGTGCCCCCGTCCATACTCCTGAGGTCGGCGACGAGCTGGTCGAGCAGGTCCGTCGCGTCGTCGAGCACATCGGCCCGGTGGGCCGGCGAGGCAGAATCCGCAGCGGCGGGCAGGTCACCGACGGCAAGCGCCATGAGGGAGCAGCGCTGATCTGCAGTAGCGACCCAGGAGCGGTCCTCGAGCCGATCGGGGTTGCCGGGTGCGTCGTAGATCAGGAAGGCCCACCCCCAGAAGGCGGCCATGGACAGGAACAGGGCGAGTGCGGCGACCCGGGAGAGCGTTGCGTGGGGCCTTCCGGTCGTGCCGATGGACGCCATGCTCAACCACCCTCCGGGGTGTCTGTAGCCGGTGGCCCTTCGGCTTCGGGTCCAGGTTCGGCCTCCGGATCAGCCTCGGGGTCGGGCTCGGGTTCCGGCGGAGCGGGAGGCGTGACCCGGAGGATCACGACCGATCCTTCGGGGACCTCGGTTCCCGGCACCGGCTCCTGGTGCCAGACGGTCTGGGGCGGTGTTTCCGGGTCGTCCGGGTTGGCCACCTCGGTGATCTCGTAGCCGAGGACCGACTCGGCGAGCAGGGTGCCGGCCTCGTCGACACCGAGCCCGACGACGGTCGGGACCGGAACCGGCGGTGGTTGCACGGCGACCTCGACGACCATCGATCCGGCGGGCAGGATGGTCGAGCCCACGCCGGGCGACTGCCCGATGATGACCCCCGGAACGCTGTCGTTGGTCGGGATCTCGATCACGCTGGTGATGCGGATCGGTGGGAGGCCGGGCATCTCGGAACCGTCCGGCAGGCGGGTCGGAGCCTCGCCCGTCGCAGCGAGGAGCACCTGGGCCTCGTCCATCGACAGGCCGACGAGGACCGGTGTCTCCACGGCCATGGATGGCGGCCTGGTGGTCGTCGTGGTCGAGGACGGCGGCGGCGTGGCGAACACCTCCTCCCCGAGCCCGAAGTGGGCCACCTCCATCACGTCCTTCCAGATGAGCGCCGGATAGGTGCCACCGAAGACCTTGCGGTCGGTGGTCGGCGGCACCATCGGTATCTGGCCCTCCGGATAGCCCACCCACACACCGGTCGCCCGTTGCGGCGTGTATCCGACGAAGAGGGCGTCGGCATAGTTCTGGGTGGTGCCGGTCTTGCCGGCGGCCGTGCGATTCTCGAGCTTCGCCCGGTGCCCGGTGCCGGCATCCAGGACGCCCTCCAGCACCCACGTCAACTGGTCGGTGAGGCGGGGATCCAGGATGCGGGTCTGTTCCCGCTTCCAACGCCACAGTGTGGTGCCGTCGGCGTTGACCACGCGGGTGACGTAGGCAGGTGGGTTGTGGACACCCCGGTTGGCGAAGGTGCTGTAGGCGGTGGTCATGTCGAGCAGGGTGGTGTCGGAGGTGCCGAGGATGTTCGAGTTGACCTCCTCGATGGGGGAGACGATCCCGAGGCGACGGCCCATATTGGCGACCCTCTGGGCGCCCATGGCCATCGAGAGTTGGGCGTAGACGGTATTGATCGAGCGCCGGGTGGCCTCGACGAGCGTCAGCCACTCGGGTTCCGGCAACTCCTCGCCCAGGGGCACATCGGGCATGGTGTGGCCCGTGGCACCGCCGCTGACGCGCCAGATGTTGTTCGGTTCGATCGCTCCGGGGATATCGAACTCGATCACGTTCGGGGCCTGGTAGGTGGCGGTGACCTCCCACCCGGCCTCCAGCGCCGCAGCCAGGCCTATCGGCTTCATGGACGAGCCCACCTGGCGACCGTTGCCCACGGCCAGGTTCACCTTGGCGTCGTCGTCGTCGTCGAAGAAGTCCCGTCCGCCGACCATTGCGAGGATGTGGCCGTTCTGCGGGTCCATGACGACGACCGAGGCATCAGGATGGCCCTGCCCTGCCGGGAGGTGCCGTTCGACGGCGGCCTCGGCGGCGGCCTGGAGGGCGAGGTCGATGGTGGTCTCTATGCGCAGGCCGCCCTCGAACAGCAACAGTTCCCGCTGCGCACGTGTGGCCCCGAAGGCCTCGTTGTCGAGGAACCAGCGGCGGACCTCCTCCACGAAGTGTCCGGCTGCATAGCGGGTGTCGAGCCGGCTGGAGTATTCCTCGAGTTGCGGCGGGGTGGCCCGGGCGTCGGCGAACTCATCGGCGGTGATGAAGTCGTTGGTGAGCATGCGGTCGAGTACGAGGTGGCTGCGCCGGAGGCTCGAGGCGTAGTTGAGTAGTGGGTTGAAGCGACTGGGTGCCTGGATGAGGCCGGCGAGCATCGCGGCCTCGTTGACGGCCAGGTCCTGGACGTCTTTGTTGAAATACGTCTGGGCCGCCGCCTTGATGCCGTAGGCGCCGTGTCCGAAGTACACGGTGTTGAGGTAGTGGAGGAGGATGAAGTCCTTGCCGTACTGGTCCTCGAGCCGCAGGGCGTACCAGACCTCCTCGAGCTTCCGGGAGGCCGTCTTCTCGGTGTTTTCGATGATCGCCAACTTGACGTACTGCTGGGTGATCGTGGAGCCGCCCTGGCTGATGCCGCCCGCCTCGAGGTTCGTGCGGGCCGCCCGGATGATCGCCCTGAGGTCGACCCCGTCGTGGGAGTAGAAGCGCTCGTCCTCGATGGCGATGACGGCGTTGCGCACGAGCTCGGGGATCTCGTCGAGAAGGCGGGCGCTGGTGCGGTTCTGTGGAGCGACCAGCGTGGTGATGTGGGTGCCGTCCCCGGCCACGACGACCGACGACTCGGCAGTCTCGGGAATGGTGATCTCGAAGGTGCGGGTCTCGTACGCGTAGCAGCCGGAGGCGATCAGAGCCACCGCAGCCAGCGCCGCCGTGGGGCGGCGGAGGCGTGCGACGGCCCTGATCCGGTGGGCGGCTTGCTGCGACACACCGACAGTCTGGCCGCCAGTCGGGGCGAAGGGGCGTCAGTCGGTGATGCTTTCGAAGGGGAAAAGGGCGGTATCGGGTGCTTCCAGCGGCAATGATGACGGGGTGAACGAAGCTGAGATCCTCGACGACCTTGCGGCCCGCGGCCTGATCCAGGACTGCACCGACCGCGACGCCCTGCGGTCACGTCTCGACGAGGGTCCGATCACCGTCTACTGCGGCTTCGATCCGACGGCCGACAGCCTGCACATCGGCCACCTCACGCCGCTGCTCATGCTTCGGCGCTTCCAGGATGCGGGCCACCGGGCGGTTGCGCTGGCGGGTGGCGCCACGGGAATGGTGGGCGACCCCAGCGGGCGCTCCGAGGAACGCAACCTCCTCGACCAGGCGACCATCGACTCCAACGTGGAGGCCGTGTCGGGCCAACTGCGTTCGTTGCTGCGATTCGAGGGTGACGGGGGCCTCGACGGCCCACCTGCGATCCTGGTGGACAACCGGGAATGGACTGCCGAGGTGGGTCTCCTCGAGTTCCTGCGGGACGTCGGCAAGCACGTCACGGTGGGCACGATGCTGGCCAAGGAGTCCGTTCGTAGCCGCCTCTCGGGCGACCAGGGCATCTCCTTCACCGAGTTCAGCTACATGCTCCTGCAGGCCAACGACTTCTTTGAACTCCACGGGAGGTACGGCTGCGAGATGCAGGTCGGAGGCTCCGACCAGTGGGGCAACATCACCGCCGGCATCGATCTCATCCGTCGACGGTCGGGAGCGTCCGCCCACGGGATGACGCTCCCGCTGCTCACCCGTTCCGACGGGTCGAAGTTCGGCAAGACCGCAGATGGGACCGTCTGGCTCAATCCCGTGCGGACGATGCCCTTCGAGATGCACCAGTACTTCCGCAACGTGGACGATCGCGACGTCGGGCAGTACCTCCTGCGGTTGACCCTCCTCGAGGTCGACGAGGTGGCGACCGTGATGGCCGACCACGTGGCCCACCCTGAGGAGCGCCTCGCCCAGCGGCGCCTGGCCGACGAGGTCTGCGCCCTGGTCCATGGTGGGGACGAGACCGCTCGTGCCCGACTGGCTGCAGAGGGACTGTTCGGGGAGTCGCCGCCCACGCTCGAGGTGCTCGAGGCCCTGCGCGGCACCGTGCCGGAGACGGAGGTGTCCGCGGAGGTCCTCGAGGGCGACGAGTCCCTGGTGGATGCGCTGGTCGCCAGCGGCCTGTGCAGTTCCCGGGGCGACGCCCGTCGCACCATCGGCGGCGGCGGAATCTCGGTCAACGGGGTCCGCCAGGACGGCGATGCCACCCGCCTGGCGGATGGTGCGCTGGTTGGGGGACGCTATGTCCTGCTCCAGAAGGGGAAGCGCTCCCGCCACCTGCTCGTAGCGGGGTGAGGGGGTGCCGGCGCCCGGCCACCGGGTTTCCCCTGAATATGGCGGATCACGGGTTGGGGGCATCTTCCGGCACCGCTAGCGTTGCGAGTCGCGCTGCTCCCTTGACCGTCAGGTCACCGGGCCGTAGCGTGGTCAGGCGCCTTCCCGGCGACGTCCCATTCGGGCCCCACCGGGCGGTGTCCAGGGTACAGACGCCTTCCCTCGGGGGAAGGGCGTGTGCCAGGTGGCCCACGGTCGCCAGGTGCTCCTTGAAAACGGAATAGAGGACGATGAATGCCAGTGCGGGCTGGCCACCGGCGATCACGAGTCGCCACTGGCCAGACCCTGACAATTCATATGCAAACGGACAAGGGCGTCGAGCCGTCATCTGACGGGTCGACGGCCCCTGACCTGATGCCATACGGATGGGACCTCGGTCCCGATCCGATGTCAAGCTCGTGCCGGTGCGGCCCCTGGGCAGCACCGGAACCACTGATTTCGACGCCGGCGCCTGCTTCGGCAGGTGACAGCGGAGATTTTGACGGAGAGTTTGATCCTGGCTCAGGACGAACGCTGGCGGCGGGCCTAATACATGCAAGTCGAACGCAGTCGACCTTCGGGTCATATGACTGAGTGGCGAACGGGTGAGTAACACGTGAGAAACCTGCCCCGAAGACTGGAATAACCCGAGGAAACTCGGGCTAATACCGGATGTCCCCAGATGGCCGCATGGCCGACTGAGGAAATGCTCCGGCGCTTTGGGAGGGTCTCGCGGCCTATCAGCTTGTTGGTGAGGTAACGGCTCACCAAGGCTTCGACGGGTAGCTGGTCTGAGAGG
>DCXR01000009.1 GCA_002329075.1 Candidatus Neomicrothrix sp. UBA2131
GCGGCGGTGGTGGCGGGCGCGGCGTCCTCGTCGCCGCCACACGACGCAGCGAATGCCACCACCAGGGCGATGGCCACCAACGGCGCCCAGCGCCGTATGGCGATCCTGCACGATTCGTGGGTTCGTGAAGGTTCCATGTGCGTACTCCCCCTGGCGAGTGTCCTTCGAGGCTCAGACCGTAGTCGGCTTCGATCGCATGAGTGCCTCCGGGTCCGAACCGAGGTAGGAGGCCACCACCGACGGGTGTCCGAGGACCTCCTCGGGCGTTCCCTCGGCCACCACTGCTCCCTGGTCGAGCGCCACCATCCGATCGGCGATTGAACGCAGCAGGGCCATGTCGTGTTCGATGACCACGAGAGCACAGCCCATCTCGTCACGGATCCGTCGGATCACCGGTGCCAGGGCCTCAGCCTCGCGCTGGGCGATGCCACTGGACGGCTCATCGAGGAGGACGACGATCGGACGGTGGGCGACCACGCAGGCGAGGTCCACGATCCGGCGGGTGCCCGTCGAGAGTTCGTTGACGAACTTGGTGCGGAAGGCCCCGAGCCCCATCATCTCGAGCAGTTCCGCCACGCGTGACGCCACCCGCTTTTCACCGACGAGTATGTGGGGAAGTCGCAGGGCCGCCGAGACCGGGTCGTGTGCCCCGGTCCAGCGGTCCAGGGCCACCGCCAGGGTCTCCTCCACGGTGAGCGCCGGGAAGAGCCGCGCATCCTGGAAGGAACGCCCCAGGCCGCGGCGCGACCGCGCCGAAGGACTGCGACCATCCAGTCGACGACCCTCGAGGATGGCGCTCCCCGCGTCGGGCTCGGTGAAACCACAGACGAGGTCGAACAGGGTGGTCTTCCCGGCACCGTTGGGTCCGATCAGACCGAGGATCTCGCCCGGGTATGTGTCCAGGTCGATGCCGGCGACCGCGACGATGCCGCCGAAGGAGCGGGCCATTCCGCGGACCTCCAGGATCACCGACCGGCCGTCGTCCGCAGGTTCCCGAACCCGGACCGGAGTGCGCTCCGGATCACGGGCCGTGTCGAAGTCCGGGTCGCCGACCGAGGCAGCACCCTCGAGGAACACCGAGCGCAGGATGTCGGGCCGTTCCAGGAGTTCCGCGGTGGGGCCCTGGAAGCGGATTTCACCCTTCTCCATGAAATAGGCGGTCTCGGCGACCGTGAGTGCCGTGTTCACGGATTGCTCGACGAGGATGATGGTGACGCCCTCGTCACGGAGTTCCCGGACCATCGGGAGCAGTTCCTCCACGACCACGGGCGCCAGCCCGAGGGTCAACTCGTCGATCATGAGCAGCCGCGGCCGGGTCAGGAACGCCATGGCGAGGCCGAGCATCTGCTGCTGGCCCCCCGAGAGGTCGCCGGCCCGGTCGTCGAGCCGGTCGGCCAGGTGCGGGAACCGTTCCAGCACACGACGATGGGCAACCTCTGGATCGCCCCGGCGATCCAGCCACGAGGCGGCCCGGAGGTTCTCGGTGACGCTCAGGGACGGGAACACCCCGATGCCACCCGGTAGTTGTGCGACGCCAAGTGCTGCGATCTCGTTCGGAGGAGCGTGGGTCACGTCCCGTCCCTCGAGGATCACAGCCCCGCGTTCCGCCTCCGTTATGCCTGAGATGGCCTTCAGAAGCGTGGACTTTCCGGCCCCGTTCGTGCCCAGCAGGGCCACGATCGCCCCTTCCTCCACCTCGAAGTCGACGTCGAAGAGCACCTGCACGTTGTCGTAGCCCACATCGAGGCCGCGGCACAGCAGCAGCTTTCGGTCACCACGCCGGCGGGCCAACAGCACTTCGGAGCGAGCAGCGGAGGTCCGCCAGACGTCCTCGATGTCACCGGCGACCAGACTTCCGGCCGACGAGATGATCAGGCCTCCGATGACAGCGACGGGCAGCATCACCACCATCCCGTAACGGATTCCCCAGTTGTCGGCGATCCATCCCACGAAGGGGAGGACCAACAGTCCCGGAAGTACCCAGAGTGAACCGATCGAGAACACCATTGCCCGTGCACGCGGAGGGGCGATCAGCGACAGCACCGCGAGTATCCCCGGCCACAGAATCGTTCCACAGATGGTGATCGTCGCAGACACTCCGAACGCTATGGCCAGGTTCGGGGACAGGGCGTAGATGACGGCCAGGCCTCCCTGGACCACGGAGGTGAGGGCGAGGAATCTGAGGACGAGCCCCGGGCCACGTGCCAGCAGCCGGGTGGCCACGCGGGCTCCGATGACCAGCCCGATGATGCCCAGGGGTGCCAGTGCAGCGCCGAAGATCGCCCGGTCCAGCACGTCGAGGCCGAAGATCTCTTCGAGGAAGAGGATGTTCAGCGAAGCGAATCCACCGATGCCGACGGTCAGGAAGGGCATGGCAGCGAACATCCTCCGCAACGAGGCGATCTTCCATGCCATCCGCCAGGCTTCCGCATAGGACGGAGGTGGCTCTTCGATCTCCACCGCCTGGGCCTCCGCGCCGGCGGCCCGGCGTTCATGGGCACCACGAACCGGTTCCCGAAGGCGGACGGCTAGGACGACCAGCACCAGGGTGGGGAAGGCAAGGACGAAGAACGGAGCGCGCCAACCGAAGTAGTAGCCGAGCAGCCCTGCCGCCAGGGCGCCGAGGGTTCCCCCGATGGGGTTCGCCGCCTGATGAAACGAGAACACCCTGGGGCGGTCCGCCGGGGGGAACCAGTCCGCGAGGAGGGAATTGTGGGTCGGGTCGTTGACGGCCTTGCCGATGGCCGAACCCGACCTGGCGAAGCCGAGGAACACGATGCCGGCAGCCAGGCCCGTGGAGAACGAACAGACAGACCAGGCCAGCGCCCCAACCAGCGCCAGTCGGATCCGGGGATAACGGTCGGCCATGCCGGCAATCGGCACCTGGAGGGCCAACGAAGTCGCCGAGACCACGGCGAGCAGGGAGAGGAGTCCCTGGTAGTCGAACCCGAACTCGTCCCGGATCTCCGGGAGCAGGATCCCGAAGGCTGCACGGTCGAGTTCGTCGACGGCATTGAGGCCGAACAGGATGAGCAACGGGTAGAGCGGTCCGTCGCCGGCGACGCCCCGCAGGGAATGTATGGGGTGGCGCAACACGGCCAGGCCATGCTGAAGTCTCCTGATCACGGCGACGCCTCCTGCTCGGAGGTTCCGAGGCGATCGGGGGTGATCCCGGGTGCGTCGATACCCCGTCGGTCGGCCAGTCGGCGTAGACCTGCGTCGCGCAACTGGTAGAGGCCTCCGGCCAGTCCACCAGGCAGCAACAACAGCACGATCAGTACGCCGATGCCCGTGGAGAGGAGCCTGAAGTTGTCGGGCAGCCACCATCTACCGCCCCACCAGTTGAGGGCACCAATGGAGGCACCCAGCATGGAGCCCAGGCCGCCGGTCACGCCCGCAATGAACAGGCCGATGCTTGCCTCGGCTTCACCGCCCACGACGAACGCCTGCTGGTGGTGGACGATGAGGGCACCCGCTGCTGCGGCGATGAATCCCGAGATGGAGAAGGCGGTCAACTTGGCCCGTGTGGCGTCCACCCCATAGGCCTCGGCAGCCGATTCGTTCTCACGCATGGCAATGAGCACCCGCCCCGTGCGACTGCTGCGTATGCCGGCCACGGCCACGAAGGTCAACGCCATGGCCACCAGGCTCACGTGGTACATCGCGAACGAACTGGTCCAGTCGATCCTGCCCGCGATGGGCAAGCGGTCGATCCGTCCCGACGGCAGCCAGTCGAAGAAGCGGGGGTTCAACACGTACGACGTCGTTGCCACCACGAAGGCCAGCGAGGTGACCGCCAGATAGAGGCCTCGTAGTCGCAGGGCCGGTAGGCCGACGGCCAGTGAGGCGACCACCCCGGCGACTCCGGCGGCCAGGGTGGCCAGAATGAGGTCGACACCCCATCCCTGGGTGAGCTCGGCCCCCACGACCGCTCCGATCGAGACGAACGCCCACTGGCCCAGCGACAACTGGCCGGCCCAGCCGGTCAGCACCACCAGCGACACCACCACCATGATGACGAGGTGCAGGTACGACGTCCGCAGGGTGTTGGTGGTGTCCATCCAGCGGGGCAGCCACAACAGGAATGCGGCAATGCCGATGGTCGCTCCGAACCGCAGGACCAGGACCTCGGGGAGTCGGGACAGCGCCCTGGGAAGGCGACGGATCTCACCGACCGCCTGGAACGAACCGAGTTCCAACTCGCCGCGTTCCTTGCGGATCCGACGGACCAGCAACGCCACGATGATCACCAGCGCCATGATGGCGTCGCCCACCAGGGAACTGTCCTGGTTCCAGTCGATGCCCTGGTGCAGCATGCCGAGCGCCACCGAGGCACCCAGAACAGCCGGCAGGTTCTCGAGCCGTCCGATCATGAGGGCGGCGAGAGCCCGGAGCAGGAGTCCGAAGCCGAGGCTGCCCCCGATGGGGAGTCCGATCACGCCGGCACGCAGGTACAGGGCCAGGAACGCCAACGAGCCGGCGATGGCCCAGACCAGGGTCTGTAACGCCTTGACCGGTATGCCCAGCGAGTTGGCCCGGTCGGGGCGTTCGGCGGCGGCCCGGATGACCACGCCCAGGTCGGTCCAGCGCAACAGTGCACCGATGAGCGCCAGGACCAGCGGCACCAGGACGAGGACGGCGAGGTGTTCGGCGCGGAGTCGGACGGGACCTACGTCCCAGACGGCATCGATGGGCACGGCGATGCGCTGGGAGACCACCTTGGCATCCCACCATCGGGGCATCAGCAATGCCATGAAGGCCAGGGCCTGGGCCAGGCCCAGGGTCGCCACGGTGAGCACCAGACGCGGGGCCCGGAAGAACCGTCGGATGACCAGGAACTCCGATGCACCCCCGAGGGCGAACGAGGCAGCCAGCCCGATTCCCAGTCCCGCCAGCCACGGGAACCCGCTCTCGACGACCAGCATCACCGCCAGAATCGTCGGGATGAGCCCCAACTCGCCCTGGGCGAAGTTGAGCACCCGGTTGGCCCGGTAGACGAGGAACATCCCGAGTGCCACGAGTGCGGTGATGAGGCCGAGCACGATCCCGTTGATGACCACGCCCAGAGGCGCCCCGAACAGCACCTGTTGCACCAGCAGGATCAACAGCGGACCGACCAGCCACCCCGTCCGGGAGCGAAGACCGGCCCGCGTGTCCCGATCGACCCCCATGGGACCGGGACCCTAGTGGTGGACGGTGATGCCACTACGGTCCGACGTATGCCACAGCCAGCCGAGCGCCCACCGTTCGAACTGGTCGACTTCGGGCTGGGCCCCTACGTCCACGGCCGGGCGAGTCGGCGGTTCCCCGTCTACACCCGGGGCAACGCCGGCGAGGTCTATCCGGAGGTGGTGTTTCCGTTCAGTGCCTCGATGTCGGCGACCCTGGCCGGCGATCCGGCCCGTGACGCGATGCTCGCCACCGGCGTCATGACGGCCGCCGAGTGCGATGAGGACGCCGACGTCCACATGGGCGTGTTCGGCGGCTACTCGTACCTGAACCTGTCGGTGTCGAGGGTCATCGCCGTGCGCACACCGGGGGCGACCATCGCCGATACCGACGCCACCTTCCTCGGCTCCGAGGGCATCGCCCCGCCTCACGTGGGGCAGCGGGGCGACCGCAACCTGTGGGCGACGCTGCGGGGGATCAGGTACGCGCTCTCGGTTCTCTCCGGAGCGCCATTGTCGGCCTTCGAGGCAGACCGCAGCGAGGTGGCGGCCTGGCGCTGTTCGCTTCCCGACGCAGCCACGGCCTCGGACGACGATCTCATCGCACTGGTCGAGGGTGCCATCCCGATGCTCAGTCGGATGTTCGGAAACCACCTGCTGGTATCTGGCGGCGCCGCTACCGGTCTGGGCCTTCTGCGGCGTGTCTGCGAGAATCGCCTGGGGGACGCAGAGCTCGCACTGAGCATGCTGACGGGCCTCGGCGACGTGGCCTCGGCGGAGCCCTCCTGGGAGTTCTGGGAGCTCGGACGAATGGTCGCAGCGTCGGCCGAGGTGACGGCCTGCTTCGATTCGGGCCTGGAAGGCCTCGAGGACCGCCTCCGGGAGGAGCCGGCAGCGGCCGCCTTCCTCGAGGCGATCGACGGCTTCCTCGTTCGCCACGGTGCCCGCGGGCCCAACGAGTGGGAGATGGCGTGCGAGGTGTGGGACACCGACCACCGGTACCCGCTGGCGCTGGTGGACCGAATGCGGGTCGCCGGTCCCGACCATGCCCCGGCAGCAAGGGTCGAACGCCTGACCGCCGAGCGGGAGGCGGTGCTGGCGGCCGCACGCGGTCGCCTCCGGGGCCGCCACCTGCGGTGGTTCGAACGCTGTCTGGCGTCTGCCGAGTCGTACACGCGTGCCAGGGAGGCGGGCAAGGAGCACCTCGTCGAACTCATCCACGAATGCCGCCTGGCCCTTCGCGAGATGGGGCGGCGCCTCGCAGAACGAGGGGGCGGTGCGCCGGATGACATCTGGTACGTCCTCTACGCGGAGCTCGACGACTACCGGCGCGACCCGGCATCGCTCGCAGGGGTCGTGGCCGGGCGTCGGCAGACGCGTGAGACCCTGTCGGGCCTCATCCCGCCGTTCGTGATCGACGGAGAGATGCCGCCGGTCTCGTCCTGGTCGCGGCGATCCGCCTCGGAGATGGGGCCCGTTCCGGTCGGATCGGTCCTGGCCGGAATCGGCGGGTGCCCGGGGGACGCCAGGGGGCGTGCCCGGGTGGTGCTCGATCCCTTGCACCCCGGAGACCTCGGACCGGGCGATGTGCTCATAGCCCCCATCACGGACCCGAGTTGGACGCCGCTGTTCGTACCGGTCGAGGCGGTCGTGGTCGACGTGGGCGGCCAGATGAGCCATGCGGTCATCGTGTCGCGTGAGTTCGGGCTGCCGTGCGTGGTGGCCGTGACCGGTGCGACGAGGTCGATCCCGGACGGAGCGCTGGTAGAGGTTGACGGCAACGCCGGGACGGTGACGGTGCTGGAAGGGCCGGCCGGCTAGCAGTCGACGAGGCGCTCGAAGACGAACTCGTAGTCGAGGTAGGCGTTGCGGTGTTCCTGACCGGTCTGCTGGGCGATGAGTTGTGCCGACTGCAGTAGGCGCCACCCGTCGCGCAGGGCGTCGACGCCGGTGTCGTAGGGGGGGCGCCCGTCCGGAACCTCCGGCAGGCCGGGGACGTTGCCGTCCGTTCCGTCGTGGAACGCCCAGGCCACCACGGTCGAGTCGAGTGCCGAACCGTTGGCCCAGAGGTAGAGGACCTGCTGGCGGGGGGTCATCGGCCCACCAGCCTCGCCCGTCCCTCGAGCCGGGTGAGGTAGTGGTCGACGTCGTACGTGTCATCGTCGGTCAGGTAGCGCCACAGCCGTGCCCGCTGCACCTGCTCGTTGCGGTATGTCGTGACCCCGTGCCATGGGTGCCAGGCCCGGAAGGTGTGGGCGACGCTGTCGGGCTGCATGCGGGCGAATACATGGTCGGAGGGGTCGTTGTGGAGTTCGGCCAGGTCGGCGGTGTCCCACTGCAGCACCTGGGGCTGTGTCGGGTTCAGGCGGACCTTGTGCATCCAGCGGTCGTCAGGGCCGGGGTTGGGCTGGCCGGCATGCCAGAGGCCGTGGTGGAACACCAGGACAGTTCCGGCGGGACCGGCAAACTGTTCCTCGCCGGCGATGTGCTGGTAGCGGTCCAGCGCCGACGGCTGGACGCGGTGCAGGTGGCTGCCCGGCACGAAGCGGGTGCCGCCCTCGCCCGGGCGCACCTCGTGGGGGAACCAGAACAACTGGATGTCGAAGGTCGGGTCGTCGGAGTCGGCGATGGCGTCGGTGTGCAGGTGCTGCCCTTCGGCGGTCCCGGCCGGGATGTGGTGGGTCCAGTCGTGGTCGAAGGTGGGGTCGGGGCCCAGCAGGGACCGGATGATGCCCTGCACCCCGGGGAGCCGTAGGTACTCGCCGATCACCGAGGGCGGCGGGTAGCAAGCTTCGAGCGGCGTGCCGGTGGCCGGAGGCCGCAGTCCGTCGCCGGTGAAGCGCTCCTCCCTCAGGCGCCCCATCTCGTCGCTCGCCCGGTGGTTGAGGCCGTCGGGCACCAGTGCGTCGAAGCGCAGGTAGCCGTCGGCCACGAACGACGCCATCTGGCGTGTGGTGAGCAGATGGCCGTCCATGCCGGCAACCTACCGTCAGCCGGTGGCCGGGTTTCCGTCCGGTCGTGGGCGGGTCAGTCGTTGGCGGCCCTGAAGCCGGCCATGAACGACACGAGCGCCTCGACCGATTCGAGTGCCATGGCGTTGTAGACGCTGGCCCGGATGCCGCCGACGCTGCGGTGGCCCTTGAGGTTGACCATGTCCGCATCGGCGGCCTCGGCGACGAACCTCTCCTCGAGGTCCTCGTCGGGAAGGCGGAACACGATGTTCATGTGTGAACGCGAGGCCTCGTCCACCGGCGAGAGGTACCACCCGTCGCTGGAGTCGATGGCGCCGTAGAGGAGGGCGGCCCGTTCCGCGGCACGACGCTCGAACTCGCCCAGGCCGCCGGCGGCGATCATCCATTTCAGGACCTTGCCCATGACCCAGATCGGGAACATGGGTGGCGTGTTGGCCAGCGAGTCGTTGGCGTCCTGGACGGCGTAGTCGAGCGCAGAGGGGAGGTCGCGGCCCGAACGACCCAGCAGGTCACGGCGTACCACCACCACCACCATCCCGGCCGGGGCAAGGTTCTTCTGGACACCGCCGTAGGCCAGGTCGAAGCGACTCCAGTCGATCGGCCGCGAGAGGAAGTCGGAACTCATGTCGCCGACCATCGGCAGGTCGACGTCGGGGTAGGCGGGGAGGCGGATCCCGCCGATGGTCTCGTTGGTCGTCACATGGAGGTACCGGGAGCCCTCGGCGATGTCGAACTCGCCGACGGACGGCATGCGGGCAAAGCCCTCACCGACGCCGGTCCAGGCCTCGTGGAGGTCGGTGACCCTGCGGCCCTCGCTGAGTGCCTTCTTGCCCCATGCACCGGTGTTGAGATGGCTGGCGGTTTCGCCGTCGGCCAGCAGGTTCATCGGGATCTGGGCGAATTGGAGCGTGGCGCCGCCCTGGAGGAACAGCACGGCGTAGTCGTCGGGGACACCGGCGAGTGTTCGGAAGTCGGCCATGGCTGCGGTGTGCACGGCGTCGTACGCGGGGGCCCGGTGGCTGTCCTCGAGCAGCGACATTCCGATGCCGTCGAAGTCGAGGAACTCGTCCCGTACCTCTTCGAGGATCGACACCGGCAGCGTGCAGGGGCCAGCGCAGAAGTTGTGGACGCGTGTTGCGGCCTCGTGTGAAGCGGTGTTCATGGGGTGTCTCCTTTTGAGCCCGAACCGGCCATTCTTGGCGGGCCGCGGGGTCGGCATCGACGAGGGTCAGGCTACCTTCGTCGGCAGCTGGGAAGGGTCAGCCGAACGAGTCGATGGTGAGGCGCCGGAGCGCCTGCCCGACTACGGCGGCGGTCCGGTTGGCGGATTCGGCGAGGACCGCAGGGTCGACGTCGGCGGGTTCGTCGATGCCGAGGGGAACGATCTCGTAGGTCGAGGAGCGGCGGACCCAGGTGGGGACATAGCCGGCGTCGACCACGCCCACGGAGCCGTCGGGGAGGTCGCCGACGGCGAACCAGGCGATCAGGCCGTCCTGGGTGGCGACCGGGCACTCGCTGCACATGCGGCGCTCGTCACCGGGTTGGTTGGAGAGGAAGTTGCCGAGCCCGACGACGGCGTATTTGCCGTTCTGTTCGACGACCGGTTGGGGGACGTGGGTGCCGTGCCCGAGGATCAGGTCCACGTCCGGCGAGGCCAGGAGGGTTTCGACCAGGGTTTCCTGACGGCTGTTGGCGGCGGTCTCGTACTCGGTGCCCCAGTGGAGGCTGAGCACCACGAACTCGGCTCCGGTGGCCCGGGCTGCGGCAGCATCGGCGAGGATCTCGCCGGCATCCACCCGGGGAACAAGCCTCGCCGGCTCGGTCGGAAGGGAACCCCCGTTCATGAGGTCGGTGTAGGACAGGTGGGCGATGGAGATCCCGTCTGCCTCGAATGTCGCCGGAACGTCGCCCGCAGCGTCCACGGCCATGCCGGTTGTCGCCACCCCCGCCCTTTCGAGGTGGTCGAGGGTGCTGGCCACGCCGGCGGTTCCGGCATCGAGGCTGTGGTTGGAGGCCACCGAGCAACCGTCGTAGCCGGCGTCGGCGATCGCATCGGCCAACTCGAACGGCACCCGAAAGCCCGGGTAGTAGGCGAGGTCGGAGTTGTCTGCGGAAAGGGGCGTCTCGAGGTGGCACAGTGCCACGTCGGCACCGGAGAGGATCGGCCGGACGAGCCGGAACATGGGTCGGAAGTCCCAGGTGCCGACGCCCCCGTAGTCGGCGGCCCGGTCGGCGACGTACTCGTGGACCAGCAGTTCACCGGTGGCGACGAGCGTGAACGAACGGGCCGGCTCCCATGTCGTCGTGGTCGCCTCGGTTGTAGTGGCCGCCGGGGCCCCGTCGGTGCCGGTGCCTGCGGGTGGCACCATGGTCGTTGCAACGAACGGGGGGTCGCCGCCGTCGGGCCGGTCCTGCACGATGTCGCGCACCGCCAGTGCCCCGATTGCGAATGCGCCGAACAGTACGAGTCGGGTCAGAAGCCAGGCCACCCGCCGTTCCCGGGGCGAGAGGATCATGCGCGTCATGTGTCGCCCCGCAGGATCGGGATGCCCGGGCGTACGTCCTGGTCGTTGGCGCCATCACGGCGGACGAAGCGGCCACCGACCAGCACATGGCGGATGCCGGCTGATTCGACTCCGGTGTCGGCGATCGACGACCGGTCGACGACCGTGGCCGGGTCGAAGATGGTCACGTCGGCGGCGGCCCCGGCCTGGATGCGGCCGCGCCTCGCCATGGCAGGGCTGATGTCCCCGAGCATCCGCGCCGGCAGGATCGTCATGCGCCCCAGTGCGTCGGAAAGGTCCAGGACGCCGCGTTCGCGCACGTAGACGCCGAGCAACCGGCTGAAGCAACCCGTCGAGCGGGGATGGTTGTTGTGGCTGATCGTGAGGATGGCGTCGGAGCCGATCATCATCCACGGGGCGGCCAGGGCGTCGGTGATGTCCTCCTCCGACATGGCGAAGGCGGCCGTGAGCAGGTTGTCGGACCGGGCCTTCCGGAAGGTCGCCTCGGTGAGCCGGTTCGGGGTGTTCGCCACCTGCAGGTCGCCGTAGCCGATCCCGTACTTGGCCTGGAAGTCGTCGAAGCGTGCACTGGCGGCATAGGTCGCCCAGAAGGTGTACGGGTAGACGCAGGCGGTGATCGAGAGGCCCTCGGCCCGGGCGGCGTCGACCTGGGTGATGGCCTCGACCATGCGCCCGGTGCCGCCGGCGGAGTTGATGTGCTCGATGTGGATCCGACAGCCGGTTTCCCGGGCCACGCGTACGGCCTCGTCGATGCCCTCCTCCTGGATCGACGGGGGATCGATCCTGGAATGTCGCAGGTGGAGGCAGAGCGGCACGCCCAGTCGGGCAGCGACCCGGCCGTGGGCCAGCATCTCCTCGAAGGTCACCCCGATCACGTACTCGGGTTGTTCGTGGATTCCGACCGCCCCGGCCAGCACGTCGACCTCGGCCAGTGCGACCAGGTCCGCGATCTGGGCCTCGGTGGCGTAGCCGATGTTCGCTCCCAGCGCCTTGCGGTGCTCGTACTGGTCGGTGGCGCCTCCATAGTTGACGGGCGGTTCGTTGCGGTCGCCCCGGGTGAGGAAGTCCGCCATCGTGTCGTCGATGCCGTGTAGGCACAGGTTGGTCGTGACCCCGTCGGCGACCTTGAACCACTCGCCGTAGCCGTTTGGCGGGTAGCTCAGGATGTCGATGAAGCCGGGGGAGACCACCAGCCCGCCGGCGTCGACGGTCGTGGCGCCGGCGAGCGGGTCGAGGCTGATGCGCGTGATCGTGTCGCCGTCGATGCCGACGTGTGCCACGGCGTCGAAGCGGGAGTCGGGGTCGATGACCCGCCCGCCCGAGATCACGACGTCGTGTACGTGCCCGTCGTCGACGATGGCGAGGCTGCCATCGAGCACCGGAGGCACGTCCGGGACGGGTCGTTCGGGTGTGGTCGTGGAGCTGGTCGCCGATGCCGCGGAGGTGGTGGTCGGGTGTGGACCTGCCGACGAGCGTGGCGTGGTGTTGCGTCCGGTCGGAAGGCGCCGCAGCATGCCGAGGCTGGCGGCGCCCAGCCCGAGTCCGATCAGCACCCGCCTGCGCGTCGGTGAGGCGGGGCCCGGTTCCTGTTCGTCGGGCTCCTGTTCCCCGGGGTGGTGGTCGTCGGTCATCGGAGCGACGCTACCGGCGGGCTCTGGACACGTGGGGGCACGCTGCCCCTTTGGCGGGGGCGACCCCCCGGGAAGGGGGCGGGTCGGTACGGTCTGGGCGTGGAAGGACGGGGAATCGCCGGAATCGCGATGCTGCTTGTGGTCCTGTTGGCGTTCGTCCTCGGGGCATTCCTGACTTCTGGTGCGGATCGCTACGTGATTCCCCATGTCTCCGCCGAGCCGATCGCCACCGTGGCACCAACGCTCGTCGTCGACGCTCCCGACGGCAGGGCGCGGCCGCACCAGCGCACCTCGGAGCCCTACCTGGGCCTCGGCACCTGGGTCGACCTGTTCGACGCCGATCCGGAGGTCGCCCCGGCTGCCCCGACCGTGTATCCGGCCGGTGTCGTGGGAATGGCGGAGCAGGGGGTGCGGACCCTGTTCCTCCAGGGGGCGCGGGCGTCGGAGGGTGCGAGGTTCCCGACGGCCGACCCGTGGCTGCTGGCCGAGTACCTGCTGGCCGGCCATGCGTCTGACATGGCGGTCGTGGCCTGGTACCTCCCGATGTGGGAGCCGGGCGACGAGGACCTCGATCGTCTGGTGGCGCTGTCGGCGTTCGAGGTGATGGGCCACCGCTTCGACGGCATCTCGGTCGACATCGAGTGGAAGGACGACGACCTCGAGCCCGAGGAACGCAGCCGACGCCTTGTCGAACTCGGACAGCGCCTGCGCAGCACCGTCGGGACCGACACGCTCGGGGCGATCGTGATGCCTCCGGTGGTGACAGACGTGATCAACCGGGACTTCTGGCCGGGGTTCCCCTGGGACGGAATCCGGTCCACCTACGACGTCTGGTTGCCGATGGCCTACTGGTCGTTCCGGACCGAGGAGCATGCGGATCCCGGCTACTACACGGCGGAGAACATCCGACTGCTGCGCGAGCTCCTGGGAGACGGTTCGGCGGTGGTGCACGGCATCGGCGGCGTAGGGGCAGCCGACGGATCGGACCTGCCGGATCCGGGTGAGCCCCTGGCCCTCGTCGAAGACCTCGAGGGGTTCCTTGCCGCGCTCGAGGAGGCCGGGGCTGTGGGTGGTTCGATCTACGACTGGGCGACCACGGGTCCCGAGGCCCGTCGGCGCCTGGCCGAGGCGTTCTCCGCATCATGACCGCCCGCCGAATTCGCGTCTGAGCATCGACCTGCACGGTCCGTCCAGGAGCTGGGCCAGGTCGGCCAGTGCCTCGACGGGGTCGGGCATGAGGCGGATCGCCCACCGTGCGAAGGATCCGTCGTCGAACCATTCAGCCTGGGCGGAGCTGATGCCGGCGATGACGAGGCAGCCGCCGGCACAGCGGAGCCGGATTGCAGGCCAGTCGAGGTCGTCCGGGCGCAGCGCCAGCACCTGGCCTACGGAGGGGCCACACGTGCCGAGCGGCCTGTCGAGAGCAACGGCGAGTATCCGGTCGAGCCAGAGGGTGTCGAGGAACGCCCGGTTGGGTCCCTCGGGTGGCGGCGTTTCGAGTCCGATGATGCGGCGACAGAGGTCGTCGAGCGGACCGGTGCCTTCGGACAACAGGTCGATGTGGTGGTCGAGTTGCCTGCCCGAGATGCTGCGGCCGCTTCGGGCCACGAGGTGGAGCAGGGTGATCTCGTCGACGCCTTCCGGCCCGACCGCCCTGGCCGGGGCCACCAGGGCGACTGCGGTCCAACACGAGGGGGCGGTCCAGCCCACCAGGTCGTCGAGGCGGCCGAACGGATGGCGGGTCAGGCGTCGTCGTCTGCTGACGCCGTAGAGGCAGGGCTGTTGCGGGTCGAGCAGGTGGAGGAGCCGTCGGAGACTCTGGATGTCGACGGCGGGAGTAGGAGATGGCATGGGCGTTCCCTCGGGAGGGCGGGCGTCGGGGGAAGCCGTTCAACAACTCTGCCCGGGGCCTGTGACAGTGGGACAGTGGACTGTAATCGCGCGGTGAGTGGTCATCCGAACGTGCTGAGCGCGCAAAGGTGACGGAAAGCGCGTACCCTTCCGACCCATGACTGAGGCATCGGTGCACCAGGGCACCAGGACGGCGTCGTTCGGCGTCGGTCGACGCGAGAACCACGACGCCTCCGCCTTCTACGCCCGGTTCACCCCCCCGGCCCTGTCCGACGACGACGCGGTTGCCTCCATCGACTTCGCCGACGCCGGCATCGACGACGGCTGCCTGATCGGCGACAGCCGCCAAATGAAGCAGGTGCCCGACGACAGCGTCGCCCTGGTGGTCACCTCACCGCCCTACTTCGTCGGCAAGGAATACGAACTCGACCTCGCCGACGAGGCGGTGCCCGCCTCCTACCTCGAGTACCTCGACCTGCTGCGCGACGTCTTCGCCGAATGTGTCCGCGTGCTCGAGCCCGGCGGCCGCATCGCCGTCAACGTCGCCAACCTGGGACGCAGGCCCTGGCGCAGCCTCGCCGCCGACGTCACCCGGATCCTCCAGGACGACCTGGGCCTGCTGCTCCGGGGTGAGGTGGTCTGGCAGAAGGCCGACGGTGCCACCGGCTCGGTGGCGTGGGGTTCGTTCCGCAAGGCGACCAACCCCGTGCTGCGCGACATGACCGAGCGGGTGGTCATCGCCAGCAAGGGTCGCTTCGACCGGGCCCGCCCGACGGCGCAGCGGGCAACCGAGGGCCTGCCCCACGAGAGCACGATCACCACCGACGAGTTCATGGAGGCCACCCTCGACGTCTGGCGCATCGACGCCGAACAGGCCACCCGCGTCGGCCATCCGGCGCCGTTCCCGGTGGAACTGCCCCGACGCCTGATCGACCTCTACACGTACCGGGACGACGTGGTCCTCGACCCCTTCATGGGATCGGGCAGCACCCTCGTCGCCGCCGTCCGATCCGGCAGGCGGGGCATCGGCTACGACCTGGATCCCGAGTTCGTCGCCCTGGCAGGAGAGCGGGTTGCCACCGAACACAAGCGTGTCGCCCAGGGCCTGATCGCCTCATGGCGTCGCAGCGACCTGGCTCCCACGGGCCGGCAGGAGGGCCTCTTCGCCGAGCAGGCCGAGCAGGCCGAGCAGGAGGCGGTGCTCGGCCGTGCGACCGATGCCGGCAAGAAGGCCGCAGACATCGCCGAGGCACTCCTCGAGGAGGTCGGCTTCGAGATCGTGAAGGCCGGCGCCAAGTTGCGTGGCATGGGCGTCGGGTTCCCATTCCTCGTCACCGACCGGGCGCAGGGGCACCAGTGGTACGTGGACGTGGCGGGCACCTTCACCACCTCGCGTCCGGGCATGCGCCGCAACGACGTCCTCTGGAAGACCATCGGCAGGGCCCACGTGCTGGCAGCTTCCGACGAAGACCCACGCCTGCTGGTCCTGACATCCCACCTGCCACGTCCGAAGAGCGACGGCGACCGGGCGCTGCGGGCCGTAGGCGGGCGTGGCCTCTTCGACGCCGTCGAGATGTTCGACGACGACGGTCGGGAGCGCCTGGCGGACTATGCCGAGCATGGTCCCGACAGGCCGGTCGTCGGCTTCTGGAGTGCACAGGAGATCGAGCAGTACTTCGCCTGAGTTGCGGGCTCACGCCTCCGGGACGAACTCGACCTCGAACAACACCGGCCAGCGCTTGCCTGTCAGGAGGAAGTGGCCGGATGCAGGGTCGTGGGCTATCCCGTTGAGCACCTCGTCGCTGCCGAACCCGGTCCGATCCACGGGGAGGCCCGAGGCATCCACGACGGCCGTCACCTCTCCGGACGAGGGGTCGATGGCGACGATCCGGTCGGTCTTCCAGATGTTGGCCCAGACCGTGCCGTCCACGCACTCGAGTTCGTTGAGTCGGTCGACAGGCTCGCCGTCGAGGTGGACCTCGACGCCGCCGCTCCGTGCAAAGCCATCGACCGCCCGGAAGGCCAGCGTGGCGGAGCCATCTGACATGGCGAACGTTTCGTCATCGAGCCGGCAGACACCCCACCCCTGGCCGCCGAACGCCCAGCCCGCCGACTGTTCGAGCGTGGCCGCCTCCCACACCAACGCCCTTCCGGCCTTCCAGGTGAGTTGGAGGAGGCGCCCATCTCCCAGGGCGGTCAGGCCCTCACCGAACAACCCGGGATCCAGCGCCACGGATCCGAGCAGGCGTCCGGTGGCACGATCGACGACCCGGAGCGTCGACTCGCCGTAGATGCCCGTGCTCTCCCACAGGTAGCCGTCGACGACCTCGAGGCCCTGGGTGAAGGCGGTCGGGTCGTGGGGATGCTCGGCGAGCACCCGGGGCACGAGGCGCTCCACCGGCGGAGCATCCGCAGTCGGGGCACATCCCGACAGCAGGGCCAGGAGGCACAGCAGGCCCGCCACCCGGCTCGCGGGAATGGGACATGGGGCGACAGAATGCGTCACGATGACAGATGGTACGAACGGCGGGACGGTCGCCCACTCCCGGGAACCGGAAGCCGGCCGGATCGGTGGCGGCGGGCTCGGCATCGCGTATCTCGACTGGGGTGGCGACGGCGACCCGCTCGTGGTGCTGCACCCCAACGGATTCTGCGCCGGGATGTACGACCCCCTGGCCTCCCGACTGTCCGACCGGTTCCGCATGGTGGGCATAGACCTGCGCGGCCACGGTGCCAGCGAGACCGTCACCGACGAGGCGCTGCTCGGCAACGACGCCATGGCCGATGACGTCCTCGCCGTGCTCGACCACCTCGGCATCGACCTCTTCGCCATGCTCGGCGTCTCGCTGGGTGGGGGCGTGGCGATCGTGGTCGCCGCCGAAGCGCCTGACCGGGTGAGGTCACTGATGCTCTGCGAGGCCATCGCCATCAATCCCCTGGAGCGTGGGGAGCAGCACCTGGCGTTCGAGGGCGGCGAGAATCCGCTGGCCATCGGCGCCCGGCGACGTCGCCGCGTCTGGGACGACAGGGCGACCGCCGAGGCCTCGTACGGCTCCCGTCCACCCCTCGACGTCCTCCACCCGGAGGTGCTCACCGCCTACGTCCGCTGGGGGTTCGTCGACCGGCCCGACGGCACCGTCGAACTGGCGTGCGATCCGGAGACGGAGGCGAGCATCTTCGGCACGAGCCGCCCCAACGGACCGACCTACTCCTTCGGGCGCCTGGCCGAAGTCCGGTGTCCGTCCTCGGTGCTCTACGGCAGCCACACCGACCTGTCGCCCGAGTGGTTCGATGCCCAGGCCGGGACGCTCGGTGTCGAGGCCCGGGTCGTGGACGGCGGCCACTTCTTCCTGTTCGAGGACCTCGACCGTGCCGACCGGTTGGTCCGGCGGGCGCTGGCCTGATCGCAGCCGGGGTCTACGGTCCGACCGATCCCCACGTGTCAGGAGACCCCCCATGGCCGACGTCCATCCCGTCGAACTCTCGAACCGGATCATCGACACCGGTGCCGCCGAGCCTCCCCACAACCGCGTCACCGAACTCCTGAGCGAGGTCGACGAGGGCCTCGCAGTGGTCGAGTCGTTCTCGCACTGCTGGGCCCTGCGCACCGACGAGGGGCTCGTCTGCGTCGACGCCAGCGGCGCCCGGTCAGCGGCCAGGGTGGTCGCGGCGCTGCGGGACTGGTCGACCGATCCCGTCCACACGCTCGTCTACACGCACGGCCACCTCGACCACGTCGGTGGCAGCGGAGCGATCCTCGCCGACGCCGTCGAACGCGGCCACGAACGGCCGCGGGTGGCGTCCCACGAGGCCGTCCCGGCCCGCTTCGAGCGCTACCGGCGCACCAGTGGATGGAACCAGGCCATCAACCGCCGCCAGTTCGGGGGCGTCAGGGCCGAACTCGGCCTCGGCGCCAGGTGGAAGAACTTCCTGCCCGAGAACGTCGTCGAGCCCGACCTCACCTACCGCGACCGGCTCGAGGTCGAGGTGGGCGGCCGCCGGCTCGAACTGCGCCACGCCCGTGGCGAGACCGACGACCACACCTGGGTCTGGGACCCCGAGGACCGGGCGGTCTACGCCGGGGACTTCGTGATCTGGGTCTTCCCCAACGCCGGCAACCCGCAGAAGGTGCAGCGCTACCCGATCGAGTGGGCGGCCGCGATGCGCGAGATGCTCGCCGCCGGCGCCGAGAAGGTCTACCCGGCCCACGGCCTGCCGATCGTCGGCCGGGAGCGGGTCGAGGTCGTGCTGGGCGACATCGCCGAGGCGCTCGACCACCTGGTCGACTCGACGCTCGCCATGATGAACGAGGGCGCCACGATCGACGAGATCATCCACACGGTCCGGGTACCCGACCACCTGGCCGACCGGCCGTGGCTGGCCCCGCAGTACGACGAGCCCGAGTTCGTGGTGCGCAACGTCTACCGGCAGTTCGGCGGCTGGTGGGACGGCAACCCGGCGCACCTCAAGCCGTCGCCCGACGCGGTCCTGGCAGCCGAGATGGTGGCCCTGGCCGGCTCGGTCGAGGCGCTCACCGACCGGGCACTCGAGCTGGTGGAGACCGGTGACCTGCGCCTGGCCTGCCACCTGGTCGAGTTGGCCGTGACGGCCGTGCCCGACCACGAGGGCGCCCACCGGGTGCGGGCCGACGTCTACTGGCGGCGCCGCAAGGCCGAGCGGTCGCTGATGTCCAAGGGCGTCTACGCAGGTGCGGCCCGCGAGTCCGAGGCCGTCTACGGCGAGGTCACCGGTAGGGACGGCATGAGCGACGCCATCGGAAGGGCCCTGGGCTAGGGGCCGTCTTCGCCGGAGAGCACCAGGAGGCCACCCTCGAGCGTCGGCGGTGTGCCGACGTCCTCGGCGACGAGGGCCGAGGTGGCGAGGCCGGGGGCGGGATCGAGGGCGCCGATGGCCGAGGCCATGTGGGCGGCGTGCGAGACGCCGACTGCACCGTCCAGCAACGAGGTGACGACGACCCCGAGGCCTGCGTCGCGTGCGAGGGCCGCCAACTCTGCGGCCACGACGATCCCACCGACCGCCGAGGGCTTGAGCACCACCAGGTCGGCGGCGCCGGCCCCGACCACGGCGGCGACCCCATCGGGAGAGGTGGCGGACTCGTCGGCGGCGATCGGCACGGGGGAGTCGGCCCGCACGGCGGCGAGTGCCTCGACCCCCGCCACCGGCTCCTCCACGAACTCGATCCCGAGGCCGGCGAGTCGCTCGAGGTGGCCGGGCACCTCGTCGGCATCCCAGGCGCCGTTGGCGTCGAGGCGGATCGCCACATCGGGTCCGACGGCGTCGCGCAGGGCGGCGACCCTGACGAGGTCGACCTCGAAGGCGAGGGCGCCGACCTTGGCCTTGAGGGTCCGGTGGCCGGCGTCCACGGCGGTCCGGCCGGCGGCGGCGAGACCTTCGGGGGTGCCGCCCGCGACGAGTGCCGATACGGCGAACGACGACGGGCTGTCGGGGTCGAGGTGCAGGTGCAGGGGAAGGCCGACGGCACGGGCCGCCAGGTGCAGGAGCGCCCCGTCGACGGCGGCACGGGCGGTGGGCGTGGCCGGTGGCCCGATGCGTTCGTCGTCAGCCAGCCAGTCCAGGATCGCCTGGCCCGCCTCGTCGACGGTTTCGGGGGTGAAGCCTGGAAGGGGAGCGGCCTCGCCCCAACCGGTGTTGCCGTCGGCGTCGGAGAGACAGAGCAGCAGGACCTCGCGGTCACCGACCCGGCCGTGTGCGGTCGCCACGGGGCGGTGCATTCGCAGGGTGCGGCGGACCAGTCGGGCACCAGTCACATCGGGAACGTTCATTTCGAGTCCACCAGATCGAAGAAGGCTGCGACCGCTGTGGCCACGGCGGACGGGTTCTCCACGTGGGCTGCATGGCCCGCCCCGGGGACCACCTCGATCGCCGCCTCCGACAGTCCTGACGCCATGCGAAACGCCAGGCGTCGGTAGCGGGAGTCCTCGTCGCCGACGACGAGCAGGACCGGTCCGCGGACGATGCCGAGCTCACCCCAGAACGACGGCTGTGCCCCGGTGCCGGAGCCGAGCAGGCTGGCGACCAGCCCGTCGGGGTCGTTGGCGAGCCGTCGGGCCCTGGCCTCGGCGAGGGCGAAGGCCCCGAGACGCTCCTGGGAGGCGAAGAGGGGCAGGGCCATCCAGTGGTCGACGAACCATTCGAGGCCCCGATCGATCAGGTCGTCGGCGAGGGCGGCGTCGGAGCGCCGTCGTGCGGCCCGCTCGGCGTCCGTGGGGAATCCGGCCGTGCTTCCGATGAGGACGGTGGAACGGACCCGTTCCGGGTGGCGGACGGCGAGGCCCAGGGCGAGGCGCCCTCCCATCGAGTAGCCGAGTACGTCGACCTCGTCTATGCCCCGCTGGTCGAGGATGCGGACGAGGGCATCGAGGGTGGATTCGAAGCGGTGGTCGGGAGGATCCAGTAGGCCGGTTCGGCCGTGGCCGGGCAGGTCGACGGCAAGGACCGTCCGCCGGTCGGTCAGGGTGCGTCCGAGCGGCCAGATGGTGGCGGTCGACCCGGTGAAGCCGTGCAGTAGCAGCAGCGCCGGACCTTCGCCCTCGACCTCGACGTGCAGGTCAGCGGTCACGGTCCGACCTCGAGCACCGAGGCCGAGACGATTGCCGCCTCCCGGTGCAGGCGCACGTTGGTGCCGGCATCGACGGGTACGTGCACGATGTGGAGCCCGGGTCGTCCGACGGTTGCGGCCAGAGCAGAGTCGAGCGACGCCCGATCGGTGGCCCGGTGGTACGAGGCTCCGCAGAGGGGAGCGATGTGGGCCAGGTCGAGGCCGTGGGGCGTGTGGAACAACCGATGGTGGTCGACGGTCGGGGAGTCGACGATCGGAAGGAACGAGAAGATGCCGCCGCCGTCGTTGTCGACCACGACGATGGTGAGGTCGGCACCCAGTCGGGTGGCAGCCGTGAGCCCCGAGAGGTCGTGGAGCAGCGTCAGGTCGCCCGTGAGCAGCACGGTCGGATCGGGCGAACCGACGGCCACGCCTATGGCGGTCGAGGCCTGGCCGTCGATGCCGTTTGCGCCGCGGTTGGCAACCACCCGCAGGGGTCGGGTCGATGCGGGGAGGAAGGCGTCGAGGTCGCGGATCGGCATGGAGTTGGCGACGACCAGGTTCAGGGGTCCGACCGGTGCGTCGATGGCGGCCACCACGGACGGCTCGTCGAACGGCGCATCGGCGATGAGTTCCCCGATGGCTCCTGCAACTGTCCTGTCGGCCGTCGTCCAGTCCGAGGTCCAGTCGGTCGTGCCGTGCGCCGGCGCCCCGACAGAGGCGGCCCACGCGCCCGGCTCGTGGTCGATCCGGGCGGTGACGGCGAGGGCGGCGTCGGGGTGCCGACCCAGGTGGTCGACGGTGATGACGGTGGCCGGACGGGTCCGCTCCAGCCAGAGCCTGTAGGCCTTGCTGGTCGGCATGGCGCCGAGCTGGACGACGGCATCTGGTACGTGCCGGTCGGCCCACGGTGCGCGGAAGAGGTGCTCGCCGCAGGCAAGCACGGGCGTCGTCTCCACGTGTGGTCCGCAACGCAGCCCGGAGGCCGGGTCGGCGACGACGGGCCAGCCCGTGCGGGTGGCGAGATCGGCCACGGTGGCGATGCCGGCATCGTCGAGGTCCATGGGCCCGGCGACCAGCAGGCCCCGGGGCGTGTCGGGGAGGGCAGGAGGCGCCAGACGGGTCGCCGGGGCCGGGACGGCCAGCAGGTCGAACGGTGCCGGATCCTCGTCCGGCGGTTCGAGTGGCTCACGGAACGGCCAGTTGAGATGGACCGGGCCGGGCGCCGTGCCGAGGGCGACTCCGAGCAACGACACGGCCAGGGCTGCTGCGGCCTCCGGTGGTTCGGTGCCGGCGACCGGTGCCTCCACGAACCGACGGACATGGGTGCCGTAGAGGTTCTGCTGGTCGATGGTCTGGGGGGCGCCGCGCCCCTGCAGTTCGGGCGGCCGGTCGGCGGTGATCACGATGAGCGGCACACCCGAATGGAAGGCCTCGACCACGGCGGGGAGGTAGTTGGCGGCTGCGGTGCCGGACGTGCAGGCCAGGGCCACAGGTCGCCGGGTGGTGCGTGCCAACCCGAGGGCGAAGAAGGCGCCGGCCCGTTCGTCGAGGTGGATCGACAGGTCCAGGCCGTCGGTGCGGTCGGCGGCGACCGTCAGGGGCGTGGAGCGGGAACCCGGCGAGACGGCGACATGGGCGATGCCGCCGGCGGCCAACTGGGCGAAGAAGGCCCGCAGTGCTGCCTGGGTGGCGGCGGGATCCGTGTTCACGGCGCCTCCGAGGCGGCCAGTACCGGGCCCAGCATCGCCCGCAACTTCACGTCGGTCTCGAGCAACTCGCGGTCCGGGTCGCTACCGGCGACCACGCCGGCGCCTGCGTACAGGATCGTGCCGGAGGGCTCGACCAGCGCTGACCGCAGTGCCACCCGGAACTCCCCGTCGCCTGCGGCGTCCAGCCAGCCCATGGGGCCGGCGAACCAGCCGCGTTCCATGCCCTCGTGCCGGCTGCGGAGATCCGATGCGAGGTCCGCTGGGTGGCCGGAGACGGCGGGGGTCGGGTGGAGGGCGCCTACCAGGTCGAGCAGGCCGATGCCGTCGGGCAGGTCGGCGTCGATCGGGGTGTGCAGGTGCTGGATCCCGTGGAGCCTCAGCAGTTCGGGCGCGTCCGGGTACCTGGGAGAGATGTCGAGCCCTTCGAGTGCCGCGGTCACGGCATCGACCACCACGGCGTGCTCGTTGCGTTCCTTGGGGCTGGTCAACAGGCCCTGTCCGAGGGCGGCATCGATGCTCGGGTCGTCGTGGCGGGACGCCGACCCTGCGAGGGCGGCGGTGTGCAGCCTGCCCCCGCGGAGGGCAGCGAGCCGTTCGGGGGTGGCACCCACGAAGGCCGTCGGGCCGTCGCTTACGCAGAAGGTGGCGCACCCGGGGTACTGGTGGCGCAGCGTTGCCAGCAACAGGGCCAGGTCGGGCCGGCGGTCGACGCTGATCGAGCGGCATGGTACGGCCTTGTCGAGATCGCCACGGGCGATGGCGTCGAGGGCCAGGCGGATCAACCGGCGGTAGTGCTCGCGCTCGGTGTCGTCGGACCAGTCGGAGGGGTCGACCCCGAGATGCTCCAGGGGTGGGGGTGCGGGCATCGACGGTCCTGGACCGGGACGACCGTCTACGACGGTCATCCACGAACGCCCGCCGTGCCTGAGTACCTGGACGGATGGCAGGACCAGGCGCCCGGAGCCGAGGGGCATCCAGTGCGTGTCGGGTTCGTTCCGGTCGAAGGCGAACCCGGCGGCCAGGCGGGGGAGGGGGGCGCCGTCGGGTGCGTCGGCTGTGAGTCGGTCCAGGATCCGTTCGGCCGCCAGGGCCGCATCGGCGAACCGCTCCTCGCCGGCCGGCTCGGCGGAGGCCGCCCGGCCGAGCCCGACCCAGGAGACGTCGTCCTCGGGGACCTCCCAGAACCAGGTGTCGCCGGGGGAGGCCCCCAGCCAGGCGAGCGGATCGGCCGCAGCGGACGAAGCGGCGAGTTCTACGGTGGTGGCCTCGAGGAAGTCGTCTGTCCCGCTGGGAAGGGGGTTCAGGGCCATTCGCAGCGGACCTCGAGGTCGTCGGCGGCGACGAGGGCGTCGGCCAGGGCGTGTCGGTCGCCGTCGCCCAGGCGCTCGCGGGCCCGGGCGACGAGGGTGCGGTGGAAGTGCTGGGCGACGAGGCGGACGACGGCCGGCAACAGGGTCCGGACGACCTCGGCCAGGTCCCGGTCCGGGTCGGCATCTGCCTTGACGTGTGCCTCGAAGAGTTCGACCGCCCGTCGGACGACTTCGTCGACGCCGGAGGCGTGGTCGGTGGCGAGGTGCACGAGCTCGTCGAGCGGGATGCCGGCGTTGCTGATGGCGAGTCCGGCCTCGACCATCGCCACGGCGCCCTCGTCGAAGTGCTGCTCCGGGTCGGTGCGGTCCAGGGGCTGGAGCAGGCCGTTGTCCACGAGCAGTACGACGAGTCCCTCCGGCACGCCGGCCCGTTCGGCGACCTGGGCCCGGGTGAGCGATCGGGCACCGGCCTCGTCGGCCAACCGGTCGAGGGTGTGTGACGGTCCGTCGTCGAGTGACCGGATCTGGGCGAGCGTGAAGCCGTCGTCGGCCAGCCGGCGGATCTCGGCCAGCCGTGCGAGGTGGGCACCGGTGTACTCGGCGTGTCGGCCGACCCGTCGTGGCGGGTCGAGCAGGCGCAGGCGCTGGTAGTAGCGGATGGTGTCGACGCTGGTTCCGGCCTCGGCGGCCAGGCCCTCGACGCGCAGGGTGCGGGCTTCCGACATGTCCTGATTGTAGGAGCAAGGACTCTGAGTGTAAACACTCGTCCAATCCGGGCTCGTCCCGGGGCCTCCGGCGTGCGACGATGGGCCCGTGAGCAGCGCACCCGTCGACTACATCGCCCGCACCCGCGAGCAGTACGACGCCCTCGGCTACGACCCCTACCGCTGGGCCGAGCGCCCCGAAACGCCGCCATGGGTCCCTCTTACGAAGCCGGTCGCCGACTCGACCGTCGCCCTGCTGGCCTCCGGCGGCGCCTACCGCAGGGGCCACGTGGCGTTCCACTGGAACGACGACACAGGCATCCGCATGGTGCGCACCGACGAGCCGGCCGTCGACGTGCGCCTCACCCACTTCGCCTACGACCTGGTGCCCGCCCGCGAGGACCCCAACATCGTGTTCCCCGTCGACCGACTCAGCGAACTCGCCGACGAGGGCGTCATCGGCGGCCTGGCCCCCGAGGCGGTCGCCTTCATGGGCGGCATCTACTCGGTGCGCCGGGCCGAGGTCGAGCTGGTGCCACAGGTCGTCGACGCCGTCATGGCCATGGACGTCGACCTGGCGCTGCTGGTGCCCGTCTGACCGGTCTGCCACCAGACCGTGGGTCTGGTCGCACGGGCGCTCGAGGAAGCCGGCGTCCCCACCCTCTGCCTCACCGCCGCCCACAGCATCACGGCGGCGGCCAACCCACCTCGGGCGGCGTTCGTCGACATGCCGCTCGGCTACACCGCCGGCCGACCCCACGAACCCGACTTCCAACGCGACCTGCTCCGGCGGGCGTTCGCCGCCTTCACCGCCATCGATGCACCTGGCACCATCGTCGACACCGGCATCCGCTGGTCAGACGACGATTCATGGAAGGACGGCGCCAGCAGCGGCCTCAACAACGGCGTCGTCAGCGCAGAGGGCGACACCCGCAGCGAACGCAGCCCGGAGCCCCAGTACCAGTACGACGACGACCGCCTGGCCGCCGAAGGCGCCTGAGCGCACTCGCCCCTCCCGACCCCGAGAGGCAGACCATGGCGATCGACCCTGTCCTGAAGGCCATCCTCGAGGCCTTTCCGATGCTGTTCGGCGACCTGGGCACCATGACCGCCCAGGAGGTGCGGGCCGTGTTCGAACAGCGTGATCCGCTGCCGGGCGAGGACGTGGCCTCCGTCGAGGACCTGTTGGTGCCCGGGCCGGAAGGCCCCCTGCCGGTGCGCGTCTACCGGCCCGAGGGTGCTGCCGACCCGGCCCCGGTGGTCGTGTTCTTCCACGGCGGCGGCTGGGTGCTCGGCAGCATCGACAGCCACGACGCCTCGTGTCGGGGGTTGGCCAACCGCACCGGTGCCGTGTTCGTGTCGGTCGACTACCGCCTGGCGCCCGAGCACCCGTACCCGGCTGCGGCTGACGACTGCTATGCGGCGACCTGCTGGGTGGCCGACCACGCCACCGACCTGGGTGTCGACCCGGGGCGCCTCGCAGTCGCCGGCGACAGCGCCGGTGGCAACCTGGCGGCCGTCGTGTGTCAGATGGCCCGCGACAGCGGTGGGCCTGCCATCGTCTTCCAGACGCTCATCTACCCGGTCACCGACCTCGACTTCGACCGCTGGCCCTCGATGGAGGAGAACGCCGACGGCCCGCTCCTCACCCGTGAAGCCATGGACTGGTTCGCCCGCCACTACGTAGGGTCGCTGCCGTTCACCGACGATTCGTACGCCGCTCCGATCCGGGCCACCGACCTGTCGGGGCTCCCACCGGCACACGTGTCGACCGCCGGGCACGACCCGCTCCGGGACGAGGGCGCCGGCTATGTCGAGGCGCTGGCCGCTGCGGGTGTCGCCGTCGGTTACGACAACTTCGCCACGATGATCCACGGCTTCGTAGGCTTTGCCGACCTGGTCCCCGCCGCCGGCGAGGCCAGGGACCGCATCGCCGCCGCCCTCAGGGCGGGCCTCGCCTAGTCGGAACCGCCTTCGGTGGCTCCGCCGCCGGCCAGCAGCGCTTCGATCTCGGCTTCGCTTCGGCCCAGGCCGGCCAGCACCTCGCGGGTGTGCTCGCCGACCTCGGGGGCCGTCGAGCGGGCCTCCCATGGGGTGCCGGCGAAGTCGACCGGCGTGGCGACCATGAGCGTGCTCGACGAACCGTCGGGCACCTCGACCATCGCACCCGAGGTCTGGAAGGCCGGATCGGCCAGCAGGTCGTCGAGGTCGTTCACCGGCGACCAGAAGAAGTCGGCCTCTTCTGCGAACGCCTCCTCCCATTCGGCCATCGTCCGGGTGGCGAACACCTCGTCCAGCAGGGCGATCAACTCCGCGGAGTTGATGGCGCGTTCGCGGACCGTGACGAAGCGCTCGTCGTCCATCCACTCCGGGTGGCCGACCACGCGTGCCAGCGGTGGCCAGTGGCGGTCGCCGTCGAGCCCTACGATCCAGAAGCGGCTTCCGCAGCCGGCGGTGTAGTTGTTTATGCACGGATTGCCAATGGTGGTACGGGTGCCGAGCCGCATGGGAGTGCCCCACATGAGCAGCGTGTTCACGTCGAACCCGATCGTGTAGACGCCCTGCCGGAGAAGCGACGTCGACACCAACTGCCCCTCGCCGGTGCGCTCCCGGTCGAATAGGGCCGCCGAGACGGCGGCAGCACCCGAGATGCCCGTCGAGTGGTCGCCCATGCCGCCACGCTGGAACGGCGGGTTGCCGCCGGGTTCGGTCAGCAGGTGGGCGATACCGGAACGGGACCAGAAGGCGCCTACGTCGTAGGCGGGACGGTCGGCGTCGTCGCCCTCGCGGCCGTAGCCGGTGATGTGGCAGTAGACGAGGCGGGGGAACCGCTCGCAGATCGAATCGGCATCGAGGCCGAGCCGGTCGAGGGCACCGATACGCAGGTTGGTCACGAAGACATCAGCCTCGGAGATGAGCTCGAGGGCCACGCCGAGCCCCTCGACGCTGGCCAGGTCGAGGGCGATGCTGCGCTTCGAACGGTTGTCCAACTCGAACGGCGGGTTGGTCGGAAGGTCGCCACCGAGGATCTTCTGGAAAAGGCGGGCCGGGTCCCCGGACGGGGGCTCGATCTTGACGACGTCGGCACCCCAGTCGGCGAGGATCCCGCCGGTCGCCGGGCCCGCCACCCAGATCCCCAACTCGACCACCTTCACGCCGGCCATAGGTCCGGACATCGTCGCTCGCTCCCTCTGGTCGTCCACTGGGGGCGACGCTACGTCCCGGCGCCCCCGTCGATCCTGTCGGGCCACAGATAGGACGGTTAGCGTCCCGACCCATGATCCTCTTCGTCTGCACGGGGAACATCTGCCGTTCGCCCATGGGCGAGGCGCTGCTGCGCCACCACCTGGCCGCCAAAGGGGCCTACCAGCCGGTCGCGTCGGCCGGGACACATGCCATGGACGGCGGGCTGGCGACCGGACACGGAATCGAGGTGCTTGCCGACCGGGGCATCGACATGACCGGGCATCGGAGCCGCCACCTCGACACCGGCATCGTGGAAGGTGCCGACCTGATCGTGGCCATGACCCGACAGCACCAAGCCGTCGTGGGTCGGCTCGACCCGACGGCCCGTGGGCGGACGTTCCTCGCCGGCGAGGTGGCCCGCCTGGGTGGACAGGTCGACCCACCCGCAGCCGACGAGGGTCTCAGGGCCTGGGTGACGCGCCTCGACGGCGCCCGCGGCGGCCACATGACCACCGGCCGGGTGGCCGACGAGGTAGCCGATCCGTACGGCGAGAACCGGGACGCCTACGAGCAGACGGCGAACCGACTCGACGGCCTCTGCACGGCCCTTTCCCGCCTGCTCTCCGAATCACCCTGAGCGGTACGGTCGGCGGCATGGACCTCTCGTTCAGCGCGACGGAGATCGCCTTCGCCGACGAGGCCCGGACCTGGCTCGAGGAGCACCTCGTCGGCGACTTCGCGGACCTGCGGGGGCGCGGCGGCACGGGCCGTGACGACATCGCACCCGAGGTCCTCATCGCATGGGAGCGGGAACTGGCCTCAGGCGGCTGGCTGGGGCTCGACTACCCGAGGGAGATGGGGGGCCGGGGGGCCTCGCTGTTCGAGCAGGTCGTGTTCCACCAGGCCTATGCCGAGGCCCGCGGCCCGGGACGGCTCCCCAACATCGGGCTGACGCTGCTGGGCCCGACCCTCCTGGCGTTCGGCAGCATCGAACAACAGCACCGGTTCGTGCCGGGAATCATCGCAGGAGAGGAGTTCTGGTGTCAGGGCTACTCCGAGCCCGATGCCGGCTCCGACCTGGCGAACGTGTCCACGAATGCCCGCCTCGATGGCGAACGTTGGCTGGTCTCCGGCCAGAAGGTCTGGACGTCCCTCGCCCAGTTCGCCCAGTGGGCGTTCGTTGTCGTCCGCACCGACCCGGACAGCGAGCGCCACCGGGGACTCTCCTACCTGTTGGTGCCGATGGACCAGCCGGGGATCGAGATCCGGCCCATCGTCCAGATCACCGGAGGTTCGGAATTCAACGAGGTGTTCTTCGACGAGGCTGAGACCGACGCCGACCTCGTCGTCGGTGGCGAGGGCAGAGGGTGGCAGGTCGCCATGGCCACGCTCGGCTTCGAGCGTGGCGCATCCACGCTCGGCCAACAGGCCGGCTTCCGCCAGGAGCTCGAGGCACTGTTCGCCCTGGCCACCGAGACGGGTGTCATCGACGACCCGGTGTTGCGCCAGGACCTGATGCGTGCCCGCAGCGAACTCGAGATCATGCGGTGGAACAACCTGAGGATGCTCAGCGTCCTCGGGACCGGTGGGGCTCCCGGCCCGGAGATGTCCATCGGCAAGCTCTTCTGGGCCACCTGGCACCGGCGTCTCGGCGAGATCGGCATGAGGATCCGGGGCGCCGGCGGCATGGTCGGCGGCGCCGCCGGAGATGCGGCCACGGTGTCTCCGGGTGATCCGCTCGGCATCGGCTACGAACTGGACGGCCTCCAGCGCACCTTCCTCTACAGCAGGGCCCACACCATCTATGCCGGCACCAACCAGGTGCAGCGCAACGTGATCGGGGAGCGGGTGCTGGACCTTCCCCGCGAGCAGCGCTAGGCCCGTTCCGCCCGGAGCGCGTATCGTTGCGGTTGAGCGAACCGAGGAGCACCCGTGGCCGAGGCCTACATCGTCGATGCCGTCCGAACCCCGACCGGGAAGCGGGGTGGCGGCCTGTCCCAGGTCCACCCGGCCGATCTGGGCGCACATGCGATCTCCGCCCTGCTCGAGCGCACCGGCGTCGACCCGATCGCCGTCGAGGACGTGGTGTTCGGGTGCCTCGACACCCTCGGCCCGCAGGCCGGCGACATCGCCCGCACCGCCTGGCTGGCAGCCGGCCTCCCGGAGGCCGTCCCCGGCACCACCGTCGATCGCCAGTGCGGGTCCGGCCAGCAGGCCGTCAGCTTCGCCGCAATGGGCGTCTGGGCCGGCGTGCAGGACCTCGTCGTCGCCGGCGGCGTCCAGAACATGAGCATGATCCCGATCGGAGCCGCCATGGAGGTGGCCGCACCGTACGGCCACGAGGACCCCTTCTCGGGTTCCACCGGCTGGGTCGACCGCTACGGCACCCAGGAGGTGTCACAGTTCCGTGGTGCGGAGTTGATAGCGGAGAAGTGGGACATAACCCGCGAGGAGATGGAGGTGTTCGCCCTGGCCAGCCACCAGCGGGCGGTCACATCCATCGAAGAGGGCCGCTTCGACGCCGAGGTCGCACCCCTGGCCGGCGTCGAACACGACGAGGGGCCGCGACATGGGACCTCGCTCGAGAAGATGGCCTCGCTGGCTCCGCTGGTCGAAGGAGGGCGGCTCACCGCTGCGGTCGCCAGCCAGATCAGCGACGGTGCTGCGGCGCTGTTGGTCGCATCGGAGCGGGCGGTGGACGAGCACGGCCTCACGCCGAGGGCACGCATCCACCACGTCAGCGTGCGCGGCGACGACCCGATCTACATGCTGACCGGCCCCATCGCCGCCACCGCCCATGCGCTGGAACGTACCGGCATGTCGATCGACGACTTCGACCTCTTCGAGTGCAATGAGGCCTTCGCCTGTGTCCCGCTGGCCTGGATGCGTGAACACGACGTGCCACACGAGAAGGTCAACGTAAACGGCGGAGCGATCGCCCTGGGACATCCGCTGGGCTGCACGGGAGCCAAGCTGATGACGACGCTGCTCCACGAACTCGAGCGCACCGGCGGTCGCTTCGGCCTCCAGACCATGTGTGAGGGTGGCGGCCAGGCCAACGTCACGATCCTGGAACGGCTCTAGGGGGCCGACCGGGGCCTCAGAGCACCTCGTCGACCAGGCCCCAGTCGAGCGCCGTCTCCGCACCGATCGTCGATCCCCCGAGGCACCAGGCCAGCGTGCGTTGACGGCCGATCCTGCGCGGCACGCTGATCGTGCCACCGGCCCCGGGGATGAGGCCCATCGAAACCTCAGGCAGGCAGAACGTGGCATCGGAGGTGGCCTCCACGCTGTGGGCGAAGGCGGCCAGCTCCACGCCGGCGCCGACCGAGGCCCCGTGCATCCGAACCGTGAGGCGGTCGGCCAGCCGGTCCATCCAGGGCGCAGCATTTGCCGTCGTGCGGATGAGATGGGCGGTGGCAGGGTCGTCGACGCTGCCGAACTCGGCCAGGTCACCCCCGGCGCAGAACGACGGGCCGGCCCCGTCGAGGACGATGGGCCGGTCGTCGCCGGCGGCGAGTCCCCGCAGGGCCTCGACGAGGGCGTCGCGCATGGCGGCCGAGAACAGGTTGTGCAGGCGGGGGCGGTTGAGCGTGAGGCGCACCCGGGTGCCGTCGTCGACGAGTACCGGTGGTTCCGGTTCGTCGGGTCGGACACGGCGGCCCCGGCCGGACAGCCAGGCGGCGAACTCGGGCCCCGCCTGGAGCGTGGCGTAGACGGCCGATTCGAGCAGGAGCGCTGCCTCGATCGGCTGCCCCTCGGATGCCCGCAGCACCTGGGCGAGGGCGGTCGCAGCGTTCGGCCGCTCGTGGGCGGCAGAGGCCAGCAGGAGGGCTGAAGCGAGGTCCCCGGCCACGGCGTCGAACCCGGGTGCGGTTCCCATCGTTGCTACGCCGATGCACACCACCGGGAGCAGCCCGAGCGGGTCGAGGGCATCGGTCGGCAGCAGGTGGGCATCGTCCACCACGAGCGCCGGCACGTCCCGGAGGGCACCGGTGTCGAGGTCTGCGGTCGGCCTCGAAAGCCGTTCGGAGGCCTCCTCAGCCGACCACACGACGGGTGTCATGGCAATAGTGTGGCCGGTGCGAGCAGCCCCGTCAGGCGTCGCCGAGGTGCGCCAGCCGTTCGCGCAGAACGCGTCTCAGGAGCTTGCCGGTGTCGTTGTAGGGCAACTCGTCGACGAACTCGACGAGGTCGGGTGTGCGGTTCGAACGCAGTTCATGGCGCACGAGGTCCTGGAGGTCGTCGGGCGAAATGTCGACATCTCCGCGGACGACGACTGCCACGACGATGCGCTCGCCCCATTCACGGTCAGGAAGGCCGATGGCGGCGGTGTCGGCGACCGCCGGATGCCGCAACAGCACCTCCTCGATCTCGCCCGGTGAGATGTTCTGGCCGCCCTTGACGATGACATCGTCGATGCGGCCGGTGACGAACAGGAAGCCCTCGTCGTCCAGCCATCCGCCGTCGTTGGTGGGGAACCAGCCTTCGTCGGTGAGCCTCGAGCCCTGCTCCCGGTACTCGCCGGAGACCTGTTCGCCCCGGAGCCAGATGTCTCCCGGTTCGCCGTCCGGCGTCTCTGCGCCGGCCTCGTCGCGGATCGACACCTCGATGCCCGGGAGCGGCCGGCCCACGGACGCGATGCGCCGCCGCACTTTCGGGTCGTCGCTGGCGACCGCTGCCCGGTGCTCGTCGGGTCCGAGCAGGGTGACCGTCGAACTGGTCTCGGTCAGCCCGTAGGCGTTGACGAAGCTCGTGTCGGGAAGCAGGTCGAGCGCCTTTTCGATCACCGGCTGGGGCATGCGACCGCCCCCGTACGAGAGCGCACGGAGGGTGGGGAGCCCCGGGGAGCTCGGGCCCTCGGCATCGAGGTGTTCGACGATCCGGGCCAGCATCGTCGGCACGACCATGGCGCTGGTCACCCCCTCGGCACGGACCAGATCGATCCATGCGCCGGGCTCGAAGGTCGGGAGCTGGAGCAGGCGGCGTCCGGCGAAGACGTTCGAGAGGATCGCTGCGATTCCGGCCACGTGGTACGGCGGGACGCTCACCAGGGCCGCTTCCTCCTCGCCGGCCGAGCCGAAGTCGACGGATCCGAGGATGTAGGAGACCAGGTGGCGTTGGCGCAGGACAGCCGCCTTGGGGTCCCCTGTCGTGCCGCTGGTGAACAGCAGCACGGCCACGTCCTCGCCCTCGAACCCCCAGTCGTTCTCGGTCGTGCGGGTCGCCGACAGGCCCTGCCACAGGTCGCCGCGGTCGACGACCCCGATCCCGTCGAGTCCGTCTAGCCGTTCCGTCGTGCCGGGTTGGGCGACGGCCAGGGCGGGCGAGACCCGGCCGGCGAGCGTGCGCAACTCCCCGTCGGGCAACCGGTAGTTGAGGGGGACGAAGGGGATCCCCGCCCAGGAGGCCCCGAAGAGCAGCACAGGAAGCGCCTCGGACGAGACGTCGGCGAGCACCAGGTGTCCGGCGTCGACGGACCGGAGCCGCTCGGCGGTGGCGGCCGCCCGCCCGAACAGGTCAGCGAAGGTCAGGCCGTCGTCGCAGGAGCCGACCGCCACCCGGTCGGCAAAGCCGCCGACCGCCATCTCGAGCAGCATCATGAGGTTCACGGCAGTCTGGCTTTCCGGCGGCCAACCCCTCAGTCGGAGGCGGGGAGGGGCTTGGCATCCTTGAGGTCGAGCAGGGTGCCGCCGGCCCCCAGGGAACCGTCGCCGGGCTTCGTGCACAGGAGCTCGAGGGTGTCGTCGCCGTCGACGTAGCGCTTGCCGAGCAGCGAGCCACCGGCGGCTTCGGCATCGGGAGGGCCGTTCGGTCCGCCCTCGCCGACGGGGACCACCGGGCTTCCACCGCACTCCAGGTCTACGTCGCCATCGGGGGCCCGGACGATGATGACCTCGGTAGTGCACACCTGGCTGGCCCATCGGCTTCCGGGCGTGAGTTCGGGCATTACGGCTCCTCGTGGACGGTGGTGGGGGTCCGATGATCGGTCACCGGACACCGTACGCGCCACTCCTGCCCCGGAATCGCCGCTGCCGTACGATCCGTCCACGATGTCGATGCAAGGCACCCGGGCCCTTCCGGTAGTCCACAGAGCGCTGGTCGAGGCGGTCGGACAGGTAGGTGGTGCCGCAGCCGCCTGGGCCGCCTCGGGGGCGATGTCGCTGACCGGGGCAGTCGACGGACCACCCCGACAGGTGCCGGTGTCGGTCGCCAACGGCCTCGTGGCGGCAGCGGAGGCGTTGCACCGCTTCGGTGGCATCGAGGTGGACGGGCCGGCGCTGCTGGGCGAACGAGCGGCCATAGCCGGGCTGGGTCGTGCGGGTCCAACCTCGGTCGGAGGTGCTGCCCACCTGCTCGAGTCTGCTGATGGCCCGGTGTGTCTGAACCTGGCCAGACCCGACGATGTGGCTGCACTGCCGGCACTGCTGGAGCGGGTGATCGACGGGGACGACCGCCGAGCGGTCCGCCGTGCCGTCGCCGGGTGCACCGGTGCCTGGCTGGCCGAGAGGGCCGACCTGTTGGGCGTGCCGCTCGGAGTACCCGGGACGGCACCCGACGGACCGTTCACCGTCCTCGACGAAGGCACCGGCTTCGAGCGCCCGGATGTCCCTCTCGTCGTGGAACTGGGCTCGTTGTGGGCGGCTCCCCTGTGCGGCGACCTCCTCCGTCGCTCGGGATGTCGGGTGGTCAAGGTCGAGTCCGTCGACCGCCCCGATGCCGCCCGGCGGGGACCGGGGGAGTTCTTCGACCTGCTCAACGGCGGCAAGGCCTCGGTGGCGCTCGACCTGCGGAGCCGGCCTGGGCGTGAATCGCTCGAACGCCTGGCCGCCGCCGCCGACGTCGTCATCGAGGGCAGCCGGCCCAGGGCACTTGCCCAACTCGGCCTCGACGCCCACCGGGAGGTCGACCGTGGCACCGTCTGGGTGTCGATCACGGGCTACGGCCGGATCGGACAGCGGGCCGGTGGCGTGGCGTTCGGCGACGACGCCGCCGTCTCGGGGGGCCTGTTCCTCGAGGACCCGCTCGCCTTCGTGGCCGACGCTGTCGCTGATCCGGCGGCCGGACTGGTGGCGGCGGTCGCCGTGCTCGCTGCACTCGACAGCGGATCTGGCGTGCTGCTCGACGTGCCGTTGGCCGGCGTGGCCCGGTGGTTGGCACGAGGCGCTCCCGTGCCCTCCGGGCAGCAACACGCAGAACCACCCAGGGCCAGGCCGTCCGGTCGACGGGCGGCGGACCTCGGGGCCGACACCGCCCGCATCCTGCTCTGACGGACCGTCAGGTCTAGAGTGGCAGAGTGAGCGAGGACCCGACGGACGAGCAGGAATCCGGCCCCAGCGATGAACTCGCCGCTGAACTCGACGAACGGGCCGCAGACGGGCGCATGCCGGGCCGCCGGGGGCTCGCCACCCGGCAACGGCTCCTCGACGCCACCGCAGAGCAGCTCGAGTCGTGCGGCTTCCGGGACCTCAAGGTCATCGACATCGCCCGCTCCGCCGGTACCTCGCCGGCCACCTTCTACCAGTACTTCCCGGACGCCGAGGCGGCTGTGCTGGTCCAGGCGGCAGTCCTGACCGAGGCATGGCACGAGGAACTGCAGTTGCTCATCTCGGGATGCGACTGGTCCGGCGACCCCGACGGTGCCTCCCTCGAGGTGGTCGACGGGTTCCTGACCTTCTGGACCGACCACAGGGCGATCCTCAAGGTTCTCGACCTGGCCTCGATGGAGGGCGACTTCCGCTTCCGCGACCTGCGCATGTGGCTCCTGAACGGGGCCACCAACGCCCTCATGGACCTGGTCGCGTCGCACGACAGCGACATGGACCCGAAGGCGGCGGCCGGCGTGGTCATCGCCATGCTGGCCCACGTGGCCAACCATCGGCCCGGCCTCGAGCGGTGGGGTGTCGACCGCGAAGCCCTCGTCACCACGGTGGCGGGCATGTTGCGCCACGCCGTCGTCGGCTGACCCACCTCCGGGCCCTCGCCGCTACCCTGCGCCCGGTGACGCACCGAGTCCGGTTCGCCCCGTCTCCCACCGGCTACCTCCACGTCGGCAGTGCCCGCACGGCACTGTTCAACTGGCTGCACGCCCGTTCGACCGGCGGCACGTTCGTGCTGCGGATCGAGGACACCGACGCTGAGCGCAACCGCCCCGAACTGACCGAGGCCCTCCTCGCCGAACTCGAGTGGCTGGGCCTGGACTGGGACGAGGCCCCCTACTACCAGTCGGAGCACCGGGACCGCCACCGTGAGGTCGTCGAGGACCTGCTGGCCCGGGGCCTCGCCTACCTCTGCGACGCCGACGACGAGGAGGTCGACGGCACGACGCTGTCCGACGGGTTGGCCGCCCGGTTCCGGATGCCCGAAGGCCGCACGGTGGTCTTCGACGACGTCGTCCGTGGCGAGGTCTCATTCGACACCTCCGACCTCGAGGACTTCGTCATCTGGCGCTCGAACGGTTCACCGATGTTTCTCCTGGCCAACGCCGTCGACGACGCCGACATGGGCATCACCCATGCCATCCGCGGCGAGGACCTGCTCTCGGGCGTGCCCAAGGTGCTCCTGCTGCTCGACGCCATGGGCGCACCGCACCCGACCTACGCCCACCTGCCGCTGCTGGTCAACGAGTCCCGCCAGAAGTTGTCCAAGCGGCGCGACGACGTGGCGGTGGGTGACTTCCGTGAACGGGGCTACCTGCCGGAGGCGATGGTCAACTACCTCGCCCTGCTGGGCTGGGGACCGCCCGACGACGTTGAGGTCCGGCCGGTCAGTGAGATCGTCGACCTCTTCCGGATCGAGGACGTCAACAAGGCGGCCGCCTTCTTCGACCTGCGGAAGCTCGAACACGTCAACGCCACCCACCTCCGAGGGCTTGCCAAGCCCGACTTCATCGAACGGGCGGGACCATGGCTGGCCGAGGCACCCTGGGCACCCGAGCGCTTCGACGCCGACGTGTTCGACCGCATGGTCGACCTGGTCCAGGAGAAGCTACGCACCCTCGGCGACGTGGTCCGGTTCGTCGACTTCCTGTTCCTCGACGACCCCGTCGACGATCCCGAGTCCTGGCAGAAGGTGATGGTGGACGGGCCCGTGGCCGCAGAGATGCTCGACGGCGCAGCGGGGGCCCTGGCCGACTGCCCCTGGGAGGTCGAGGCGGTCAAGGAGGCCGTGTTCACCGTGGGCGAGGGGCTGGGCCTCAAGTTGGGCAAGGCGCAGGCGCCGGTCCGGGTGGCCGTGACCGGACGCACGGTCGGGCCGCCGCTGTTCGAGACCATGGCCGAGTGCATGGAACGCTCCGAGGTCCTGCGACGCATCGATGTGGCCCGGGCGAGGCTCTGAGGCGGGACAGCGGAGGTCGGCACCTGATGTTCAGGCACAGGCGGTTCGAATCGCTGGTCGCTCAAATGGCATGTGCCGTTACGCTGGTGCCGCCCTTCGGGGCCCACCTTCGGGGGTGGTGTAATTGGCAACACAGCTGGTTCTGGTCCAGTCGTTGAGGGTTCAAGTCCTTCCCCCCGAGCAATTTTTCGAGCGAGACGCGCCCTGAACGGCTATCGCTACACTGAGCGCCGCCCACGGACCCGATGGTCACATCGGCCGTGGGCACTGTCACCGGCCCCGTTCGTCTAGAGGCCCAGGACGCCAGGTTCTCAACCTGGTAACACGGGTTCGAATCCCGTACGGGGTACAAGTTTCCAGGGTCGGTTCTCCGGGGTCGGCCCTGCCGCCTTTCCGGCCGGCGGGCCTGTGATCAGTCCAGCAGGTGGCGGACGTGTGTCGTCTCGTTGACGCCGCGCACCGTGCGGACGCCGGTCGACGAGGCGGTCACCCGGAGGACTCCGCAGTAGTCGTGGTAGATCCGGAACGGATCGTCGTGACCGAGGATCGTCTGGAGGAAGACGCCCATCACCATGCCGTGGCAGAAGACGGCGACGGTGCGGCCCCGGTTGCGTTCCACGATCCCGTCGAAGGCGTCGGTGATCCGTCGTCGGAAGGCCGGGTAGTCACCGCCGAACACCGATTCCCGGTCCTCGAGGAACTGGCGCACGATCACGTGGTCGTTGTCCATCTCCTCGGCGGGGACGTACTGGGAGCGGTGCCGATCGGACTCCTCCAGGCCGCTCAGGGGTTCGGGGTCGAGGCCGAGGATCCGGGCCAGGGGGATGGCCGTCTCGACAGCCCGACGCATCGTGGATGTGACAACGTGGTCGATGCCCTCTCCTGCGAGCAGGTCGGCGGTCACCTGCGCCTGGAGTAGTCCGATGTCGGAGAGGGGAGGGTCGGCGACCTCGCCTTCCGGGCGGATTTCCGCTTCCGGACGTGCATGTCGGACGATCAGCAGCTCCACGGCGCCGGAGCCTACGGGCCGTTGCAGGACGGCACCCGGATCGGGGGAGGGCTACCCACGAGACAAACCGCATTCGGGGGAGTAGGTTTCGTGCCAGATAGCGGGTCCGGTCCGTCGGATCCCGTCACGGCGACTCCCGGCGGTAGGGCCCCTCAGAACGGGCCGGCGCATCAACGGGCCCTTGCCGCATTCCCGCCGAAGCGGCGACGCCCGGTGTCGACCCCAGATCGGCCCCCGGTACCGCCACCGGGGGTCGATCGCGCGCCGTCCGAGGGGGAGAGCGGGTCGGTAGCGGTCGAACAGGTCGGTGACCCGGTCGTTCTGGCCGCCCACCTGGTCGCTCATCTTCGGGTACGTGGCTGGTCGGGCTTGGATGGCTTCTCGCAGTGATCTATCTCAGAACTGTGGACAAGCCGAAACCCGCGATGAACTGGCCCAGCAGCGAACTCGCCGAACCACTCGGGATGATCCGGCCCACCAGGGCGTTGACGGCGTCCTTCCAGTTCAGCGCCACCACCAGCCCGAAGGCGGTCACCACCGAGGAACTGCTGATCCCCCGGACATCGAGGTTGTCGATTTTCTCCCTGAAGTCGCTCATGGCGGTTTCCACCTTCGGGGGACCTACGTCGGGATGGGCGGATTTGAACCG
>DCXR01000066.1:0-652 GCA_002329075.1 Candidatus Neomicrothrix sp. UBA2131
TGGAGCAGTGCTGGCACCGGGTTCCCGGCGGAACCGCGGTCGCCGCCGTCGAGTTGGCCCGGGCCATCGCACGACGCACCGATGTCGAGGTCGTCGGCATTGCAGCGTCGCATAGTGGAGGGCCCGTCGTCTCTCCGCCGGACGGAATCGAGATCGCCCACCTGCGCCTTCCCCGGCCCCTCCTCTACGAGTCCTGGGCCCGGCTGGGCCGTCCAGGTGTCGATCGACGGTGTGGCAGGCCCGACCTCGTCCATGCCACCGGCGGTGCTGTGCCCGCCACCAGGGCGCCCCTCGTCGCCACAGTCCACGACCTTGCGTGGCGCCACCGACCAGACCACTTCACCAACCGGGGCCGCCGGATGTTCGAGGCGTGGCTCGAGGCAGCCGGTCGTGCCCGCTGCGTGCTGTGCCCGTCGGCGGCGACCGCTGCCGACCTGGTGGATGCGGGCATCCCGACGGAGCGAATCTGCGTCGTGCCGCTGGGCGTCGACCTGCGGGCCGCCGGGCCCGTGGGCGTCGAGGCCCTCCGGTCGCGGTACGGGCTCCAGGGGAGCGTCGTCCTCTGGGTGGGTGTGGCGGAACCGCGCAAGAACCTGGCGGGGCTCGTCGAGGCCATGGCGACGGTCCCCGATGCGGTGCTGGTCCTGGTGGG
>DCXR01000066.1:1080-3251 GCA_002329075.1 Candidatus Neomicrothrix sp. UBA2131
TGGCGGACGTTTTCGCCTTTCCCAGCCTGCTCGAGGGCTTCGGCCTCCCGGTCCTCGAGGCCATGGCCCAGGGAACGCCGGTCGTGACCTCGGTGGGTACGGCAACGGCGGAGGTCGTCGGCTCAGCCGGCGTCCTCGTGGATCCCACCGACTCCGTGTCGCTGGCGGAGGGAATCCGCCACCTCCTCGACGACGCCACCGAGGCCGCACGATTGGCGACCGCAGGCAGGGCACGCGCCGAGTCCTTCACCTGGGATGCCGTGGCTGAACGGACGGTCACCGTCTACCGGGCGGTACTGGCAGCATGATGGTCCCATGACCGCCACGAAGCGCATCGCCGTCAACCTGCTCTTCCTTGTTCCAGGCGACGTCGGCGGTTCCGAGGAGTACGCGGTCCGGACCCTGCGGGCATTCGCCCGGCACGGCTCCAGCGACATCCGACCCGTCCTGTTCCTGCAGGAGTCCCTGCGGGAGGCACATCCGGACCTCTGCGACGAGTTCGAGGTGGTCGCCTCCCCGGGTGATGGTCGCAGCCGGATCCGGCGGATCGCCAGCGAGTCGACATGGCTCGCCCGGCGGACCGGTGGCTTCGATGCCGTACACCACGTCGGTGGTCGCATCCCCATGCGCTCCTCCCGGCCGGTCGTGGTCACCGTCCACGACCTGCAGCCCTTCGACCATCCGGAACACTTCTCCGTGCTCAAGGAGGGCTTCCTCTCGTGGTCGGTTCCCCGGTCGCTGCGTCGAGCTGATGTCGTTGTGACGCTGAGCGACGCGGTCAGCGCCCAGATCGTCGCCCAGTTCGGAGTGGATCCGAAACGGATCGCGATCGTTGCTTCCGGTATAGAGCGGATCGTGGAATCTCCCGCCCCGATGTCGTGGCCACCGGTCGTCATCTACCCGGCGGCGAGTTACCCCCACAAGAACCATGCGGTCCTGGTCGGGGCATTCTCCCGGATCGCCGATCGGCATCCCGAGGCACGGCTCGTCCTGACCGGAGGTCCGGGACGTGCTGAGGGCTCCCTGATCGTCGCCGTGGAGCAGTCGGGTCTTGCCCACCGTATCGAGATGACCGGACGGATCCCGTCGGACGAACTGGCGGCCCGGCTGGCCGGTGCATCGGTGCTCGCCTTTCCCTCCCTCTACGAGGGGTTCGGGATACCGGTGCTCGAGGCGATGGCCGCCGGCGTTCCGGTGATCGTCGGCAGCGGGACCCCGGCGGAGGACGTGGCCGGGGGAGCCGGTTGGTCTGTCGACCCCGACGACGTCACAGGCTGGGCCGAGGCGCTCGACCGGGCGCTCGGTGACGCCGGGGCCCGCCGTACCGCTGCCGAGGCCGGTCTGCGCCGGGCCGCCGAGTTCTCGTGGGAGGCCTCGGCCGAGCAACTCGAACGGGCCTGGCGCCTGGCACTCGACACCCCGGGCTGATCGGCCATGCGCCTGCTGGTCATCACCCCCCACCTGTCTCCGGACACCGCACCGACCGGGGTCGTCGTGTCCCGCATCGTCGATGAGATGGGAGCGGCCGGCCATGACGTGCACGTGGTGACCTCCCTGCCCTGGTATCGGGAGCACCGGGTCGAGGACGGGTGGAGCGGGCGTCTCGTCCGCAGGGGTTCCCAGGGATCGGCATCGGTCGTCCGACTGCAGCCCTTCGCCGGCCGCAAGGAACGGCTTGTCGGCAGGGCGCTCGGCTTCGCAGCGTTCTCGGGCACAGCGGCACTGGCCGCCGTTGCCGCCCGGGGCCCGTTCGACGCGGTGATGGCCCTGTCGCCGCCCCTGACCCTGGCCCCCGCAGGATGGATCGCCGCCCGCCGCCACCGGTGCCCGCTGGTGCTCAACGTCCAGGACGTCTTTCCCGATGTCGCCATCGAGGTCGAGGCGATCACATCGCCCCGTGCCATCCGGCTGTTCCGGGCCCTCGAACGCTTCAGCTACCGGAGGTCCGACGCCGTCACGGTCCTGTCAGACGACCTGGCGGCGAACGTGGTGGGCAAGCTCCCGGGCTCATCGAGCGACCCGCTCGTCCGGGTCATCCCCAACTTCGTCGACACCACCGCCATCCGGCCACTTGACCGCGACACCACCTACCGGTCCGAACTCGGCCTCGGCGAGCGAACGGTCGTGATGTACGCCGGCAACCTCGGCCATTCGCAGTCCCTCTGGATCAT
>DCXR01000066.1:3581-5911 GCA_002329075.1 Candidatus Neomicrothrix sp. UBA2131
CGAGGCGGCACGGCGACACCGCGACCGCGACGACATCGCCTACGTCATCAACGGCGGAGGCGTGGCCGCAGGGGAACTCGGCCGTGCGGCCGAGGACCTGCCGAACCTCACCGTCGTCGGCTACCAGCCGGCCGAACGGGTCCCCGAGGTTCTGGCGACCGCCGACATGCATGTCGTGGCACTGCGCCGCGGCCTTGCGGCCAGCAGCGTCCCGTCCAAGATGTACTCGATCCTGGCTGCGGGGCGTCCGCTGATCGCCAGCGTCGACGAGGGAAGCGAGGTCACCCGGGTGGTCGGAGAGGCGGGCGCCGGGGTGGCGGTACCGCCGGAGGACGCCGAAGCGTTCATCGCAGCGGTCGAGCGGCTTGCCGCCGATGCCGAGGAACGGTGGTCCATGGGGGCCTCGGGACGTGCATGGGCAGAGCAGTGGGCATCGCCGCGATCCGTTGCCGAAGCCCACATGCAACTCATGGGGGAGCTCCTGTCGCGATGACGGGATCTGCCCGCTGAACCGGGACGGGTGCCGCTAGCGTGTCCGCCCGATGGCACGTGGAGATTCAGGCAGGAAGGTTGCCCGCGCCGCACAGGCGGGAGCCTCAGGCGGCGCCGGAGAACGACGGGCACTGGGCTTTCCCCTCGCACTCGCCCTCGTCGTCGTCCTCGGTGTTTCCCTCGTGGCCTTTGCCCGCTCCGGACGTGAGGCGACGGCTGCGCCGCGGCTGGGAGACCACTGGCACACGGCCTACGACATCTACGTCTGCGACACCTATCGGGGCAAGATCGTCAACGAGAATGACCCCAACGGCATCCACACCCACGGCGACGGCCTCATGCACATCCACCCGTTCAACTCCCTCGCCTCCGGGAAGAACGCCACGATCGGCGAGTTCTTCAGGTCGTTCGGTGGGATGATCGACGACACCTCGATCCGGCTCGACACGGGCGAGACGATCACCGAGGGTTTCGACTGCGGTGGCGAGCCGACCGTGCTCAAGGTGGCCCGCTTCGACGCCCAGGACCGCTTCCGTGCCCCCCAGGTCATCACGGAGGGCCTTGACGCCGTCCGCTACTTCAAGAACCTCGAGGCGATCACCGTCGCCTTCGTGCCCGAGGGCGTCGAGCCACCGCTGCCCCGTGCCGAACGTTTCACGTTCCTCGAAACGGTGGATCCGCGGGCGATCTCGTCGGGAAACTCCGAAGCACCGACGACCACCGCCGGATAGGACGAGCGCCGTGCGCGCCGTGGTTCTGGTAGGAGGCCTCGGGACGAGGCTTCGCCCTCTCACCACCGATCTCCCGAAGCAGATGCTGCCGATCCTGGATCGGCCGATGATCGAACACGTCGTCGGGCACCTCGCCACCCACGGCATCGACGAGGTGGTGCTCTCGCTCGGCTTCCTGCCGGGCGCCTTTCTGGATGCCTATCCCGACGGCCGATGCGCCGGCGTCCCGCTCACCTACGCCGTGGAACCCGAACCCCTCGACACCGCCGGGGCCATCCGATTCGCCGCCGAGGACGCAGGAATCGAAGAGACGTTCCTGGTCCTCAACGGCGACGTGCTCACCGACCTCGCCGTCGACGAGTTGATCCTGTTCCATCGGGCGTCGGGGGCCGAGGCAACGGTCTCGCTGACACCGGTCGACGACCCCTCGCGCTACGGCGTCGTACCCACCGACGCTGACGGACGGGTCACCGGCTTCATCGAGAAGCCGCCGGCCGACGAGGCCCCCTGCAACTGGATCAACGCCGGAACATACGTCCTCGAGCCGTCGGTGCTCCAACGCATCCCACCCGGTCGACGCGTGTCGGTGGAACGTGAGGTCTTCCCGGCCATGGCCGATGCCGGAACCCTCTTCGGCTTCCGCTCCGAGTGCTACTGGGTCGACACGGGCACCCCCGAGACCTACCTGGACGTGCAACTCGACCTCATGGACGGCGTCCGTGGGCCGGCCCGGTCCGGCGTCGACGATGCCGCCGAGGTCCACACCGGAGCGATGGTTCGCCGTTCGGTGATCGGACCGGGAGCCGTGGTGGCCGAGGGGGCACGGGTCTGCGACTCTGTGGTCATGGCCGGATCGAACATCGGAGAGGGGGCGGTCGTCGACGGCTCGCTGGTGGGACGGGATGCGTCCATCGGATCCGACGCACAGGTTCTCGGGTTCTCTGTCGTCGGCCACGGAGCCGTGGTGGCCGTCGGCGAACGCCTCGACGGCGACCGTCGTCCGGAACAGGACTGAGGAGACCGGCGTGAGGGCCGTCGTCACCGGGGGAGCGGGGTTCATCGGCTCGACGCTCGTCGACCGGTTCCTGGCCGACGGACACGACGTCG
>DCXR01000064.1 GCA_002329075.1 Candidatus Neomicrothrix sp. UBA2131
GCCTCAGGTACGCCGCTGGCGTCGATACAGCGTGACGCTCTGCTGGATCGGGACCAGATCGCGCCGGTACTGACGGTGGACCTCGGCCACGGCCTGGGAGCCCTCGCTGCGGGCTGATTCGATCTCAGCCTGGAGTCGTGCCACCTCGGCCTCGAGTGCGAGCACCCGCTTTACGCCCTCGAGGTTGAGGCCCACGGCGGTGAGGTCGGCGATGCGCTGGAGCAGGGCTATGTCGGCGTCGCTGTACCGACGGTTGCCGCCCGAGGTACGGGCCGGATCCACCAGCCCCCGACGTTCGTAGATCCGCAGGGTCTGGGGATGCATCCCCGCCAACTCGGCTGCCACGGAGATCACGTAGACGGCCTGATCCGGTCGGGGGCGGTTGGTCATCGGCGTCATCCTGTCCATCATCCTGTCAGGTCGCTCCGAAGCTCGCCACCAGCGGCACCCATCGCGTCGGCGAGTGCCTCGACTGCCGATCGCTCACCCTGAGTGGTCGACTCGGGAACGAACACCTCGACGGTCACGAGCAGGTCGCCCTTCAGTCGCTTGGTCCGCACACCCCGCCCCCGGACCCGGAAGGTCCGTCCGCTGCGCGTGCCTGCGGGGACCTTGAGTGTCACCGGTTCGTCGTCGAGCGTCGGCACCGAGACCTCGGCGCCGAGCACGGCCTCGGGGTAGGTGATCGGGACGGTGAGCGTGAGGTTGACCCCCCGCCGCTCGAAGAGGTCGTGCTGGGCGACGGCCACCACGACGTAGAGGTCGCCCGCAGGACCACCCTGGCCGGGTTCGCCACGGCCCTTGAGTCGAATTCGCTGGTCGTCCTCCACGCCGGCCGGGATCCGGACCTTGACGCTGCGGGGTCGGCGCACGACCCCTGCCCCCCGGCAGGAACCACACGGGTCGTCGACCATCCGGCCACGCCCGCCGCATTGGCCACAGGGTCGGCTGAACGAGAACGGTCCCTGGTTCTCGGCCTGGACGCCCTGCCCACCGCAGGCTTCGCAGGTGCGCGGTCGGGTGCCTGGTCGGGCGCCGCTTCCGGAGCAGGTCATGCAGGGGACGTCGCTGACGAGGTTGATGGAGGTGGTGATGCCGTGTGCCGCATCCTCGAACGAGAGCGCCAGGCGGGTCTCGAGGTCGACACCACGACGGGCGGCATGGCCCCCACGTCCACCCATGCCTCCTCCCTGGCCGAAAAGCCCTCCGAACAGGTCTCCCAGGTCGAACTGGCCGCCCATGCCGCCCGGGCTGAACCCACCGGGCCCCCCGAAGCCGCCCATCGGGCCCATTGCCCGAACCTCGTCGTACTCGCGGCGCTTGTCGTCGTCGCCGACCACGCCGTAGGCGGCCGAGACCTCCTTGAAGCGGGCCTCGGCGGCTGCGTCATCCGGATTGGCGTCGGGGTGCAGCTTGCGGGCGAGCTTCCGGTAGGCCTTGGTGATCTCCTTGGCGGAGGCCTCCTTGGAGACGCCGAGCGCTGCGTAGTAGTCCTTTTCGAACCACTCGCGCTGTGGTGCCATGGCGTGTCGGTCTCCCGTCGGCTCCGGTACCCGGTCAGCCCCGGACCTTGACCATTGCCGGCCGCAGGATGCGCCCATGCCAGCCGTAGCCGCGGCGCAGCACCTCGGTCACGACCTGGCTACCGGGTGTGCCTTCTCCGGTCGGTTCGTGAACGACGGCCTCGTGACAGTTCGGGTCGAAGGGGGCGTGGAGTGGGTCGATGACCTCGAGGCCGACCGGTTCGAGGGCGGTGACCAGCGCAGACCGGATCGCCTCGGCGCCGACATCGCCATGGCTGATCGCCAGGTCGCAGGCGTCGAGCACCGGGAGCAGCCGTTCAGCGACATCGCCACGGGCACGAGCGGCGACCTCCTGGTTGCGCTTGTCGGCCTGCTTGCGGAAGTTGGCGAACTCGGCGCTCACACGCTGCAGGTCGGTGAGGTAGATCTCGCGTGCGGCCTCGGCGATCTCGAGCGGGGTCGGCTCCGGGAGTTCCTCGTCACGGATCTCGTCGGCGCTGTCGTCGACCGGCGGGTCGTCCGGTTCGACGGCCTCGTCAGCCTCCCCTGCGGCGGCGTCGCTCACTGCTCGTCGACGATCTCGGCGTCGACCACGTCGTCGTCACCACCGAAGTCGGCGTCGCCCATTCCCGCATCACCGGCCTGCTGGGCGGCATCGTAGAGGCGCTGTCCGAACTCCTGGCTGGCGCTCAACAGGGCCTCGGTGGCGCTGCGGATCTCGTCGGTGTCCTCGCCGTCGAGCGCCTTCTTGAGGGCCTCGAGCTTCTCGGTGACGTCGGAGGTCTCGTCGTCGGTGAGCTGGTCGCCCTGGTCGGCGATCAACTTCTCGGTCTGGTAGACGAGGTTGTCGCCGTTGTTGCGAACCTCGGCTTCCTCTCGACGGCGACGATCCTCGTCTGCATGGGCCTCGGCGTCGCGGACCATCTCGTCGATGACGTCGCGGTCGAGCGACGACTGGCCGGTGATGGTCATCGACTGCTCGTTGTTGGTAGCGCGGTCCTTGGCGGCCACATGGACGATGCCGTTGGCGTCGATGTCGAAGGTGACCTCGATCTGGGGGACGCCCCGTGGCGCCGGTGGCAGGTCGATCAACTGGAACTTGCCCAGCGTCTTGTTGAACTGCGACATCTCGCGCTCACCCTGGAGGACGTGGATCTCGACCGAAGGCTGGCTGTCCTCGGCGGTGGTGAACACCTCGGAGCGCTGGGTCGGGATGGTGGTGTTGCGATCGATGAGCCTGGTCATGACACCGCCCTTGGTCTCGATGCCGAGGGAAAGAGGAGTGACGTCGAGGAGCAGCACGTCCTTGACCTCGCCCACGAGCACGCCGGCCTGGACGACGGCACCGACGGCGACCACCTCGTCGGGGTTGACGGCCTTGGAGGGCTCACGGCCGGTCAACTCCTGGACCAGGTCGGTGACTGCGGGCATCCTGGTCGATCCTCCGACGAGGATGACATTGTCGATGTCGCCCTTGGCGAGGCCGGCGTCCTTGATGGCCTGTTCGAACGGGGCGCGGCAGCGTGCCAGGAGGTCGGCGGTGAGTTCCTGGAACCTGGCCCGGGACAGGGTGTAGTCGAGGTGCAGCGGGCCGGCGTCGGTGGCGGTGACGAACGGCAGGTTGATCTGGGTCTGCTGGACCTGGGAGAGCTCGATCTTGGCCTTCTCGGCGGCCTCCTTGAGTCGTTGGACCGCCATGGGGTCGGCGGCCAGGTCGACGCCGTGGTCGTTCTTGAACGAGGTGGCCAGCCACCCGATGACGACCTCGTCCCAGTCGTCGCCACCCAACTTGGTGTCGCCGTGGGTGGACTTGACCTCGAAGACGCCGTCGCCGATCTCGAGGACGGACACGTCGAAGGTGCCGCCGCCGAGGTCGAACACGAGGATGGTGTGCTCGGAGTCGTCCTTGTCGAGGCCGTAGGCCAACGAGGCGGCGGTGGGTTCGTTGATGATCCGGAGCACCTCGAGTCCGGCGATCTCACCTGCCTCCTTGGTGGCGGTGCGTTGGGCATCGTCGAAGTAGGCGGGGACGGTGATGACCGCCTGGTCCACGCCGCTACCCAGGTAGGCCTCGGCGTCGCGCTTGAGCTTCTGGAGGATGCGGGCAGAGATCTCCTGTGCCGTGTAGTCCTTGCCGTCGATGGTCTGCTTCCAGTTGCTGCCCATGTGGCGCTTGACGGAACGGATCGTGCGGCCGGGGTTGGTGATGGCCTGTCGCTTGGCCACCTCGCCGACCATGACCTCTCCGTCCTTGCCGAATGCGACCACCGAGGGGGTGGTGCGTGAGCCCTCGGCGTTGGCGATCACGATGGGATCGCCGCCTTCGAGTACGGAGACCACCGAGTTGGTGGTTCCCAGGTCGATTCCCACTGCCTTGCCCATGAATGTGCTCCTTTTCGTCGAGAGGATGTTTCGTGCGTACCTTCGGGGCTCGGATGCCCGCCTGGTCCCGCAGCAGGGGGGCGACTGCGGACCGACGGGCACCCTAGGGGCTGAACCCCGTGTCCCCACCAGTTGTGGGCTATATGCACTCTACTATCTTGAGTGGGGTTATAGCAACTTCTGAGGGGTGCTTTTCCCGGGAATCTCTGGTGAAATGCAGGTATGCCCACACTCATCCTCCTCCGCCACGGCCAGTCCGAGTGGAACGCCAGCAACCAGTTCACGGGTTGGGTCGACTGTGGCCTCACCGACCAGGGCATCGCAGAAGCAGTGGCCGGCGGGGTCCTGCTGGCCGAGGCCGGAATCCTCCCCGACGTCGTCCACACCTCGGTCCTGGACCGGGCCATCCACTCCGCCGAACTGGCCCTGCGCGTGATGGACCGGTCGTGGATCCCGGTGCACCGGTCCTGGCGCCTCAACGAAAGGCACTACGGCGACCTGACCGGACTCGACAAGGCCGCCACCCGCGAGAAGTTCGGCGACGAACAACTCCACGCCTGGCGCCGCAGCTACGACACCCCTCCCCCGCCGGTCGCAGACGACAACCCGCACAACCCCAACGACGACCCCCGCTACGCCGACCTCGACGAAGTGCCCCGCACCGAGTGCCTGGCCGACGTGGTCGAACGCCTGGGCCCGTGGTGGACCGATTCAGCGGTCCCCGACCTGAACGCCGGCCGCACCGTGCTCGTCGCCGCCCACGGCAACAGCCTGCGGGCACTCTGCAAGCTCCTGGATGGCATCAGCGACGACGACATCGCCGACCTCAACCTGCCGACCGGCACGCCCCTCGTGTACGAACTCTGTGACGGCCTGCGCCCCGTCGAGGCCAAGCCCGTCCTCGAGCGCTCACTCGACCCCGAGGCCGCACGCGCCGCCGCCGAGGCGGTCGCCCGACAGGCAGGCTGACCACCCCGGCGGGGGCTCCCTGCGAAGGGGGGATTCTGACCTAGCCGACAGTCACCGTCTCGGCGCCATAGCCGGGCGAGCCGTGCTCAGCCACATCGAGGCCGGCCCGCTCCTCCTCCTCGGAGACCCGCAGCCCGACGGTCGACTTGATGACCTTGAACAGGATGGCCGAGGTTCCCAGCACCCACGCGGCGATCACGACCACGCCGATGGCCTGGGCGATGAGCTGGTCGAAGCCACCGCCGTAGAACAGCCCAGCCTCGCCCCGGCCGAGGAAGGCGTCGTCGTGGCGGGCGAACAGGCCCACGGCCAACGTGCCCCACACGCCGCATACCCCGTGCACCGACACAGCGCCCACCGGATCGTCAACGCCCTTCTTCTCGATGAACAGCACCGAGTAGACCACGATCACGCCACCGATGAACCCGGTGATCACCGCTCCGGTGAAGTTGAGGGCACCGGTCCCTGCGGTGATCGAGACCAAGCCGGCCAGGGCACCGTTGCCGGCCATGCCTACGTCGACGGCGCCGGTCTTCTTCCAGATGAGGGCACCGGCTCCGATGACCCCGGACGAAGCGGCCAGCAGGGTGGTCATGATGCAGTGGGCCACCCACTCGTCCATGGCCAACTCCGACCCGGCGTTGAAGCCGAACCAGCCGAACCACAGGATGAACACGCCGACGACGACGAAGCCGACGTTGTGGCCGGGCAGGGCCCGGGGGGTGCCGTCGGGGCCGAACTTGCCGAGGCGGGGTCCGAGGAACACAGCGCCCATCAGGGCCGCCCACCCGCCGGCACTGTGCACGATGCTGGATCCGGCGAAGTCACTGAACCGGGCATCGCCGATCTGGAGGTCGGAGAGTATGCCGTCGCCGTTCCAGAACATGTGGACGACCACCGGGTAGATGAAGCCGGTCATGACGGCCGAGAAGATGAGGTAGGCGGAGAACTTGGTGCGCTCGGCCATGGCCCCCGAGGCGATGGTCACCGCGGTGGCGGCGAACACGACCTGGAAGAAGAAGAACGACGGGGTGGCCAGCACGTCGCCATCGCCGGCGAACGACTCGGACATGCCCGACAGGAAGAACCCGTCGCTGCCGATGAGGCTGCCGCTGCTCGAACCGAAGGCGAACCCGAAGCCCAAGGCCCAGAAAGCCAGGGCACCGATCGCCATGTCGGCCAGGTTCTTGGCCATGATGTTGCCGATGTTCTTGGCCCGGGTCATGCCCGCCTCGACGAGAGCGAACCCGGCCTGCATCAGGAACACGAGGCAACCGGCGACGATGAGCCACAGGCTGGCCAGCAGGGCGGTGTTCATCTCCGCCGGGGTCAGTTGCTGGGCCGCCGCCGGCGCAGCAGTGATCAGGATGGCGCCAACGACGCCGAACAGGCCGAAGCCGAACTTGCGGCCCCTACTCCTCGTCCGGCGTGCCTCCCAACTTCGGGACAGACCCCTGGACAGGGAACGGGCTTCGGTACGGATACAGGTCACGATGACCTCCTTCGGTTTGCTGGTGGATCTCCACCGGCGAACGTACGGAGACCCGGTTACGCCACCGTTCGGTCAGCGTGACGCCTTGTGGTCGGTTTCCTGACGGGAACCTGACGGTCGACAGCGGGTCACGACCAGGCCACCCGACCGTTGACGGGTGGTTCACGGAGGCGAAACGCACCCGAAACAGGGCATCCGTACGTTGCACACATGCATCCGGAAGACAAAGGGGACATCGCCATGGTCCGGTGGCCGGCCGAGGTCGATCGTCTCGACCGCCTGCGGGCCGCCGGAACCCCCCGCCTGGTGCTGGTGGCGCCCCATGCCCCGCCGTTCACCGTGACCGATGCGCTCGAAGACTGGGTACGGATGCCTGCCGACGAGGGCGACGTCCGGGCCCGAGCCCGCTGCCTCATCGAACGCTGCGACAACGACGTGGCCCACGAACCTGAACTGGCCGACGACCGGGTCCTGCGGTTCGGACGCTGGTGGACGACACTCACCCCCGTCGAGGCCCGCCTGGCCGGTCTGTTGTCCGACCGCTTCGGCCACGTCGTTCCCCGAGCCGACCTGGCGAGGGTCGGATGGCCCGCCGGGCTCCCCAGCCGAAACAGCCTCGACGTACAGCTCGGCCGCCTTCGCCGACGCATCGACGGATCCGGCCTGGTGTTGCGAACCGTGCGCTCCCGGGGCTGCATGCTCGCCGCCCGACCCGCTGCCTGAGCGACCTCCCGAAAGCCCACCGCCGCGGACGCCGGGGCTATCCTCCGGCCACCATGGACCAGCGCAAGTTCGAGCCCCACCACGCCGCCATCGGGCTCGGCATCCTCGTCGCCCTCTTCACCGCCGCCTCGGGCATCGCCGCCACGGTCAACGGCTGGCACGACGACTCCGAAATCACCCGCGAGGTCTTCGGGAACATCCCCGACGCCCTGAAGGTGACCTTCTACACGGTCATTCCCGTGCTGATCGTCTACGGCGCCGTCCTGTTCGCCAACCGCATGAAGAACTGGGAGCGCGGCGCCCCCGACAACCGGTCCACCAACGCCCACAACGCCAAGCGCCGCTTCAGCGACTTCCGGGCCGGCGTCTACATGCAGACACTGCTGCGCGAACCGGCCGCCGGCCTCATGCACTCCCTCATCTACTTCCCGTTCCTGATCCTGCTGGCGGTCACCACCGTCCTCGAGGTCAACCACCAGGTCCCCGAGGCCCTCAAGTTCCTGCACGGCGACGTCTACCGGGCCTACACGCTGGTCGGCGACATCGCCGGCGTGCTGTTCCTGGTCGGCGTGGCCTGGGCGCTACTGCGCCGCTTCGGCCCGCGCCGGTTCCGGCCCTACCGCATCCGCATCAAGACCAGGCCCGAACACGCCGCCGGCCTCGTCGTGTTCGCCACCATCGGCATCACCGGCTTCGGCGCCGAGGCGTTCCGCATCGCCGCCACCGCCGCCGACCACGGTGGCGAGTTCCCGTCGGCCGAAACCTGGTCGATCATCGGCTACCCGCTGGCGCAGGCCGTCGACTCGATCGGCTTCTTCGCCGACTCGGTCCACGGCTGGCACCAGGCCTGGTGGATCGTCCACGTGCTGGCATTCATGGCCTTCCTGGCGCTGCTGCCGATCACGATGCTGCGCCACATGTTCACGTCGCCGCTGAACATGTACCTGCGCGACCGCGACCGGCCCAAGGGCGCCATGAAGCCGCTACCCAACCTCATGGAGACCGAGCTCGAGAGCTTCGGGGTCTCCACCATCGAGGAGTTCACCTGGAAGCAGCTGCTCGACACGGATTCGTGCACCATGTGCGGCCGCTGCACCGCCGTCTGCCCGGCACACGCCACCGGCAAGCCGCTCGACCCCCGCGAGATCGTGCTCAAGACCGGCGAGGTCATGGCCGCCACCGGCACCCCGGTCGTGTCGCCCCCGATCGGCACCGACGCCGAGCTGACCGTGCCCGCCAACTGGATGTTCGACCGCATCACCTCCGAGGAACTGTGGGCCTGCACCAGTTGTCGGGCCTGCGACGAGAACTGTCCGGTCAACATCGAGATCCTCGACAAGATCCTCGACATGCGGCGCTACCTGTCGCTCATGGAGTCCGACTTCCCGACGGAACTGGGTGCCGCCTACCGGTCGATGGAGAATTCGGGCAACCCGTGGGGCCTCTCGCAGAGCGACCGCACCGAATGGGTCGGCGACCTCGAGGGCATCGAGGTCATCGGCGGCGGCGACCCGTTCGAGGCCGAGTACCTCTACTGGGTGGGCTGCGCCGGATCGTTCGACGACAAGAACAAGAAGGTGTCGCGGGCCATGGCCCAACTCATGCAACGTGCCGGCGTGTCGTTCTCGATCCTCGGCCCGTCCGAGATGTGCACCGGCGACCCGGCCCGCCGCTCCGGCAACGAGTACATCTTCCAGATGCTGGCCATGCAGAATGTCGAGACCCTCAACGGCATGGGCGTCAGGAAGATCGTCACCCAGTGCCCCCACTGCTTCAACACCCTCGCCAACGAGTACCCGCAGATGGGCGGCCACTACGAGGTCGTCCACCACAGCCAACTGCTCGAATGGCTCGTCGAGCAGGGGAGGCTCGACCTGTCCGAGGCCCGCCTCGACGAGCGGCTCGTCTACCACGACTCCTGCTACCTGGGTCGCCACAACGACGTCTACCTGGCACCCCGCCGGGTGGTCGGCAGCATCGGCGGCATCAAGCTGGTCGAGGCCGAGCGCAGCGGCACCAAGGGCATGTGCTGCGGTGCCGGCGGTGGCCGCATGTGGATGGAGGAGGACATCGGCAAGAACATCAACGTCGATCGCTCCCAGGAACTGCTGGCCACCGGCGCCACCCGGATCGCCACGGCCTGCCCGTTCTGCTACGTGATGATCGACGACGGCGTGAAGGGCGAGGGCATCGAGGAATCAGAGGTGAAGGTGGGCGACATCGCCCTCCACGTGCTCGACGCACTCCAGAACGGCGAGGCGGCCCAGTCCGGCTAGTTGGACAAACCGAAGAACCGGGCGGCGTTGTCGCCCAGGACCGCTGCCCGATCGTCGTCCGAAAGGTGGACGGAGGTCTCCACGAGCCGGCCGGGGTGTTCCTCACCGAGGGGAAACGGGGCGTCGGAGCCGAGCATGATCCGCTCGACGCCCATCACGGCGACCAGCAGGCGTAGGGCATCGTCGGAGAACACCGCCGAGTCGACGCTGAACCGGTCCACGTAGGTCGACGGCGGGTTCGGGCAGTCGGCCCGGACCAGGTCCCGCCTGTGCCAGGCGTTGTCGACCCGGCCCAACTGGGCAGCAAAGTTGCCGCCGCCGTGTGCGAAGCACAGCCGCAGCCCCCGGGGCAGGCGCTCGAACGTCCCGGACAGGATCAGCGACAGGATCCCCAGATGGGTCTCGGCGGGCATGCCTACCAGCCACTCCAGCATGTGGCCCGGCATCCGGTCGGCGGCCATCATGTCCCACGGGTGCACGAGGACCGGGATGTCCTCATCGGCACAGTGGTGCAGGAACCGCACCATGTCCGGATCATCGAGGTTCCGCCCACCGAGGTGGTTGCCGATGTGCACGCCGACATGACCGTCCGCCACGGCCCTCGACGCCTCGGCACAGGCCCGGTCCACATCCTGGAGAGGAACCTGGCACAACGGCCGAAGCCGATCGGGGTGGGCGGCACACATCTCGACAGCCAGGCCGTTGACCAGGCGGCACCAGCGCCCGGCGGTGCCCGGGTCGGCGTCGTAGCCGAACAACAGGGGCGTGACGGACACGACCTGGATGGCGACGCCGTGTTCGTCCATGCGGGCCACGCGGACATCCGGGTCCCAGAGCGAGGCCTCGACCGGCCGGTACTCCCGGGTGCCGACCATGAGCTGGCCGGTCCCGTCGACGTCGTCACGCAACCAGGGACCGTCGGCGCCGAGCATCGCCCCCTGTTCCCGGGTGATCCGCGGGAAGAAGTGGGCGTGGACGTCGACCTTCATGCCCGGTAGGCCTTGCCGGTCAACCACTGCCGGGATGGAGTGCCCCACAGTTCGGACAGGTCCTCGCCTCGTGGTCGGCGTAGAAGGCCTCGAACAGGGGTGGCAGGTCGTCGACGATCGATTCCAACTGGACCTCGACCCGGTGGATCAGGTGGTGGCAGCCGTCGCAGTACCACTCGAACCCGTCGACCTCGCCCTCTGGCCGGGCGTACTCGACGACCAGGCCGATGCCTTCGGGGTCCCTACGCTGCGGCGAGTGCCGAACGCCTGGCGGCAACAGGAACACCTCTCCTTCACCGATCTGGATGTCAACCGGCGGCTGACCCTCGGCCTCCATGATCCGCAGCACCATCGAGCCCTCGATCTGGTGGAAGAACTCGGGGAGGGGGTCGTCGTGGTAGTCGGTGCGCTCGTTGCCGCCACCGACGATCATCACGATCATGTCGGAGTCGAGCCAGACCTGCTTGTTGGCGACCGGCGGCTTCAACTCGTAGCGGTGCTCGTCGATCCAGGCCGACAGGTCGAAGGGGGGGCGCACGGCTCAGCCCCTGTTCCGGAGTCGGGCGGTGGCCTTGACCTCTACCAGGAGGTGGGGATGCGGCAGCGCACGCACGCCGACCGTGGTCCGGGCAGGGGCCTCGTTCCCGTCGAAGAACCCGGTCCATGCAGCGTTCCAGGCGTCGAAGTCCTCGATGTCGACGAGGAACGCCGTGACGTCGACCAGGTCGGTCCGGTCGAGCCCGACCTCGGCCAGCACCCGTTCGACGTTGCCGAGCACGGCCTCCGACTGGACACCGGCGTCCAGTCGTACCGTGCCGTCAGCGGTGACCGTGGCGCCCTCGATCGTGTCGTCGGCCCTACGGGCGCTGGTGCCCGACACGTGGACCAGGTCGCCGGCGACACGGGCGTGCGGGAAGGACCCTCGGGTGGCCGGGAGCGGACCGGTCACCGGTCGAAGTTCTCCCAGTAGCGGCTGGGGCGGGGGCCCTCCTGACCCCGGTACTTCGAACCGAGCACGCCTGACCCGTACGGGTTGTCGGCAGCCGAGGTCATCTGCACGAACGAGATCTGGCCGACCTTCATGCCCGGGTAGAGCGTGATCGGCAGGTTCGCCACGTTCGACAACTCGAGGGTGAGTTGGCCGTCCCAGCCGGCGTCGACGTAGCCGGCGGTCGAGTGGATGAGCAGCCCGAGGCGACCGAGGCTGGACTTGCCCTCGAGGCGGGCCACCAGGTCGTCGGGCACGACCACGCGCTCAGCGGTGGAACCCAGCACGAACTCGCCCGGGTGGAGGATGAAGGGGTCGTCGTCGGAGGCCTCCAGTTGCTCGGTCAGGTCGGTGAGGTCCTCCTTGACGTCGATGATGCCCCGGGTGTGGTTGCGGAAGACGAGGAACCGGTGGTCGAGGCGCAGGTCGATCGACGAGGGCTGCACGCATGCATCGTCGAACGGCTCGATGACGATGCGGCCGGCGGCGATGGCCTCGCGGATGGAACGGTCGGAGAGGATCATGACGCGCCGATGCTATGCCGGGCGACGAGGTGCCACTGCCGGTGTCACGACGATGCGTCGGCGATGAGCGAGATGATCTCGAACATCACGGCCATCGACCGGTAGCTCGTGATGTGGTTCGGCGAGTCGACCGTCGGCATGAGGCAGACGACGTCGCCGCCGATGACGTTCCTGCCGCGGACCGACCGGATGAGCTGCACCACCTGGTCCATGGCGAAACCCTCGATGCCCGCCTCGATGTTCGCGACGCCGGGGGCGACCGTCGGGTCGAGGCAGTCGAGGTCGAACGTGATGTACAGCGGTCGGTCGCCGATGCGCTCGTCGATGACCTCCATGACCCGTTCAGGACCCATCTCGTCGTAGTCCTGCTTGCGTATGACCTCATACCCGAGGGCATACGACGGTTCGAGCCAGTCGAGCGACCGGACGTTGCCACGGATGCCGACCTGAACGGAGTGCTCCGGGTCGACGTGCCCGCCTTCGACGAGGTAGCCGGCCCAGTGGGCGGCGGACTTAACAGCCCCGAGGAAGTGGGGGATGTTGTGGTAGGCGTCCGTGTGGGCGTCGAAGTGCAGCAGGCAGGCCTTCTCGCCGCCGGTCAGGTGAGCACCCCCACCGGCGACGCCCTGGAGGATGCCGCCGGTGATCGAATGGTCGCCGCCGATCGACACCGGTCGGCAACCCGCCTCTCCGACCTCACGGTAGAAGTCGGTGATGGCCTCGATGCAGGCCTCGTTGTCGTTGGCCCGGGGCAGTGGCACGTCGCCGAGGTCGTGGATCCGGCACGACTCCCACGGGTCGATCCCGAAGTCGTTGTGGACCCGTCGCCCGAGGGCCGAGATGTCGCGCACGGCCCGGGGGCCCAGGTGCTGGTCGCGCTGCGTCGTGCCGTTGCCGGTGCTGTGCGGCACGCCGACCAGGCCGATGTCGGCGTTGGCCGGGTCAGGGTCGTGGGGGCAACGGAACAGGGTGGGGATGCCGTGCCAGAACAGGCCGTCCATCATGCGCTGCTCGTCGGATCGCGACATCGGCCCTCCCTGGTCGGTGGTTGACCGGCTGTTCAGACAGTCGCCCCGCCGACCGGTCTACCGGTCCACGGGCTTGTGCCGAAAAACTGGTGCACCAGCTCCTCGGCGCCGGACGCCGCTGTGTGGAAGGCCAGCGCCACATCGCAGTCGACGACGATCTCCGGGACGATTCCGGTACGGAGTGGTCGGTGCGGTTCGCTCATGCACGCGAGCGTATGGCACGCCGGTGCCCGCGTCCTGAGCCGGGCCGGCTACAGGCAGGTGCGGAAGAGGTCGAGGGTCCGCTCCCAGGCGGTGGCAGCCGCCGCCTCGTCGTGGGTGCCGAGCGGGTTCTCCCAGTTGGCAAAGGCGTGTCCGGTGCCCTCGTAGACGTGGAACTCGACGTCCTTGCCCATGCCCCGCAACTGCTCCCCGAGAGCAGCCACCGCGTCGGGCGGGAAGAAGTCGTCGACGGCAGCAAAGTGGCCCTCGACCTTCGCGCTCAGGCCCGACCAGTCGGGGCCGTCATCGCCCAGCGGCGCCCCGTAGAACGGTGCCGCGGCGGCGACCCGGTCGCCTTCGAGGGCGGCAACCATGAGCGCGAGCATCCCTCCCATGCAGAAGCCGACTACGCCGACCGCGTCGCCGGTCATGGCGTCGAGGCCGAGCAGGTGGTCGATGGCGCCCGACATGTCGCGGGCGGCCTGATCGGCCGGCAGCGCGGTCATGAGCTCGCCGGCCTTGTCCATCTCGGTGTGTTCGGCGAACTCGCCCCCGTAGAGGTCGGGCGCCAGGGCCACGAACCCCTCACCGGCCAACTGGTTGCAGACACCCTTGATCTGGGGCACCAGGCCCCACCACTCCTGCAGCACGACCACACCGGGGCCGCTGCCGCTATCGGGAACCGCCAGGTAGCCACCCGCACTCGTCCCGTTGACGGGGAACTCCACCATCGAACCGCTCATCACACGCACCTCCAGCGTCGGCGAACCACGCCGCGACTCTAGACGCGGTCGGCTCGGACTACTTCGGGGGCATGCGGATGCCGCCGTCGACCCGGACGACCTCGGCATTCATGTACGGGTTGGTCAGCAGGTCCATGACCATGAACGCCAACTCCTCGCCGGAGCCGAGGCGCTTCGGGAACAGGACCGACTGGCCGAGGTGGGCCTTGAAGGCGTCACTCTGCTCGCCCTCGCCGTAGATCGGGGTGTCGATGAGGCCCGGAGCGATGGTGTTGACCCGGATGCCGACCACCGAGAGGTCGCGGGCGATGGGCAGCGTCATGCCGACGATGCCGCCCTTGGATGCCGAGTAGGCGGCCTGGCCGATCTGACCGTCGAAGGCGGCGGCCGAGGCCATGTTGACGATCGCCCCCCGCTGGCCGTCCTCGTCCATCGGTTCGGTGGCGGCCATGGCGCCGGCGGCCCGGCTGAGCATGTTGAACGACCCGATGAGGTTGACCCGGATGACGAACTCGAACTGCGAAAGGTCGAGCGGCTGGTTGTCCCGGGAGATGGTCCGCCCCGCCATTCCCAGGCCGGCCGAATTCACCAGCGCACGCAGCGGGCCCATCTCGGAGGCGGCGGCCACCGTCGTGTCGGCATCCTCGATGCTGGTCACGTCGCACCGGACGAACAGGCCACCCAGTTCGGAGGCCACGGCCTGGCCGCGTTCCTCGTTGAGGTCGGCTATCACGACCCGGCTACCGGCATCGGCCAGGAGGCGGGCACTGGCCTCACCGATGCCCGACGCCCCGCCGGTGATGATGGACGAACTGCCTTCCAGGTCCACGCGTGGCACTTGTTGTCTCCTGTCTGGGTCGGGGAAGTATTCAAAGGGCCGCCGGGCCGGTCGCCTCGGATGACGAGTAGGTTCTCCTGCAACCACAGGTTTCGCGGGTGTTGTTCAATGGTAGAACCTCAGCTTCCCAAGCTGATGACGCGAGTTCGATTCTCGTCACCCGCTCTCCGGTCCGGATCGGGACCCGCCGCTAGTGTGCCACTGTGATCCCCGGGCCGGGCGAGACGCTCACGACCGCCGACTACCACACGGCCGGCGAGCCCTTCCGGATCGTCGATGCCGGACCGATGGAAGGCCGGACCGTGCTGGACCGTCGCTCCTGGGCGCAGGAGCACCTCGATGACCTCCGGCGGTTCCTGATCAACGAGCCCCGCGGCCACGCCGGCATGTACGGCGGGTTCGTGGTCCCGGCCGACGACGTCGACGGCGACCTCGGCGTCGTGTTCTTCCACAACTACGGGTTCAGCACGGCGTGCGGCCACGGCACGATCGCCCTCGTCGCCTGGGCCGTCGACGAGGGCGTCATCGACGTGCCGCCCGGTGCCGATCGACTGGAGGTCGTGGTCGACGTGCCGTCGGGACGGCTCCCCACGGTGGCCCGGATCGAGGACGGACGGGTGGCGTCGGTGCGCTTCCGCAACGTGCCCTCGTTCATGGCCGCCACGGGCATCCAGGTCGGCACCTCGTTCGGACCGGTCGAGGCGGAGGTGTCGTTCGGTGGTGCCTTCTACGCCTCGGTGGCGATCGACGACCTGCCGCTCTCGGTGACAGCCGACCACGTCGGCGACCTCATCACCCTGGGCGGCGAGGTCAAGGCGGCGCTGGCCGGCCACGGATCGCATGTGCATCCGACCGACGACAGGCTCTCGGGCTGCTACGGCACGATCCTGCACGAAACGCTCGATGCGAACCCGCTCCGCCAGCGGAACGTCACGATCTTCGCCGACGGCCAGGTCGACAGGTCACCCTGCGGCTCCGGCACATCGGCCCGCCTGGCGCTCCTGCACCACCACGGGATCGTCAGCGCCGACGACGCCCTCCACAACGAGGGCATCGCCGGCGGCGTGTTCCTCGGACGCATCGAATCGGTTGCCGACGACGGCACCGTCGTGACCACCGTCGAGGGATCAGCCCACCGGCACGCCACCAGCGCCTTCACGCTCGACCACGCCGATCCCCTCGGCCTCGGGTTTCAGCTGCGATGAGCGCACTCCCGTACTTCGACGCCGAGGCCATCGTGGCCGCCGTACCGATGCCCGCCGCCGTCGAGGTGCTCCGGGAGGCGTTCCGCGACCTCGGCGACCTGCACCCTCGCCGGGGGGTCTCGCTGGGCCCATCCGACGACCTGCTGATGATGCCGGCGGTCGCCCCGGCGGGCATCGGCATCAAGATCGTGACGGTCGTGTCGGGCAACCCGGCGCGGGGGCTGCCGCTGATCCACGGCCACTACCTGTTCTGCGACCGGGAGACCGGCGTACCGCTGGCGACCCTCGACGGATCAGCCCTGACCGCCCTGCGCACACCCGCCGCCTCGGCGCTGGCGACCGACGTGCTCGCCCGCCCCGACGTGCGCACGCTGGGCATCTTCGGCACCGGGGTCCAGGCCTGCGGCCACGTCGAGGCCGTGCTTGCGGTGCGCCCGGGGATCGAGTCGATCGCCGTGTGCGGTCGCACGCCAGAATCGGGTGAGGCGTTCGCCGCAGGGGTCGAAGCCGGCCGGCGCACCGTGGTCGCCGCCACCGCCGCCGAGGTGGCCGCCTGCGATGTCGTGTGCGGGTGCACGTCGGCCGCCGAGCCGGTCGTCCCCACCGTCGCAGTCCGGCCCGGCACCCACGTCAACCTGGTGGGCTCCTACTCGACCGCCCGCCGCGAGGTTGACGACGACCTCGTTGCCGCCGCATCGGTGTTCGTCGACGACCGCGAGGCCGCCGCCGAGGAGTCGGGTGAGCTGATCCACGCCGCAGCAGGCTCGTGGTCGTTCGACGAGATCGTCGGTGATCTGGCCGAGTTGGTCACCGGGCGGGCGGGCCGCCGGAACGACGACGAGGTCACCCTGTTCAAGTCGGTGGGCCTGGCCGTCGAGGACGTCGTCGTGGCCGCAGCCGTGGTGGCCCGCTCCTGACGGACCGCCCCTAGATGGTGCGCTCGCTGCCACCGTCGATGGAGACCTGGACGCCGGTGGTTGCGGCGAAGCGGTCGGAGCAGAGTTCGGCCACGACCGACGCCACGTGGGCGGCACCGACCCCCATGCCGAGCAGGTTGCGCCGCTTGTACTCGTCGGGGGTCATCCCGTAGGCGGCGGAACGCTCGGCGATCAACTCGTCGGTCCACAGCGCCGTGTCGAACACGTTGTCGGGGTGCACGACGTTGACCCGCACGCCGTGCTCGGCCCACTCGAGGGCCGCCACCCGGGCCAGCTGGGTCAGCGCCGCCTTCGATGTCGAGTAGGCGGCAGCACCCTTGCCCGGTGCGGTGGCGTTGCGCGAAGCGATCACCGCCACCCGGCCCCCGACCGGCGAGCGGAACAGCAGCGGGGCGACGTCCCGAAACAGGGCCGCCACCGCATCCACGTTGACGGCCATGGTGAGGCGCCATGTGTCGAGGTCGAGGTCGGCGATCGGCGCACTGCCCGGGAAGATGCCGGCGCCGACGACCACGAGGTCGAGGCCCCCGAACCGTTCGACACCGGCCCGCAGCGCGGCCGCCTGGGCGTCGTGGTCGGAAACGTCGGTGGGCACCCCCAGCCAGGCCGGACCGGAGAACGTCTCGACGACCGAGCCCGAGAGGTCGAGGCCGACGACGGCTGCTCCCCGGTCGAGGAGTTCGGCGGCACACGCCCGGCCGATGCCGGAGGCGGCCCCGGTCACGACCGCGATGTGTCCGGCCAACTCCTTCGGCGCCCCGACACGGCGCAACTTGGCCTGCTCGAGGTCCCAGTACTCGCAGTCGAAGAGGTGGCCCTCGTCGAGCGCCACGTAGCCACCCCGGCCATCCTCGAGGCGTTCGAGCACCGGGATGGTCTGGCGGTAGATGTCAGCGGCGATGTCGGCATCCTTCGGGGTGGCGCCGGCGGTCAGCAGCCCGAGGTCCGGATCGAGGACCACCCGTGGGGCCGGGTCGAGCATGGTGAGGTCGTCGTCGGTGCGGCCCTCGTTACGTGCGAAGTAGGCGCCGTAGGCGGCGACGTAGCCGTCGACGTCGCGACCGACCATCGGCGTGCGCTTGGTGCGGATCACGTGGTCCGGGGTGAGCGGCCCCCGGCCGGTCAGGTCCGCTAGGTCGGGGCGGGCGACGAAGCGGCCGATCGCGTCGTCGTGGTGGCGGCTCAGGACCATCGGCCGGCCGGCGGCCACCGACATCGAACGGCGCAGGTCGGCGAGTTCGGTCAGCACGGCCTCGGCCGCCTCGCAGGGTCCGGCCGGTTCGTGGGGAACCACCCGGTCGAGGAATGACTCGGCCCGGGAGATGAGGTCGACGTGGCGGGCATATGCAGCGCGGGTGGTGTCGCCGAAGGTGAACAGGCCGTGGTGGCGCAGCACCATCCCGACGGTTCCCTCGTGGGCCTGATCGGCCCAGCAGTCCTGCACCGCCTTCGCCAGGTCGAAGCCCGGCATCACGTAGGGCACCACCACGACGTCGTCGCCATAGACCTCGGCGAGGGTGTCCTCGGCGTCGGCCACGTTGGTGAGCCCGAGGATCACATCGGCATGGCTGTGCTGGATCGCCCGGAACGGCAGGTAGGCGTGGAGCAGGGTTTCGACTGACGGCTGCGGGGCATCGGCACGCAGGCGGGCGGCCGACAGCTCGTCCATCATGTCGGCGTCGCTGAGGGCATCGAGCCCGAGCAGGTCGTGGAGCCTGTCGAGTGGCAGCGGTGTGAAGCCGGGGACCTCGATCGACGCCAGATCCCATCCGGAGCCCTTCACATAGAGGGCATCGACGGTGGGTCCGGTGATGTCGGTCCAGTCGGCCTTGACCGATGTGTTGCCGCCACCGTGCAGGACCAGCGAGCGGTCGCCACCGAGCAACCGTGACCCGTAGGCGCAGCAGCCGAGGGCGTCGTCGAACCCGCAATCGTCGTCACTCCAGAGGTCCTTCATGCCCGGGACGGTAGCGGGGACTCAGAGCCCCATGTCGTGGTGGGGGGGCACCTCGAAGCGGCCGATGGCGTCGGCCCGACGGTGGAGCAGGTCGATGGTGTCGTCCAGGTCCCGGGCAATGATGTAGCGGCGCTCCGAAACGGAGTCGACGACGAACCGGCCCAGTTCGTCGAGGTCGGCCACCTTGACGTCCCGTCCGGCCTTCTCGAGCAGCGTCTTCAGTTCGTCGAAGGTCATGCCGGCCCGACCGGTACCGCCGCGCACACGCTGCAGGTGGTCGGGTCTGTTGCGCTGGGCGGTGAACAGCCCGGTGTTCATGAGGCCACCCGACGGGTAGAAGACCGAAGCGCCCATGCCCTCGGCCTCGACCAGCAACTGGTGGTTCAGCGCCTCGGTGAAGCACGAGACCGCCGCCTTGCTCGAAGCGTAGACAGACGCCATCGGCACCGGGGCGAAGCCGCCGTCGCCGGACGAGGTATTGACCACGTGTCCGGGCTGTCCCGACTCGATCATGCGGGGGACGAAGGAGATGACGCCGTGGGCGGTGCCGAAGACGTTGACCCCGAAGCACCACTTCCAGTCGTTGGGCTCGTTGGTCCACGCCTTGCCACCACCACCGGAGCCGACGCCGGCGTTGTTGAACAACACGTTGCAGCGGCCGAACGTGGTGAAGACGTGGTCGGCCAGCGCTTCGACGGAGGCCTCGTCACTGACGTCGGTCTGCCTTCCCGAGACCGCATCTTCGAATTCGGACCTGAGTTCGGCGACCGTGGCATCGAGCACCGGTTCCTCGATGTCGGCGATGACGACCGTGGCTCCCCGTTCCAGGAGCGCACGTACGATCCCCTTCCCGATGCCGTTGGCGCCGCCCGTGACGACGGCGACGGCGCCCTCGATCCCGAGGGGCGCAAGGTCGGCGCCCGACCCTCCGCTCACGTGGCGTTCGCCTGGGTCTGGTTCTGGGGTGCCATGGCCGGGCAGCCCTTGGCCCGGTCGGGGATATCGGCATAGTCGATGGGGGTGGCCACCTCGGCCTTCGTCGGGCAGTGCTGTTCGGCCAACGGCAGCAGTGCCTCGAGGTCGAAATCGTAGAGTTCGGCCACGTTGGTGGTCAGGAGCTTGACCACCTCGTTCTCAGGCTGGCCGCCGAACGTAAGGCGGAGGTGCTCCTTCGTGTACGGATGCGAACCCTCGATGTGCGGATAGTCGGACCCCCACATGACGTTGTCGATGCCGATCTCCCGGCACAGGTCGACCTCGGTCGGGCGCAGGAAACTGGCGCCGATATGGCACTGCCGCTTCCAGTATTCGGTCGGGGTGAGCGACATGCCCGCCACGGCCATGCCGCCGAAGACCGCCTCGGAGCCGTACTTGGAGTGCTTCATGCGGTCGTAGAAGGAGTCGAGCCGGGCCAGGGTCTCGGGAACCCAGGCGGTACCTGTCTCGGTGTTCACGAACTGGAGGTCGGGGTGCCTATCGAACACCCCGCTGAACATGAGGTGCCACAGCGCCCGATGGCTCCACCAGGTGACCTCGAGCATGAACACCGCCAGCGATGACGGCAGGTGGTCGCCGAAGTCGGGGGTGGCCCCACCTGCATGGTGGTTGACCGGCATCCGGTTGGCTTCTGCGGCTGCCCAGATCGGCTCATAGCAGCTGGCGTAGAGGGGCTCGAAAGGCGATCCGGGGGGTGCGCCCGGCAGGAGTATCCCGCCACGGAATCCGTTCTCGGCCGCCCATTCGATCTCTGCAACCGAGCCCTCGACGTCGGCAAGGAAGACCTGGACGACGCCCGCACGTCGCTCGGGAGCCTCGTTCACAAAGTCGAGCAGCCACCGGTTGTGGGCTCGTAGGCCGGCCCAGCGGTGGTCGATGTCGGCGTCGAAGCCGGGAGCCTGGAAGGAGGTCGCAGCAACGGGAGCGAAGGGAGGCTGGGTGTTGGGGAACAGCACGGTGGCGACGACGCCGTCCTCCTCCTGCTCGCGCAGGCGGCGCTCACTGGAGAAGTTGCGGTCGGCGTCGAGCACCGGGTCGCCGTCGACACCGACGTTGCGAACTGAACGGTCCTTGTCCTTGAACGCCGCCTCGACGAGGGCATGTTCTGCCTCGACCGACTCGATCCACCCGTCGAAGTCTTCGTGGAAGCGCTTCTCGAGGTACGGCTTGTAGCCGTGCAGGTCGGCGCCGCAGTGGCTGTCGGTCGAGATGACGATGTGGTGGTCGGTCTCGGGAACGGTGGTTCGGGTCATGTCGGACCTCCTCAGAACTGCAGTGAGCAGTTGTACTCGTCGAGCCACCAACGGGCTGTGCGGGTGGCGTCGGGGGCCGTGCGTAGGTCGGGGTCCTGGCCGAGTGACTCGGGGGTCGGGCCGATGTCGGCGGCGACGGCGGTCAACCCGTCGAAGTCGAGGCCGTAGCAGTCGATGGCGTTGAGGCCCAGAAGCCGGCGGGTGTCCTCGATCGAGGCATCCCGGAAGTCGGACTCCAGGCGCATCACGGTGTTGGGCCACGAACCCTCGGGGTGCGGGTAGTCGGTACCCCACATGAGGGCATCGATGCCGTTGACATGGCGCCGGCGAATCTCCTCCTTCGACATGGTGGAGGCGCCGATGAAGACGCTCTCGCCGATGTACTCGGAGGGCAGCTTCGTGAGCATGCCCTTCATCCGGGATCCCATCTTCTTGATCTTCCAGCTGGCGCCGAAGTTGATGTCGCACTTCCAGAGCAGGTCGCCCAGCCAGAAGGAGCCACACTCGACCACGCAGTACTTCAGCCCGGGGAACTTGTCGAACTTGCCTGAGAACAACAACTGCCAGAGTGGCCGGTGGGTCCAGAACGGCACCTCGCTGATGTACATGGCCACGTTCTCGCCGTAGGCCTCGAAGTCGGCCTCGCCCGAGTGGGTGTGGACGACCAGGCCGGTCTCGGCGCAGGCGGCCCACACCCTGTCGTAGTGGTCGCTGCCGTACGGCGGGAAGCCGTGCCACCTGGTCGGGATCATGACCCCGTGGATGCCGGGGCGGCCGGCCAGGGACTCGATCTCGCGCACGGCCTCGTCGATGTCGTGGGTTATCGGCACCAGCGCCACGCCTGCACGCCGGACCGGGTTGGTGGCGCAGAACTCCTCCAACCAGCGGTTGTGGGCCCGGGCGCCACCGAAGGCCTGCCGGGAATCGGTGATCTGGCCGGCGGCCAGGCCAGCGCCGAAGGGCGGCGACTCCTGACCCGTGACTGCGTCTCCGTCGGCGAAGATGATCTCGCCGGCCACGCCGTCGGCGTCGAGCACCCTGTCCCGGATATCGGGGTCGTAGGCGCCCAGGAGTCCCTCGGCGTTGTCGCCCTCCCACTCTGCGAGGAACTCGGCGTTCACCTCCTCCTGGATGCGGCGGTGTTCGTGACGCTCGGCTACGTAGGCGTCGAACTCCTCGTGGAGGGACGACTCGAGGTAGGGCCGGTACTCCTCGCACTGCAGGCCGGCGTGGGTGTCCGACGATACGACGATGTACGGCTCGGGTCCCGTACTCACCGGGGTATTCGAGGGCGTGGTCATGGGCAGGCTCCTGGGAGGTTTCTATCTTGAACACTGTCACATACCGACCTGCTACCCTGCAAGTCGTGGCGACGACGCGCACCTCCGGTCGGCACGCCGGCCTCGAACGGGACGACGTGGTCGAAGCGGCCCTTCGGCTCGTCGACGAGGGCGGTGCTGAAGCGCTCACCATGCGGCGCCTCGCAGGGGAACTCGGCGTAGCCACCACCACCATCTACTGGCATGTAGGCAGCCGCGATGACGTCGTCGACGCCGTGATCAGACGCCACAGTGAACGCCTGGGCGAACAGGCTCCATCGGGCGACACGCCGCGCCATCGGGTCATGTCGGTCGCACGCCACCTCTGGGACGGGGCCATCTCCCATCAGGGCATCACGCGCCTGGCCGAACTCCACGGCGGGGCATCGGTGCTCAACAAGCACCTCGAGGTGGCCATGGCCCGCGAGTTGACCGCCGCCGGCGTGATCGGCGAGGACGCCCGAGATGCGCTGCGGGCAATCCTCATCTGCGTGGGCGGGTTCCTCGTCCTCGCCCTGCGAGACGAGCGGGCGATCACACCCGAGCGCTCCAGAACCGCCGTCTGGTCCGAGGTCGATGATCCCGAGGTCGATCCCTCGACCCGTCAGGCCCTCACCACCCAGGTCTACCTGCCGGCACTTTTCGAACGCACGGTGCAGGCCGTCGTCGACACCTACGTTCCGGAGGGCTGACGTCCGGCCCCCACCGGAAGGGGGCACCACCTAGCGGGATTCGGCCGCCATCTCCACCTCGACCGACGCCTGGAACGCCGCCAGCTCGGCGTCCCGGCGCTCGTCCGACCAGCCGGCAGCTTCAGCAACCAGTGCCGCCACCTCCGGGGCGGCGTCCAATGTGGCCGCACGGTCCTCGATCCGCGCCCGGGTCCGACGCGACAGCACGTCGTCGAGGGTGGTCGCCATCTCGTGACACACGGCGTGGACCGCCTCGGCCCGCAGGTAGGACAGACCCGGCACCAGCGGCTCGCCGAGCGACGGGTCGGCCTCCAACAGGTCGAGGACAATCGACGCCTCACCACCGAAACGGCCATCCAGGTGGGAGTTGCCGCTCCCGGCGCCACCCGCCCCCCGCAGCGGGAGGTTCTTCGTCCGGCAGCGCCGCCGCTCACCCCGCAGCCGCAACACTGCATCGACGGCGTCCTGCGCCATGCGGCGATACGTGGTGAGCTTGCCGCCGGTCACGGTGACCACGCCTGACGGGTCGGTGTGCACGACATGGTTGCGGGAGAGATCGGCGGTACGACCCGTCTCAGCGGTCGTCACAAGGGGGCGCAGGCCAGCCCATGACCCGGTGACGTCGGTGGATGCGAGGTCAGCGTCGGTCAGGGCGTTCACCGCCCCGAGCAGGTAGGCGACATCGTCGGCCGTACAGGCGGGCTCGTCGAGCGAGCCGTCGAAATCCGTGTCGGTGGTGCCGATGTAGGTGTGCCCGCCCGGCCAGGGCAGGACAAAGATGGAGCGCCGGTCACCGCGCACCGGCAACACCATGGCCACGTCTGCGGGCAGGCGGTCATGGGGCACAGACAGGTGAACGCCCTTGGCCGGCCGAATGTCGAAGGCATCCACCACGCCGGTCAGGTGCTGGACGCCCTCCGCCCAGACACCACAGGCGTTGACCACCCCTTCGCAGGCCACCTCGACGGTACGGCCATCGGCATCGAGGACGGCGCCCGACACCCGGTCACCCGACCGTTCAACGCTGGTCAGCGTTGCATATGTGGCAACCGTCGCCCCATGGTCGAGCGCCGCTGTTCGGGCGAGCGCCAGGGTCAGGCGGGCATCGTCGGCCCAGGCGTCCCAGTAGCCGTAGCCGGAAGCGACAACGCCCTCTCTGAGGCTGGGCAGATGTGTCCGGACGGCGTCTGCGCCCAGGCGACGGTGCCGGCCCAGCCGCGCCCCACCCGTCAGGTCGTACTGCCAGAGTGCCACCCCGAGGGCCCGGGCCACACGCCGGTCGACCAATCCACCCTTCGTGAGGATCGGCAGCACGAACTGCAGCCCCCGCACGAGGTGGGGTGCGTTGCGCAGCAACCGGTGGCGCTCGAGCAGGGCCTGGTAGACGAGCCCGATCTCGCCCTGCTGGAGGTAGCGCAATCCCCCGTGCACCAACTTCGAGGACTTCGACGAGGTTCCCGAAGCCAGGTCGGCCTTGTCGACCAGGGCGACCGTGAGCCCCCGGGAGGCGGCGTCGAGGGCGATCCCCGTCCCCGTGATGCCACCACCGATGACGAGCAGGTCGAACCGCTCCGAGGAAAGCCGTTCGAGGGAGCGGTCACGGCAGAAGGCGGTCTCGGAAAGGTCGGACATGGCACTCGGATGGTAGGGCGCGCCGACCGGGAATCCCCGCCCATCATTTCCTGACGCTACGTCAGATTCGTAGCGCGGTTAGGGTCTCGCCCCGTGGCTGTCTCCCCGAAGGAAGATCCCCCGACCGACGACCTGGAAGCGTCCGCCGGCGCTGCATCGCTCGCCGCAACGGTCCTCGAGGAGGAGGCCCGCCGCGAGGAGATGCAGACGGCCTCGGAGGTAATTTTCGCCGACGACCTCCTACCCGGGGTCAAGTCCGAAGGCATCACCATTCGCAAGGGCCTCGCAATGGGCGGTGGCGCCGCCACCTTCGTGGTGCTCCTGATGCTGGCCTCGCTGGACGAGCTCCAGACCGCCGCCATCACGGTCCTCGCCCCCGACATGCGCGACACGTTCGGTGTCAGCGACGGCACCATCACGTTCATCGCCGCTTCGTCGAGCGCATTCGTCGTCTTCGGCGCCATACCCATGGGCTGGGCCGCCGACCGTATGAAGCGGGTACCGATCATCGGGTGGTCCAGCATCTTCTTCACGGCAATGGTCTTCCTTTCGGGCCTCGCCACGAACGCCTTCGCCTTCTTCTGGGCACGATTCGGCGTCGGCATCGCCAAGGCCAACACCATCCCGGTCCACTCGTCGATCATGGCCGACACCTACCCCATCGGCATCCGCGGGCGCCTCGGCGCCATCATGGGCGGATCAGCGCGTCTCGTGGCGGTCCTCAGCCCGGTCCTCGTCGGCGCCGTGGCCGTGGTCGCCAACGGGCCCGGCGAGGTCGACGGCTGGCGCTGGGCCTACTACCTCTTCGGCATCCCGGTGGCGGTACTGGCGATCGCCGCCTTCTTCATGAAGGAGCCGCCACGCGGCCAATGGGAGAAGATCGACGTGCTGGGCGAATCGTTCGTCGAGGAGGACCCCCTGCCGGTCTCCCTCGACGCAGCGTTCTCCCGGCTCATGCAGATCCGGACAGTCAAGACCGTGGTCGTCGGCTTCAGCGCCCTCGGCTTCGGCCTATTCACCGTTCCCGTCCTCGAAAGCCTCTACCTCGAGGAACGCTGGAACCTGGACCCGCTCGACCGCGGCGTCACCGTCACCGTCGGCGGCATCTTCGCCATCTTCGGTCTCCTCTACGTCGGCCCCAAGTTCGACCGTCTCTGGCGCGAGGACCCCACCCGCTCGCTGCGCATGGTCGGCATCTGCATCGGCCTCGGCACCCTTTTCAAGCCGATCCAGTACGCCGTCCCGAACGTGCCGCTGTTCATCACCTTCGGCGTGCCCCAGACAGTCCTGTTCATCGCCGCGTTCGCCATGGTCGGACCGCTGATGCAGTCGATCGTGCCCTACCGCCTCCGCGGCAGCGGCACGGCCCTCATCACCCTCTACATCTTCTTCATCGGCGCCGCCGGCGGCGGTCTCATCTCGCTGCTGTTCACAGATGCCTGGGGACCCCGTACCACGGCCCTCGTCCTGTCGGTACCGACCTCGATCCTCGGCGGCTGGATCCTCTACCGGGGTGCACGACACGTCCGCCACGACCTGTCTCTCAACGTCCAGGAACTGCTCGACGAACAGGACGAGGAGAAGCGCCGCCACGAATCAGGCAAGATCCCCGCCCTGCAGGTCAACAACCTGGACTTCTGCTACGGGCCCGTCCAGGTGCTATTCGACGTGGGCTTCGAAGTCAACAGGGGCGAGACGCTCGCACTGTTGGGCACCAACGGTGCCGGCAAGTCCACACTTCTACGCGTCATCAGCGGCCTCGGCACGCCACGTCGCGGCGTCGTGCGCCTCGGTGGCCGCACGGTCACATACACGTCACCGCAACTGCGAACCACCCTCGGCATCCACCAGCTCCCAGGCGGCAAGGGCGTGTTCCCCGGCATGACCGTTCACCAGAACCTCACGATGGGCGCCTACATACATCGCCGGGACCGCGCCGACGTGGCCAGCCGGATCGACCGGGTCCTCGAACTGTTCCCCGACCTGGCCCAACGCCAGAACCAGCTGGCCTCATCGATGTCCGGCGGACAGCAGCAGATGCTCGCCCTGGCCAAGGTGCTGCTCCACGACCCGGAGATCCTGCTCATCGACGAACTCTCACTCGGCCTGGCACCAACCATCGTCCAGGACCTGCTCGGAGTCGTCGAGCAACTCCAGGAGCAGGGCCAGACGATCATCATCGTCGAACAGTCACTGAACGTCGCCCTCTCAGTGGCCGACCGTGCCATCTTCCTCGAGAAGGGACAGATCCGCTTCGAGGGCTCGGCACAGGACCTACTCGAGCGCGACGACCTTGCCCGTGCCGTATTCCTGGGCAAGGAGGGCGGCTGAGGTGGGCGAATTGACCACACTGTCGCAGCCGGCCGTGTTCGCCGTCTGGACCACCCGCCAACTCTGGTTCGACGGCCTCATCAACGGAATGGTTTTCGGACTGCTCGCCCTCGGCATAGTCCTCATCTACCGGTCCACCAAGGTCATCAACCTGGCTGTCGGCAACATGGGTCTGCCGGCCTCCGGCCTCCTCGTCCTCCTGGTCCTCAACTACCAGTGGCCTTACTGGATCGCCCTTACCACAGCAATACTTGTCGGCACCCTCATCGGCGCGGTCGTAGAACGGGCAGTGATCCGCCGACTGTTCGACTCACCCCGCGTGATCGTGCTGGTCTCCACAATCGGCATCGCCCAGTTGATGCAGGCCATCATGACCGCCTACCCGGATCTGGACAAGAACCGCGGCACCCGCTACCCGGTGGCAATCCCGGTCACATGGGAGGACACGTTCGGCATACGGATCACCGGCGGCAAGTTGACGATCCTCATCGCCGTCCCGTTGATCGCCTTCACCCTCGCCTGGTTCCTCAACCGGACCGTATTCGGCCAGACCGTGCAGGCATCGGCCGACAACCCCGACCTGGCCAGGCTTTCCGGCATCGACCCCAAGTTGGTGTCACTGTTCGTCTGGACGGTCGGCGGCGCACTCTCGAGCATCTCGCTGATAATGCTCTCCGGAAACCGCGGCGGTACCTCAGGCCTAGCCGGCCTCGGCCCCAACACGATGATCCGGGCACTCGCCGCAGCGGTCATCGGCGGCATGGTCTCATTCCCCCGGGCGCTGGTTGCCGGCATCGTCATCGGCATCGCCCAGGCACACGTGCAGTTCGTGTTCCTCGACCAGATGGGGCTCGTCGACCTGCTCCTGTTCGTGGTCGTCGTGATCGCCGTGGCGCTCCAGAGCCGTTCGGGCACCGAGGAGGAGAGTTCCTTCTCGTTCACCCCCCGACAACGGCCCATACCCGAACGCCTCCTCCAACTGTGGTGGGTTCGGCATCTTTCCCACCTTGCGCTCGCTGCCCTCGGCCTCCTCGCCTTGGCAATGCCGTTCATCGTGCCCCTGCCGTCACGCCACCTCCTCTACTCCAGCATCGTCGCCTTCGCCGTCTGCGCCCTCTCGCTCACCATCGTCACCGGTTGGGCCGGGCAGTTGTCGCTCAGCCAGATGGCCTTTGCCGGCATCGGCGCACTCTCCGCAGCCGGCTTCAACCGCGGCCTCGAACTCGGCGTCGGCATCGGCGACAAGTGGGAATTATTCAGCATCACCCTGCCGAAGACCCCCTATCTCGTCTCCATGCTCCTCGCCGCCGGAGTCGGCGCTGCATCAGCGGCAGTCATCGGCCTCGGCGCCCTGCGCGTAAAGGGCCTGCTCCTGGCGGTGACGACCTTCTCATTCGCCATGGCTGCGCAGCAGTACATCTACCGGCGACCTGTACTGACCGGAGGAGGTAAGCGCACCGTCACATTCCGCAGGGGCAGCCTCGGTCCCATCGACCTCACCACCCAGCGCTCCTACTACCTGCTCTGCCTCGCCAGCCTCGTCATAGTGCTCGCCCTGGTCGCCCGACTCCGCCGCAGCGGCATCGGTCGATCGATCATCGCTGTCCGCGAGAACGAGGACACTGCATCCGCCTACACCGTGTCCCCTACCCGAACCAAGCTCATGGCGTTCTCATTGGCCGGCGGCATCGCCGGCCTCGGCGGAGCACTCCTCGGAGGCCTGGTCCAGACGATCAACTTCGCCGACCGGTTCTTTCTCATCGGCGACTCGCTCCGCATGGTCTCGATCATCGTGATCGGTGGCCTCGGCAGCCTCATGGGCCCCGTGCTCGGAGCCCTCTGGGTCGTCGGCCTGCCTGCCTTCTGGCCCGGCAACGACCTGGTCCCGCTCTTCACCTCGAGCATCGGCCTCCTGGTCCTGTTGCTCTACTTCCCCGGCGGCCTGATCCAGATCGCCTACTCGGCACGCGACGCCCTGCTCGCCTGGGCCGATAGCCGTCTACCGGAAGCCCCTGTCAAGACGCTCACCGCCCCGCCCGCAACGGTGTTCGACGGACTGGCGGACCGGGCGATCCCTGACGGCATGGCAGTCGCCGTACGGAAGTTGTCCGTCTCCTTCGGTGGCCTACGTGCCGTGGACGGGGCAACCATCCTGGTCACCCATGGCGAGGCCGTGGGGCTCATCGGCACCAACGGTGCCGGCAAGTCGACGCTCATGAACGCCATCGGCGGGTTCGTGCCATCCGAAGGGACCGTCGAGATCCTCGGGAAGGACGTCGGTGGCCTGTCGGCTTCACGGCGCGCACGCAGCGGACTCGGCCGTACCTTCCAGGCCGCCCGCCTGTTCCCGGAACTGACAGTTCGCGAAACCGTCCAGGTGGCGCTCGAAGCCCGCGACCGCACCGGGTTCCTCTCTACAGCACTTGTCCTTCCGGCCTCCGGTCGGATCGAACGGGCCAAGCGGACGCAGGCCGCAGAACTCATCGACTTCCTCGGACTCGGCCGCTACGCCGACGTCTTCGTCGCGGAACTCTCCACCGGTACCCGACGCATCGTGGAACTGGCCGGCCTCCTCGCCCTCGATGCGCGGATCCTCTGCCTCGACGAACCGACCGCCGGCATCGCCCAACGCGAGACCGAGGCATTCGGACCGCTCCTCAAGGCCATCCAGGGCGAACTCGGTGCCACGATGATCGTGATCGAACACGACATGCCGATGATCATGGCCCTGTCGGACCGGGTCTACTGCCTCGAAGCCGGCCAGGTCATCGCCGAAGGCGTGCCCGACGTCGTCCGCAGCGATCCGAAGGTTGTCGCCAGCTACCTCGGCACCGACGAACGGGCCATCCAGCGCAGCGACGCCTGACCAGGCACCGTACGGCTACTCCTCGCCGTCGCCGCCCGAACGCCGCTCCAAGAGGTCGTCGCGCACCGCGGTGCCGGCCGAATCGGCCTTCGCCCGATCGGTCACGGTATTCACCCACACGGTTCGCTGTGGGAACGGGATCTCGATGCCGTGCACATCGAAGGCCTTCTTGAGGCGGGCCCGGATGATCCGCCCGGTGGCCCACTGCTCGCCCGCTTCGGTCTTGACGGCCAGGCGGATCGAGATGGAGTCGGCTCCGAAGTTCTGCACACCCCAGATCTCGGGTTCCTCGAGGATCGTCGCCGAGTCGAGGCCCTCGTTCCAGACCTCATCGGCGACCGACTTGATGACGCTGGCCGCCAGGTCGATGTCCGTGTCGTAGGCGACGTCCACGTCGAGCACCGTGCGCGCCCAGATCTGCGACGAGTTGCCGACCCGGCGGATGTCGCCGTTAGGCACCACCCAGACGGTGCCGTGGACGTCTCGCATCACGGTGGTGCGCAGGGTGACCCGTTCGACCGTGCCGGACGCAGTGCCCACGTCGACGAAGTCGCCGACGCCGTACTGGTCCTCGATGATGATGAAGATGCCGGCGATGAAGTCGGCGACCAGCGACTGGGCCCCGAAGCCGACGGCCAGCCCGACGATGCCGGCTCCCGCGATGAACGGGCCCAGGTCGAGCCCCAACTCGCCCAGCATCGCCAGGACCGCCATGATGTAGATGGCGAAGCTGGCGATGCTGCGCAGTACCGCCCCGAGCGTGACGGCCCGCTGCCTGGACCGCTCGGCCTGCTCGTGGATCCGCTGCAGCTTGTTGAGGGCCTTGCGCCCCATGCGTGAGACCCGGTCATCGGATCCCGCCGCCTCCTCCTCCTTGACGCGGGACTCGACGAGACGGTTGACCAGGCGGTCCACGGCCCGGGTGACGAAGCGATTCACGATCCATGCGCCGAGCAGGACCACCACGATCTTGAGGGGGCGCTCGACCAGCCAACCCACGATCTCGGCTGTCGCTTCGCTGTCCGTCGTGTCGAACACCCACTCACAGATGAAGCCGGGTTCGACGCCACAGGCGTCATTGAGGGACTGGGCCAGCACATTCGTCATGTTGAAACCTCCGGCGAGGCACGGTAGCGGACCGGCCGCCACGACCGGCGTCCCGCGTCCCCGTCCCCGACGGTGCATCTGTCAGTTCGTCAGCGTCCCCAGTGCCCAGACGACGACCACCAGCCCGAGCCCGACGTAGATCAGGGTGCGGGCGAGCGGTGGCCGCTCGGCATCCCGGTCGCCGCCGGGGGGACGCACCAGTGCCACCAGGTTGCCGACCGCCATCGCCCCGCCCAGCGCCAGCAACAACCACCCCAGCAGGTCCTCGCCCAGGAACATGCGAAGGGTCGGACCCGCTCAGCCCGTCTGGGCCATGTCCGCGAAACGCGTGTGGTGCGGAACGAAAGCAAGCCGGGTCATGCCCGTCGGGCCGTTGCGGTGCTTGGCAACGATGATCTCGGCAGTACCGATGTCGGGAGACTCGGTGTTGTACACCTCGTCCCGGTAGATGAACGCCACCACGTCTGCATCCTGCTCGAGGGACCCGGACTCGCGGAGATCGGCGAGCATGGGACGCTTGTCCTGCCGGGACTCGAGGGCACGCGACAGCTGCGAGAGGCCGATCACCGGAGTGTCGAGCTCACGGGCGAGGATCTTGAGGCCACGGCTGATCTCGGAGACCTCGACCTGGCGGCTTTCGGCTCTCGTTCGGCCGGTCATGAGCTGCAGATAGTCGACGATGACGACCCCCAACTTCCCGACTCGGCTGGTGAGACGACGGGCCTTGGCACGTATCTCCATCACCGAGGTGCTCGGATTGTCGTCGATCCACAACGGCGCATCGGCCAGGCGGCCGACGCCATGGTTGATCCGGGACCAGTCTTCCTCGCGGAGGTTGCCGCTGCGCACGTTCTTGGAGTCGACGCGTGATTCGGAGCACAGGATGCGCTGGCTGAGCTCGAGTTGGCTCATCTCGAGCGAGAACATCAGTACGGGCAGGCCTGCCTTCATCGCCACCGAGGTTGCGATGTTGAGGGCGAAGGAGGTCTTTCCCATGGCGGGGCGGGCCCCGATGATGACGAGGTTGCTGGGTTGGAGGCCGGAGAGCATCAGGTCGAAGTCGACGAAGCCAGTGGGCGTTCCGGTGATGGGCTTGCCCTCCTCGTAGCGTTTCTCGAGTTGGTCGAGGTTGGCGTTTAGCAGGTCGCTCATCTTGGACATCGTGTCGGCGACCCGGCCCTGGCTGACCTGGAACACCATGTTCTCGGCCTCGTCAACGGCCTTGACCACGTCGTCCGGCCGGCTATAGCCGATCTCGGCGATTTCGTTGGCGACGCCGATGAGGCTCCGCAGGGTGGCGTTCTCCTGGATGATCCGGGCGTACTTGGCGGCGCTCGAGGTCGCCGGCGTGGCGGCCTGCAACTCGAGGAGGAACCCGGGTCCACCGATCTGGTCGAGCACGCCGGCACGGGTGAGCATTTCAGAGACCGTGACCGGGTCGGCCGGGTCACCCGAGGCGTAGAGCGTGCAGATGGCATCGTACACGTGGCCGTGCGACGGCTTGTAGAAGTGGTCAACCTCGATGATCTCGAGTGCATCGGCGATTGCGTCCCGGGACAGCAGCATGGCGCCGAGCAGCGAAGCCTCGGCATCGAGGTTGTACGGCGGGACGCGCCCGACGTGCGACCCGCCGGTATCCCCACGTCGTGTGCTGCGGTGGTCGAACGCCGGAGTCGAATCACCCTCGTCGAGCAGGGGCGGAGGTTCCGGTAGGGGGGCGTCATCCTCCGGAGGCTCCAGGGGCGTCGAGGTACCCGGGGGCTCCGACTCGTCGGGGGTAGGCGTGTCGTCGCTCACCGGGAGGACCCGTCTCGCTCCACGTCCACGATGTCGCCTTCTGTCACCATCGGATTCCCTGACCCCTGCTGTCGCGCCCGGTCCCACGGCCTGTCACGTGATACCTCGCGCTGCTTGTTGTTACGTCGGTAGCCTTCCGACGCCCGGTCCAGCCTGCCGTAAGGGTCCTGTGGGTCGCTAGTGGACAGCCCGTGGAAATACCCGGGATTCCGTCCCGGACGCCGGGGACAAGGTTGGGGACGGGAACAGGGACAACCGCCGGTGTCTGTGGACAACCGGCGAGCGACATGCTCAGTCCTCGGCCGTGACCTCGATGGTCACCGGCACCGTCACCTCAGGATGGAGGTGCACCGTGAACTCGTGGGTACCGATCTCCTTGGCCACCTCGCCCTCGACCAGTTGCCGATCGACTGTGACACCGGCCTGTTCGACCAGGGCCTTCGCCACTTCAGCAGAACCGACGGAGCCGTAGAGTCGTCCCTCGTCGGAGGCCTTCATCGAGGTGGTCAGCACCGTTCCCTTCAACCGGCCGGCGACCGCCTCGGCGTCCGCGCGTTCTTCGGTGGCCTGCATCACTCGCTTGCGCTGCATCGCCTCGGACTGTGCAGCGATGCCGGCCGTGGCCACGACGGCCAGACCCTTGGGCACCAGGTAGTTGCGGGCGTAGCCGCGAGCAACGTCGACGACGTCGCCGGTCCTTCCCAGGCCGTCGACATCGGTGCGAAGGAGGATCTTCACGACTGGTCCTCGTTTGCCTCAACGGTCTCGACACCGTCATCGGGTGCTTCCCCGGCGGGCACTTCCCCG
>DCXR01000015.1 GCA_002329075.1 Candidatus Neomicrothrix sp. UBA2131
CCAGGGTTGTCCGCCTGAGGGCACCGTCGACGAGGCGACCAACACGTGTTCGTTCACCGATCCCGCCGACAACACGATCACGATCGACCTGGAGACCGGGCAGGGCACCATCACCTTGCCCGACGGCCGCGTACAGCCCTTCGTCATGGGCGGACCCGGCATGGGGCCCGGCCCCGGTGGCGGACGCGGCGACGTCCAGGGCTGTCCGCCCGAGGGCACCGTCGACGAGGCGACCAACACGTGTTCGTTCACCGATCCCGCCGGCAACGCGACCGTGTTCGACCTCGAGACCGGTCAGGGCACGATCACCATGGCCGACGGCGGCGAGGTGCCGTTCGACATGCGGGGTGGCCCCGGCGGCCCGGGTGGGAGCGGTCCCGGTTGTCCGCCTGAAGGCGACATCAACGAGGAGACCAACACCTGTTCGTTCACCGACCCCAGTGGTTCGGTGATCACGATCGACCTGGACACCGGCCGGGGCACGATCATGAAGCCCGACGGCACCATCGAGGAGATGCGGATGGACATGGGCGGCGGCCCCGGCATGGGCATGCCCCAGGGCTGTCCGCCCAACGGCCTCCACGACGAGGAGGCCAACACCTGCAGTTTCAGCGACCCGCAGGGCAACCAGATCTCCTACAACCTCGACACGATGGAAGGCACCATCACCTTCTCCGACGGCCTCGTCGAGCCATACGATCACGATCAACCCAACATGAACTCGAGGAGCGGACCCGGTGGCTCCGGCGGGGCACCCGGCTGTCCGCCCGAGGGCACCATCGACGAGGAGACCAACACGTGCTCGTTCACCGATCCCGGTGGAAACGCGATCGTGTTCGACCTGGCGACCGGAGCCGGCACGGTCACCCATTCCGACGGCCGCATCGAGGACTTCCGGATGAGCGGTCCCCAGAACGGTCCCGGCGGGGGAGGCGGCTTCTTCCCCGGCGGGCCCCAGGAGTGCCCACCCGACGCCACGATCGAGGGCGACATCTGCACCATGAGCGACCCGGCCGGCAACCGGGTCGAGATGAACATGGAGACTGGCCACATCCGGATGTTCGATCCGCAGGGCAACGAAATCCCCATGGGCGGGGGAGGCCCGGGTGGACCCGGCGGTGGCCAGATGGGCTGCCCACCGGAGGGCACCATCGACGAGGCGGCCAACACGTGTTCGTTCACCGACCCCAGTGGTTCGGTGATCACGGTCGACATGGAGACCGGCGAGGGCACCATCACGGATCCCAGTGGTGAGGTCCGCGAGTTCGACATGCGCGGGGGAGGCCCGGATGGACCCGGCGGTGGCCAGATGGGCTGCCCACCGGAGGGCACCATCGACGAGGAGACCGGGACGTGCACGTTCGCCGATCCGCAGGGCAACACGATCTCGTTCAACGTCGAGACCGGTGAAGGAACCATCACGCTCCAGAACGGCCAAGTCGAACCGTTCAGGATGGGCCCGCACCAGGGATCAGACGGTCCGCAGGGTCCCGGTGGCTGTCCGCCTGAGGGCACTGTCGAAGACGGCATCTGTACCTTCACCGATCCGGGTGGCAACACCATCCAGGTCGACATGGCCACCGGCCAGGGCACGATCACGGATCCCAGTGGTGAGGTCCGCGACTTCGACATGCGGGGAGGCGGCCCCGGTGGTCCCGGCGGGGGGCCGGGTGGCCCGACGGGCTGTCCGCCCAACGTGGTCCTGAACGAAGACGGCAGTTGCACCCTGACGAACCCGGACGGGACCCTGATGACCATCAATCCCGATACCGGTGAGATGTCCCACACCGACCGCCAGGGGCGGACAACGTCCTTCCGGCAGGTCTTCAACGAAGACGGCACCATCACGACGATCTCGTCCGACGGACAGACCGAGACCTTCGACCCGGTGAGCGGTACCCGGACCGAGACCATGCCCAACGGCATGACCTGCAACATGTCCGAGGACTTCGACACGAACACCTCGACCCGGCGCTGTTCCGACGGCGGTTGGAGCAAGGAGGACCGGTCCACCGGACGTCGCTGGGGCGCCGATCCCAACGGCTGCGAATGGGAGGAGACCCGCAACGAGGACGGAACCATCACGCGGAGCAACTGCGACGGGGCATCGGGCACCTTCGATCCGGAGACGGGCGTCGGCACGTTCGTCGACCCGTCGGGCCGGGTGGTACGCGAGGTCAGGAACGAGGACGGCACCGTCACCCACACGAGTTCCGACGGCTTCGCCAGTACCTGCGACAACGACACGGGCGAGTGCACGATCGTCGAACCGGACGGACGGACCGGCACCGTCAAGCAGTACAGCGACGGTCGTCGCGAGACGACCTACTCCGACGGCAGCGTCGCCGTCTGGAGCCCGGACGGCAGCCGTGAGTACACGGGTGCCGACGGCTGCACGCAGATGGTCACCAAGAACGAGGACGGGTCGCTGACTCACAGCAACTGTGACGGCTCGTCACAGACCACGCAGAACCTTTCGGACGGTTCGACCCGGGTGTCCTTCTCAGACGGGCGCGTGGCGACCACGAACCCGGACGGCAGCCGGACGCTGGTCGATGCCGACGGCAACACGTTCACCGAGGAACTCAACTCCGACGGCTCGATCACCCGGACCCGACCGGACGGCTCCTCGATGACGCAGGATCCGGACGGCAGTTTCGTACTCACGACGGCCGACGGGGAGATCCGCGAGGCGAGGCGAAACGACGACGGCGAACTCGAGGTCGAGTTCGACGGAGGTCAGGTCACGCTCGCCGCCGACGGGTCCGGAACCGTGGTCACCGACGACGGGACGACCGTCGAGATCGAGGTGGAGGCCGACGGGTCGACTGTTGCCGCTGTCGACGACGGCGAGGAGGCCTCGTGGGAGCCCACCGGTGACACAACCCTGACGACGGCCGACGGCGAAACGTCCACACGTTCGGTCAACGCCGATGGCAGCATCGTGACCACCGACGAGGAGGGCGGCGAGACCGTGTGGAGCCCGGACGAGGACCTCGACGCGGGTGGAGAGGCCACAGCCACGGCAGCGGTCGTGGATGAGGCGGCCTCGGAACTGCTCGAAAGCGTCGGCATCGAGGAGATCACCTCCGAGGGTGGCTTCAGCACGGCGCAGGCAGCCGGCGTCAGCGCGGCGATCGACGCCATGACGGCCCAGTTGGCCGCAGCCCAGGCGACCGAGGACCTGAAGGGCCAGGCCACCGTGAGCAGCGCAGTGTTCGAGTTGGTACTCGACCTGGAGGCGGCGTCAATAGAGGCAACCGAAAACGAAGACACGGTCGGCGCACTCGTCATCAACTCGCTGATGGAGGATGCGTTGGCGGTGTTGGACGGCTAGCAGAGGAGCGGGCAGATGCAGAGCATGCGACGACGACTGGGCGGTGGCCTCGTGGCGCTGGCGTTGGTCGCCGGGGCCTGTGGTGGCGGAGGAGGCGACGACGTGGTCAAGGCCACGACGACCGTCGCGCCGACCACCACCGAGGCGCCCACCACGACCGTCGCGCCGACCACCACCGAGGCGCCCACCACCACCGAGGCGCCCACCACCACCGAGGCGCCGACCACCACCGTCGTCGAGACGACGACTTCGGTCAACGACGAGGGGCAGACCGTTGTCGACGGGGGAGCGGTCGCCGACTGCGTCATCGAGCCGCTGGCCGACTGTGCCGGTGCCCAGATGAAGTTCACGAACCTGGCCGGCGCACAGTTGGCGGGGGCGAACCTCTACAGGGCCCGCCTGGACGCCTCGGACCTGACCGGTGCCAACCTGATGGGGGCGAGCCTCTTCTACGCCGGCCTCACCGGAGCCGTGATGACGGCGGTCAACCTCCGTGGTGCCAGCCTGATCAACGCCGACCTGACGGGCGTCGACCTCTCGAGCGCCGTGCTGGTCAGCGTCGACCTGACCGAGGCCAGCCTGGTCAACGCCAACCTCACCGGTGCCGACCTGACCAACGCCATCCTCGTCAACGCCGACCTCACGGGCACGGTCCTCGAAGGGACGGTCTTATGCAACACCGTGATGGTCTCGGGAACGATCTCCAACGATTCCTGCTCGACTAGCAGTTCGGAGTCGGACGAAGAGGCCGAAGAGACCGAGGAGTAGCGCACCGGGGCGTCATCGACGAAGGTGCCCCCGGGACAAGATTTCTCCGGCTCGGGGTACGCGGCCGTGGTGGTTGTCGCAGGGTGCCCCTACCCTCGGTGGTGCCGCTCGGAGTCGGCGGTTGACGACTCCTCCCGCCCCGGCCGGACCGGGACCGCCCAGCGGTTCCCGCACGGCCGATTCGTCCGGGAGGATCCGTGCTCGCAACCGTCCATGCCGCCACCCTGCTCGGGGTCCGTGGCCATCCCGTCCGTGTCGAGGTCCATGTCGACAACGGCCTGCCCGCGTTCAACGTCGTCGGCCTGCCCGACGCCTCGTGCAAGGAGGCCCGTGACCGGGTCCGGGCAGCACTCGTCTCGAGCGGACTGGCCTGGCCTTCGCGCCGCATCACAGTCAACCTGGCACCCACCGGCGTCCCGAAGGCGGGGGCCGTCCTTGACCTCCCCATGGCCGTCGGCCTCCTCGTGGCCTGCGGCGCGGTCGAGCCTGACTCGATCGAGGGCATCGCCTTCCTGGGTGAGCTCGGCCTCGACGGCTCATTGCGTCCGATCCCCGGTGCGCTGCCGCTGGTCGACGCTGTCGAGGTCGGCGTCGTGGTTGTGGCCCCCGGCAACGTGGTCGAGGCACGGCTCGTCACCCCGACGGTGGTCCACACCGTTGCGGACCTCCGCAGCCTCGTTCTCGCCCTCCGCGGTGATGAGCCATGGCCCGAGGCCGGATCGCCCACGCCGGAGGCCCACACCTTCGAGGAACCCGACCTTGCCGATGTCCGGGGCCAGCGCATGGCCCGCTTCGCCATCGAGGTTGCGGCTGCCGGAGCCCACCACCTCCTCCTGATCGGCCCGCCGGGAGCCGGCAAGAGCATGCTGGCACGACGTCTGCCGGGGCTGCTCCCCGACCTGACCGGCGACCAGGCGCTCGAGGTGTCCCGTATCCGTTCGGCGGCCGGCGAGGCGTTGCCGACGGGGGGCCTGTTCCGACGTCCGCCCTGGCGGTCCCCCCACCATGGGGCCTCGGCGGCGGCTCTTGTCGGTGGGGGGAGCGCTGCGATGCGCCCTGGCGAGATCAGCCTGGCGCACGGCGGGGTTCTGTTCCTCGACGAGTTGGGCGAGTTCGCCCCGAAGGTGCTCGATGCCCTTCGCCAACCACTCGAGGACGGCACAGTACAGATCAGCAGGGTTGCGGGCAGTGCCGACTATCCGGCACGGGTCCTTCTCGTGGCGGCCATGAACCCCTGTCCCTGTGGAGGGTCGGGTGCACCCGGTGGCTGTCGCTGTCCTGAGCACATCCGGCTCAAGTACCTCCGGCGGGTGTCAGGGCCCCTGCTCGACCGGTTCGACCTGCGCATCGACGTCGACCGGCCGGAGCCCGTCGAGCTCCTCGACGGGAGCGACGGAGAACCTTCGTCTACCGTTGCCGCGCGGGTTGCGGAGGCCCGGGAGCTTGCCCGCTCGCGGGGCGTGGCCGCAAACGTCGAACTGGACGCACCGGCACTTGCAACAGCCGCGCCCCTGTCCCACGAGGCGACGCGCCTCCTGGAGGCAACGTTGCATGCGGGCCGGCTGAGCGCCCGCGGCCTGCATCGGGTCCGCACCGTTGCGCTCACCGTTGCCGACCTCACCGGTCGGGAGGGCCCGATCGGCCCCGACCTCATCGACACGGCCCTCGGGCTCCGCATCGACCCGTTTCACCCTGCCGGTCATGGCATCCACTGACGGCGTCGTGGCCTCCATGTCCGAGCTTCCCGATGCGGCCTGGCTGACCTCCCTCCTCGGCCTGCCGGCGATGGGACCGCGCCGCCTGGGTGCCCTGCTGGACGGCCGGTCGCCATCAGAGGCCTGGACGGCTGTGCGATCCGGAAGGCCCCTCCCCGAGGTGGCCGACGTTGTGGGTGGTCGGGTGGGAGCGCTCTTCGCCGAATGGGCGAAGGCGGCAGGCGACATCGATCCCGCGGTCGTCTGGGCGGCCACCCGGGCGGCGGGGGTCGAGGTGGTCACCCTCGGCGATGCTGCCTACCCCCGGTGCCTGCTTGCCGATCCCGAGCCGGCGCCCGTGCTGTTCGCCCGCGGGCGCCTGGATGCGGTTGCCGTTCCGTCCCGTGTGGCCATCGTCGGTACACGTCGCTGTACCCGCTACGGGCGGGATGTGGCCACGGAACTCGGAGGCGCCCTGGCCGAAGCCGGCGTGGCTGTGGTCTCAGGCCTGGCGCTCGGCATCGACGGTGCCGCACATACAGGTGCGCTTGCCGCTGGGGGAGCGCCACCGATCGGCGTGGTGGCCACGGGGCTCGACATCGTGTACCCGGCGGCAAACCGTCGCCTGTGGAACCGGGTTGCCGAGGCGGGCGTGCTCTTCACCGAGGCTCCGCTCGGCACGGGCCCCCGAGGCTGGCGATTTCCGTCCAGGAACCGGATCATCGCAGGGTTCGCCGATGTGGTGGTCGTGGTCGAATCGCACGCCTCCGGTGGTTCGCTGTACACCGTCGAGGCGGCGCTGGACCGTAATCGTCCAGTCCTGGCCGTCCCGGGCCCGATCCACAGTCCGGCATCCCGGGGGACCAACCACCTCCTGGCCGAGGGGTGTGTGCCGCTGTGCGGGATCGACGATGTCCTCACGGCGCTCGGCCTCGTCGGGTCCGCACCCCTGCAGGATGACCGCCGGACCACTCCTGACGGTTCGGACCTCGGGGTGCTCGATGCCGCCGGCTGGTCGCCGACGACCCTCGATGCCCTGGCACGGCGGGTCGACCTGGCCCCGGTCGACCTGGCTTCGTCGGTGGCTCGACTTGTCCGCACGGGCTGGTTCGACGAGGAACGGGGGTTCTACCAACGGGTGCGCTGATGGTTCGAGTTCTGGCACTTCGCTCCCCCCTGCGACTTCGATCCTCCGAGGGAGGAAACATGGTCCAACGACCTGCCCTGCTGCCCATCGCCGCCGCGTTCGCACTCGTGGTGCTGGTCGGCATCCTGACTGCTGCGCCGGTCGCCGCCCAGCCCGGCCCCGGTGGCCGCGACCCTGCCACCGGTGTCGACCACACCGGAGCTGCGCCGGTCGCCTATCAGGCCCCGGTCGACACACCGGTCATCGACGGGTTCCGACCGCCGGCCCGGCCGTGGTTGCCCGGCAACCGTGGCTACGAGTACGCCACGTTCCCCGGGCAGGTGGTGCGCGCCGCCGCCGACGGGAGAGTCTTGTTCGCCGGCACGGTTGCCGGCACCCGTCATGTCACCTTGATCCATTCAGACGGTCTACGGACCAGCTATTCGTTCCTGGCCTCGGTCGAGGTCGCGCAGGCCCGGGAGGTCCTCGCCGGGACGGCTGTGGGACGCGCCGCAACCACGTTCCACTTCGGTGTCCGCGACCCGGACGGTACCTACCTTGATCCGGGCCTGCTGTTCGAGACCAACGGCGTGCTTCGGGCCCGGCTGGCCCCCCACGACGAGGAGGCGATCGTCGCTGCGGCGCGAGAGTTCCTCGGCGACGAGCGGTCGGCGTTGGGGAACCTGGTTGCGGCCGCCGGGTCGGTGACCTCCTGGGCGGGCGCGCAGTTCGTCGAGGGCGCAACGCTCGGACACCAACTGGTTGTAAGCGCCGGACGGACAGCCCTCGGCGGCCTGACATGGTACGTCGAACGCCCGATCGTGGCGGTGGGCGCCTCGATCGACCTCGCCACCGACCTCCTTGCAGCGCTGCCGACGCCCGAGTGCACACCCTCGGAGGTCGGCGTCGCGTCACCTCAGGGTGGCCGCGTCGCGATCCTGGTGCCGGGCCTCGGTTCCGGACAGGACGGTGGACCGATCACCGACCTCGACATGCGGGCCCTGGGCATCGATCCCGACGACGTCGTACGCTTTTCCTACGGGGGAGGGCGCTTCGCCGGCGACGGCCCCGTCCCCGAATGGGCTACGCGGTTGGAGGCCTCTCACGAGGTCGCAGGCGATGTGTACCGCCCGGTCGAGGAGAGTGCCGAACTCCTGGCGCAACTCCTCTCCGACATTGCGGGGGAGCGGCCCGGTGCCATCCTCGAGGTCTACGGGCATTCGCTGGGCGGCCTAGTGGCGCTCGAGGGTGTCGCCCGGTTGGCGGCTGACACCGATGCGCCACAGTTGCGCCTGGTGACGCTGTCGACACCGCACGGTGGAAACCTCCTGGCGGAGGGATTCGACTTCCTGGGTGCGCTGCCGGGCGTAGCCGAGGCCTTTCGCCTCGGCGGACGCCCTGAGGTCGGCCAGCCGGTCCTCGCCGACCTGGCGGTGGGTGCCCTGCGTCCGGCGCCTGCGGGCGTCGAGGCGCTCAGCCTTGTGGCCTCCGGCGACCTGATCGTCCCGGCGGGTCGTGCCGAACTCGACGGTGCCCGCACGGTCGTCGTCGACATGCTCGGCACGGACGCCCATGGAGGCCTCGCCGGCCACCGGGACGCCCTACGCGAGATCAGCCTCTTCCTCGCAGGCCGGCCTGCAGCCTGCCAGTCGCTGGCAGAACGCCTGGGCGGGGTTGCGGTTCCGTTCATCATCGAGTCCGCAAGCCAACTGGTCATGCCATCCGGGTTGTCGGGGTACCTGGGGTGACCGGCGCCGTGGGTCCCGGGGGTCGCGATCCGCCGCCCGACTCCCGGGGGAGCCGCCGTCGGCCGCCGCTACACTCCGTCGCTGGCCACCGCACCGTGTGGTGGCCGCGAATCCACCTACACCCCGACCCACCCACGGTCGCCTCCGGGCGCAGGGACGGGGCGAGTCGAACCGATGGGAAAGGAGGGCACGGCATGGCTGTCGTGACCATGAAGCAGTTGCTCGAGGCGGGTGTGCACTTCGGTCACCAGACCCGCCGCTGGAACCCCAAGATGCGGCGGTTCATCCACGGCGAGCGGTCCGGGATCTACATAATCGATCTCCACCAGACCCTCGACCGGATCGAGAAGGCGTACGTGTTCGTGCGGGACCTCGTCGCCGATGGTGGCCGGGTGCTCTTCGTCGGCACAAAGCGCCAGGCACAGGATCCGATCAACTCCTACGCCGAGAAGTGTGGGATGCCGTTCATCAACCAGCGCTGGCTGGGTGGCACCCTCACCAACTTCTCGACCATCTCGAAGCGTGTCGGCAAGATGCTCGAGTACCAGCGCATGCGCGACTCGGGCGAGTTCGAGGCCATGCCCAAGAAGGAGGCGCTGTTGCTGTCGCGCGAGCTCGAGAAGCTCGAGCGGAACCTGGGTGGTATCCGGGACATGGAGCGGCTGCCCGATGCCGTATTCGTTATCGACACCGCCCGTGAGCACATCGCCGTCACAGAAGCCAACAAGTTGGGGATCCCGATCGTGGCAGTGGTCGACACCGATTGCGATCCGGACGTGATCCAGTACCTGATCCCCGGCAACGACGATGCCATCCGGGCCGGCCGGCTGCTCTGTCGCATCCTGTCCGACGCCGTCGAGGAGGGTCGCTACATCGCCAACTCCCGCATCGCTGCAGCAGAGGACGAAGGCCCTTCGCTCGATGCCGACGACCGTGCCGCCGAGCAGGCGGAGGCACGTGTCGAGGCCGGGGCGGCAGGAGCCGAACGTGAGGCCCGCGTGGTGGCGTCCGTGGAGGTTCCCGGTGAGGCCGGTGAGGCCGCAAGCGAGGTTCCTGTTGGTGCCGGTGAGGCCGCAAGCGAGGTTCCTGTTGGTGCCGGTGAGGCCGTAACCGAGGTTTCTGCTGAGGCCGGTGAGGCCGTAACCGAGGTTTCTGCTGAGGCCGGTGAGGTCGCTGCCGGGACCTTCCC
>DCXR01000025.1:0-2601 GCA_002329075.1 Candidatus Neomicrothrix sp. UBA2131
CACCAACACACACAGAAACCAGTTGAGGCCCCCGGAGATAGGTCTGCCCGATGCCCTTCCCGGCGGGGTGTGGGTCTTTTCGAATGGTTGTTCAAATCAGAGAGAGGGTCCCTGGGGTGGAGAGAAGCCAGCGAGCCAGCGGCGCCCACCACCAGCAGGACAGCCAGAAGGGCCTCCAGGCTGCTGCCATGGTGTGTCACCCTCGTGGCTGGCTGAGTGGCTGCTTGGAGGGTTACTCGAAGATCACTCCGGCGGCTGACCGCCCTGACCGCCCCACCCGGCCGGGGGAGTGGTTTCGGGTATTGCGCATGACACGTCAATTGGGTAGCTGAAGAACGAGGCGTTGAAGACTAGGTCCGTCACCATGAGTTGCAGAAAGAACTCATCGCACCCGAACTCCCAAGCAGGCCATGTTGCTTGGACAATGGCGACAGTCTCTGCTCGATCCTCCGTGAGCGAAACCGATAGGTCGGCGGCGCCCCGGTTGCTCGGTGCCATCGGTTGCTCGGGGAATGCGGCATTGAAGTACTCGGATATCCCAGATACGTCTCGGAGCCGCAGTGTGGCCGTTACAACGTCACCAGGGTCGCCCACGATGGACATGTAGATGGTGACAGGCATCTTCCACTGAGGGCCGGTGCCGCCGCAGGCAGCCCCCGTGTGCCGGGCCGCCGGTTCTCTTTCTCAAGGGGTCCCCATGCGCCTACCTCGACCATGCCTCGGCTGCGGCCGACGAACTGCACCGGGTCGGCGACAAGGTGCTCCCCACCGGTGGCCGGATCCAACGACCAGAGGCAGTTGACCGGGTCGTCACCACCACCCGAGCGGAGGAACAGGACCCGGCTGCCGTCCTCGGCAACCGAGACGCTGCGCGGCTGCCCGCAGGTGAACCGGCGCGTCCGGGCTGACTGTCGCGGAAAGCCGTCAGCCACCTGAACCCACAGGCACCGGTTCCAACCTGGCCGTGAAGTGCCTCAACCAGGGTGCCTGCTCGACAATGCGGTATCCGCCCATCGATTCCGCTCTGGTGGCCACGTCGAGCACCACCTCGGCCACGTAGTCGATGTGGCTCTGGGTGTACATGCGGCGGGGAATGGCCAGGCGCACCAACTCCATGGCAGCTGGGACCTCGGTGCCATCCTCCTGCGGTATGCCAAACGCCAACGACCCCAGTTCGACTCCGCGGACCCCGCCCTCACGGTAGAACTCGACAGCCAGTGAATGGGCCGGGTACTCCTGCAGTGGGATGTGTGGCAACAACGCCCTGGCGTCCACGAAGACGGCGTGACCACCGGGTGGCTGCACGATCGGGACGCCCCCGGCAGCCACCTTCTCAGCCAGGTACTCCACCGACCGGGTGCGGTAGCGCAGGTAGTCCTCGTCCAGTACCTCGACGAGGCCCTGTGCGATGGCCTCGAGGTCGTAACCGGCAAGGCCGCCGTAGGTGGGGAAGCCCTCAGTGAGTATGAGGAGGTTGCGGCATTCCGACGCCACCCGCTCGTCGTTCAGGGCCAGGAATCCTCCGATGTTGGCCAGGCCGTCCTTCTTGGCCGACATGGTGCAGCCGTCCGCCAGCGAGAACATCTCCTGTGCGATCTCCTTGGGCGACTTGTCGGCGTAGCCATCCTCGCGGGTCTTGATGAACCAGGCGTTCTCGGCGAACCGGCAGGCGTCCAGGAAGACCGGAATGTCGTACTCGTCGCACACCTGGCGCACGGCCCTCAGGTTCGCCATGGAAACCGGCTGGCCCCCACCCGCGTTGTTGGTGATCGTCACCATCACCAGCGGAACCCGGTCACCATCGGCCTCCAGCGACGAGCGGAGCGCATCAATGTCCATGTTCCCCTTGAACGGCGCTACCAGGGCCGGATCGCTCCCCTCAGCGACAACCAGGTCCCTGGCTTCGGCTCCCCTGTACTCCACGTTGGCCCTGGTCGTGTCGAAGTGGTTGTTGTTGAGGACGACCCGGCCATCGTCGACAAGAGTGGCAAAGAGGATCTTCTCGGCGGCACGGCCCTGATGGGTCGGTATCACCTCGCTGAACCCGGTGAGGTCGCGCACCACCTCCTCGAAACGGAAGAACGAGCTGCTTCCCGCGTAGGACTCGTCGCCGAGCATCATCCCGGCCCACTGCCTGGTCGACATTGCACCCGTACCAGAGTCGGTCAGCAGGTCAATGGTGACCTCATCGGCCCTCAGGCCAAAGAGGTTGTAGTGGGACCGCCTGAGGGCCTCCTCGCGCACCTCCCTTGACGGCATCGCGATGTTCTGAACGGTGTGGACCCGGAACGGCTCGATGATCGGTCGCATACCCACTGCTGTTCTCCCTGATAGTGCCCCACCATGGCGAACGGTACAGGGCCGGCTTGGATACGAAACACGGCATCCAGCAGAATCCAGCCATGCAACTGCGCCTCGACGGGAGCGGCCCCTTCCCACTCACTTCCGAGCGGCGATAGACGCTGTCTTGGGAGACTTCTTGGAGAATTCTTGGAGAACGGGCGATCCTCCAGGCGGCCGGAAGGCTGAGAAACCCTTGTCTTTACTGGCTCCGGGGGTGGGGCTCGAACCCACGACCTGCGGATTAACAGATCACAGAAA
>DCXR01000025.1:2859-23904 GCA_002329075.1 Candidatus Neomicrothrix sp. UBA2131
TGGCTCCGGGGGTGGGGCTCGAACCCACGACCTGCGGATTAACAGTCCGACGCTCTGCCAGCTGAGCTACCCCGGAAGGCGGGGCGCAGGATACCAGCGGCACTTCCCCGCCCGCATGAAAGAAACGGTCCGCGGGGGCCGAGAGTGGACACCGGCACTCAGCTCTCGTCGAGGTAGTCGCGCAACTTCTCCGACCGCAACGGATGACGCAGCTTGGCCATCGTCCGCGACTCGATCTGACGCACCCGCTCCCGGGTCACACCGAACCGACGACCTACCTCTTCGAGCGTCGCCGGCTTGGCGTCATCGAGGCCGTAGCGCATGCGGACGACGTCGCGCTCCCGGCCATCGAGTTGGTCCAGCACCTCGAGGATGTCGTCCTTCAAGAGCCGTCGCGTGGCAGCGAGGACGGCATCCTCCGCATCGAGGTCGGCGACCAGGTCGGCGAGGCTCACGTCCTGTTCGTCGCCATACGTCGAGTCCAGCGACAACGGGATCTGGTTGCGAGCCAACTCCAACAGGTCCTCGACCTTGTCGAGATCGAGAAGGGCCCGGTCTGCGATCTCCTTCACCGAGGGCTTCCGCTCGAGTTCCTGCTGAAGCTCACGTTCAATCCGAACACAGCGGTTCATGGCGTCGACCATGTGGACGGGAATACGAATCGTGCGCGCCTGGTCGGCTACCGCCCTGGTGACCGCCTGGCGGATCCACCAGGTGGCATAGGTGGAGAACTTGAAGCCCTTCGAATGGTCGAACTTCTCGACGGCCCGCATGAGCCCCAGGTTGCCTTCCTGTACCAGGTCCAGCAGCGGTAGCCCCCGCCCCACATGGCGCTTGGCGATCGAAACGACCAGCCTCAGGTTGGCCCGGGTGAGCCGGTCACGTGCCATCTCACCGGCCCGCTGCCGGCGCCGGAGTCGCACGAGCACCACCCGCTCCACGTGCTCGAGCTTCCCCGCAACCGCCAGGTCGGCCAACTCGGCTTCGGCCACGTTGCCGTCGCCGATGGCGGTCGCCAACTCGACCTCCTCTACGGCGGAGAGGAGCGCCACCTCGCCGATCTCCCGGAGGTACATGCGGGTGGAGTCTCCGCTGTCGCCGCGTTCCGAGGGATGCTTCGCCGGATCGCGGCGCCGTGCAGACCGCTGCCTGGGACGGATGAGCCGCAGCACCTCCCGCTCGTCGTCGATGTCGATGTCGATGTTGGCGTCGACGGTGGCATCCACGACCGTCTCATCCAGTTCGATGCCCTCAGCATCAAGGGCGGCTCGCATTTCACCGATCAACTCGGGGGTGAGTTCCGCATCCTGGAGGACGTCGATGACCTCGTCGAGTGTGAGCCGCCCACGTGCCCGCCCGCGTCGTAGTAGGCGGACGAATTCGAACTCCGAAACTCTGGCCCAGTGGGCATTCGGAGCAGCGTCACCCATCGGGCCTCCCCTCCGAGTAGTCGACCAACCACCGTAGCAACACCTCGAGGGACCCGAAGCCGGATTCGACGTCGGGCTCCTCTTTCCGTGAAACCGGGAGCTCGCGGAGCCTGATGATCTCTGTGCGCAGGTACGAAATCGACTCCTGATAGGCCTCCAGGTCGCCGCTCTCACGTGCTTCGGCCTCAAGTTCCACAGCGGTCCGCTCAGCTGCGAGCGAAACCAGCCTGTTGAGCACGCCGACCGGATCGTCGTCGGTGGCGTCCTGGACGGCGAGCCGGCCGAGCAGGTCGGCAGACCCACCCCCGGCTGCCTCGCGGGCCGCATGCAGGTCGTCGTGTCCGTCCAGGGCCTGGTAGGCGGTGCGGGCGATCAGGTCGCCGAACAACACCGGATCCAGATAGGCCGCGATGTCGTCGGGCCGGTGGATCAGCAGCCGGATCGCCTGGTGCTCCGACGTGAGCCTGGTCGACACGGGGGCCCGGGACGCCTCCCGACCACCACCGCGTTCCCTTGGCACCGACCTGGCCAGGCGCCGCACCTCCTCTACAGACACCCGACATCGATCGGCGATACCCATGACGTACTGGTCCCGTACGAGCGCATTGGGGTGCTCGGCCACCAGCGCCATCGCCCCGGCTGCAGCCAGCGCCCGGCCCTCCATCGTGTCGAGGTCGCCCCGCCCCAGCGCACGGTCCACCCGGAACTCGAGGAACGGTCGGGCCTCGGAAATCGCCCGGTCCAGGCCCTCGGGGTCGGAACGGGCCATGTCACCGGGGTCGGAACCCTCGGGAAGGGCAGCGACGGCGAAGCGCAACCCGAACTCCTCCTCCCAGGCGTAGACCCGCTCTGCGGCGGCCTGCCCGGCACCATCGGCGTCGTAGGCCAGCACGACCCGGGGGGCGAAGCGGGCCAACTTGCGGGCATGGTCGGCGGTCATGGCGGTGCCGCAGGTGGCGACCGCCCTCTCGATACCGGCCTGGTGGAAGCCGATGACGTCCGTGTAGCCCTCGCACACGACGATCTCGTCCATCCGCCCAGCCTCGGTCTTGGCCCAGTTGAGGCCGTAGAGCAGCCGGCCCTTGTCGTAGACCTCGGACTGGTCGGAGGTGTTCTTGTACTTGGGGCCCTCGGCGTCGGGCAGCTTGCGGCCGCCGAATCCGACCGCGTCGCCCCTTTCGTCGAAGATCGGGAACATGATGCGGGCCCGGAAGAAGTCGTACTGCTTCCCCCGCTTGTTGAGGCCCCCGAGGCCGGCCCCCTGGAGGTCCTCGGTCGACAGGTTCAGGTGACATGCCAGCGAGTCCCAGTCGTCGGGCGCCCAGCCAATCGAGAACTTCCGCACGATGTCGCCGTCATAGTCACGAGCCCGCAAATAGCTACGGGCCGGCCCGCCGTCGTCGCCCTCGAGGAGGCGCCGGTGGTAGAAGCCGGCCGCCTTCCCGACCGCCTCGATGAGCGAACGCCGCCTGCCCCGCTTCTTGGACTCGTTGGCATCGGTGTAGCGGAGCGTGATGTTGGCCCTGTTGGCCAGGTACTCGACGGCTCCGGCGAAGTCGAGGTGCTCCATCTCGCGGACGAAGTCGATGACGTCACCCTGCACCTGGCAGCCGAAGCAGTAGAAGACCGCCTTCTCCTGGCTGACCGAGAAGGACGGCGACTTCTCACCGTGGAACGGACACAAGCCCATCCACTGGCGGCCCGTCTTCTTGAGTTGCGTGTGCTGGGTGACGATCCCGACGATGTCGCTCTGTTCGCGTACCCGACGGATGTCATCGTCGAGGATTCCCATGGCCGCCGAAACTAGCAGCGCCCTCCGACAGCGACCCCGGCCGCCGGCTCAGGTCGGGAGCCGGGCCCGCAGGTGGTCGACGAGTTCGTCGATCGGCACCCGCTCCTGCTCCATCGAGTCACGCTCCCGCACGGTGGCAGCCCGGTCGTCGAGGGTGTCGAAGTCGACGGTGACGCAGAACGGCGTGCCGATCTCGTCCTGGCGTCGGTAGCGGCGACCGATGGCCTGGGTCTCGTCGTAGTCGCACATCCAGTGCGGCTGCAGCAGGCCGAGCACCTCGCGGGACGGCTCGACCAACTCCGGCTTCTTGGACAGGGGCAGCACGGCCATCGTGTAGGGGGCGAGGCGTGGGTCGAGGCGCAGGACGGTGCGCAACTCGCCGCGCACCTCCTCTTCGTCGTAGGCGGCCATGAGGAACGCCATGGCGGTACGGGTGGCGCCGGCAGCCGGCTCGATGACGTGGGGGACGTACTTCTCGTTGGTTGCCGGATCGAGGTATTCGAGTCGGGCGCCGGACGCCTCGGCATGGCGCAGCAGGTCGAAGTCGGTGCGGTTGGCGATGCCCTCGAGCTCGTCCCAGCCCCACGGGAACAGGAACTCGACGTCGGAGGTGGCCTTCGAGTAGTGGCTCAACTCGTCGCCCTCATGGACCCGCAGACGCAGCTTGTCGGCGGGCATGCCGAGGTCGAGGTACCAGTCGCGGCGCACTCCGCACCAGTACTCGAACCATTCCTCGGAGTCGTCGGGGGGCACGAAGAACTCGAGCTCCATCTGCTCGAACTCGCGGGTCCGGAACACGAAGTTGCCCGGGGTGATCTCGTTGCGAAACGACTTGCCGATCTGGGCGATGCCGAACGGCGGCCGCTTGCGGCTGGTGTTGAGCACGTTGGCGAAGTTGGTGAACATGCCCTGGGCGGTCTCGGGCCGCAGGTAGACCTCGGCGGCCGTCTCGGTGACGGGTCCGGCATGGGTCTTGAACATGAGGTTGAACTGGCGGGCCTCGGTGAGGGTGTCAGCGGCGCCGCAGTCCGGGCAGGTACCGGGGTCGTCGAGCTTGTCCTCGCGGTGGCGGGCGCCGCATTCCCGGCAGTCGACCAGCGGGTCGGTGAAGCTTGCGAGGTGGCCCGACGCCTCCCACACGGCGGGCGGCGACAGGATCGAGGCGTCGAGCCCGACGACGTCGTGGCGCATCTGCACCATCGACCGCCACCACCGGTCCTTGACGTTGCGCAGCAACAGCACGCCGATCGGCCCGTAGTCGTAGGTCGAGCGGAAGCCGCCGTAGATCTCGGCCGACTGGAACACGAAGCCACGCCGCTTGGACAGGTTGACGACCTTGTCGAACAGCGTCTCGTCGTTGGGGACCATGGCGGTGCAGGGTAGCGACCGCCGGTGCCGACGTCGGCGACGCTTCGGCGGTGTTTCGTGCGACACTCGCCATGTGGAGAACATCCGGGGCATGAACCAGATCGGTCGGGGCGAAACGCCCAGCGATCCGACGGCGGTCGTGGCACGGCGCCTGGTTGCCTTCCTGCTCGACGCCTTCATCATCTCGATCGCCGTGATGCTCGTCTACCGGGGCGACATCGCCTCGATAGTCGACGACGACCAGATCATCTGGAACCGGTCCGCCCTGCTTACAACCTTGGTCCTGTTCATCGTCAACCACGTGTTCCTGGCCGGAACCAGTGGATTCAGCCTCGGCAAGGCGATCGTCGGCCTGCGGATCGTGCGTCGCAGCGACGGTGGACTCCCGGGCCTGTTGGGCGCCGCAGGCCGCACGGTGCCGTGGATCATCCCGCTCCTGATCATTCCGTTCGTCGAGTTGGGTGTGATGATCACAACCAAGGGCCACCGCAGGGTCGGCGACCGCATAGGCCGCACCCTCGTCGTCGACCGCGGCGACGCCGGGAGGGTCCTCGCCGTACCGGGACTCCCCGACCCGTCCGAACCCCCCCCGATGCCCGAACAGATCGACCCGATCGAAGGCTGAGCCCTACGCCGTTTCCATGACGCGTCTCGACCGGACCCGGCGTTCGAGGTGGTATTCGACGGCGTCGGTGGCGACGGCGTCGACCTCGCCGCAGACCCGTGCGTCCTCCACCTCGAGGGCTGTCGCCAGGTGGCCGCCGAGGACGGCCCGCATCACCGCCAGCGCCGACTCGGACACCGGACGGCCCCGGCGGCAGCCGTCGCACAGCACCCCGCCCTCCCCCACGTCGACGGCCACGAGGCCCTCGGTGGCCTGACACCGGACACAGGCGTCCAACGCCGGTGCCAGGCCCTCGTGGGCCAGTGCCTTGAGGAAGAATGCCGGAACCAACAGCGGCGACGGCCGCTGGTCGAGCGTACGCAAGGCCCCGACGAGCATGTCGTATCGGCGCCGGTCGCCCTCCCCCTCCGGTGCCAGGCGCTCAGCCACCTCCAGCAGGGCCGACGCCTCGGCGAAGCGGTCGGGATCGGCCCGCAACGTGACGAACGTGTCGAGGCTCTCGGCCTGGGTGACGATCTGCAGGTCGCTGCGCCCCCTGTGGAGTTGCACATCGACATGGCAGGTGGGCTCGAGCCGGCCGCCGAACTTCGAACGGGTCTTGCGCACACCCTTGGCGACGGCCCGGACCTGTCCGTGGCCGGCGGTCAGCAGGGCCAGGATGCGGTCGGCCTCACCCAACTTCCAGGTGTGCAGCACCACCGCCCGGTCCCGGTACAGGGCCATCAGGCACCGGCCTCCGAACCGGACTGCACTACTCGCCGCCCACTCCGCCGAAGCGCCGGTCCCGGTCCTGGTATTCCTTGATGGCGGCGTAGAGGTGCTCCCGCCGGAAGTCGGGCCAGAGCGCCTCGCTGAACACCAGTTCGCTGTACGCCAGTTCCCACAGCAGGAAGTTGGAGATCCGGTACTCGCCCGATGTGCGGATCATGAGGTCCGGGTCGGGCATCTCGGGGTTGTAGAGGTGCCGGGAGATCACCTTCTCGGTGACCTTGTCGGCCGGGGTGCCCGACTCGACGATGCGGCGCACGGCATCGACCAGTTCGGCCCGACCCCCGTAGTTGAAGGCGATCGTGAACGTGAGTCCCGTGTTGTCCTTCGTCAGCTCCAACGACTCGTCCATGCGTCGGATCAGGCGCTTCGGGACCCGCCAGTCGCGGCGGCCCGAGAACCGGATCCGGACGTTGCGCTCGTTCAGTTCATCACGCCGCTCTAGCAGGATCTGCTCGTTGAAGTTGATGAGGAAGTTCACCTCGTCCTTTGGGCGCCGCCAGTTCTCGGTCGAGAAGGCGTAGACCGTGAACCAGTCGACCCCGATCTCGTCGGCACCCTCGAGCACATCGAGCAGGGCCTGCTCGCCGGCCTTGTGCCCCTCGGTGCGGGACAGGCCCCGCTGCTTCGCCCAGCGCCCGTTGCCGTCCATGACGCAGGCGACATGGCGCGGGATCCGGGAGGGATCGAGGTCGACGGGAAGCACGGCACGAAAACTACCGGCTGACGCCGATCCCCCGGTGGAACACCGCGCCCGTGTCATCCACCACCGGTACCGTCAGCGCATGGATCCGGAACAGGTGGCTATCGCCCTCGAAGAGGTCACCGCCCACCTGCCCAACGGCGGCGAGCGGCGCCCCGGCCAGGAAGCCATGGCCCGTGCCGTGGCCGAGGTCATCGACGGCCTCGGAGGAAAGAACCACCTCGCCGTCCAGGCCGGTACGGGCACCGGCAAGACGCTTGCCTACCTCATACCTGCCCTCCTCGCCAAGAGGCGCACCATCATCGCCACCGCCACCAAGGCGCTCCAGGACCAGCTGGCGAACAACGACCTACCCTTCCTCGCCGAGCACCTCTCCGAGCACCTGGACGAGCCGGTCTCGTTCGCCATCCTGAAGGGGCGCTCGAACTACGTCTGCCTCCAACGCCTCGCCGAGGTCGCCGAGGCGAACATCCAGCAGACCCTCGACGGCCTCGCCGAACAAGCCGACGACGAACAGCTGGCCGCCATCGCCGACTGGGCGACCGAGACCGACACGGGCGATCGGGCCGAACTGTCCTTCGAACCCAACGGATCCACCTGGTCGGCCGTGACCGTCGGATCCCACGAGTGCCCGGGCCGCAACCGCTGCCCTGCCGGTGACGGGTGCTTCGCCGAGCTTGCCCGCGACCGGGCAGCCGAGGCGCAGGTGATCGTCACCAACCTGCACCTCTACGGCATCGACGTTGCGACGGACGGAGCCATCCTCCCCCCGCACGACCTGGCGATCCTCGACGAGGCCCACGCAGCCGAGGACATCCTCGCCGCCGCCGTCGGTGCCGAGGTGTTCGGCGGCCGATTCCGGTCGCTGCGCCGAATTGCGTCCGGTGTCCTGAGCCGCTCAACCGAATTGGACAACCTCGCCGACCTCGCCGACCGCTTCGACGATTCCCTCGTCGAACACCTCGGAAAACGGCTCACCCCTGCGGAGGATCCTGTCGTCGGCCCACTGCTCGAGCTGGCCGACACCCGCCTCGAAGCGCTCCAGTCGGCGCTGCGCGCAGTTCCCGCCGATGCGGCGACGGAGGCCAGGGCACGGGCACAGCGTGCGCTGCTTGCGACGGGCAGCCTCCTGGGGGCAATCCGGTCATTCCGGGCCCCTGACGACGGCTTCGTCGCCTGGGTGGAAGGCCCCCGCAACCGACCGGTGCTGTGCATGTCGCCGGTCGTGATCGCAGGGATCCTCGAGGAAAAGCTCTTCAACAAGGAACGCCCCATCGTGCTCACCAGCGCCACCCTGCCACCCAACCTGGTCGGGCGCCTGGGCCTACCGGAGGGCGAGCACCGGATCGAGGACGTCGGCAGCCCCTTCGACTTCGAGCGCCAGACGCTGCTCTACTGCGCCGCCCACCTCCCCGACCCACGCGAGCCCGGCTACCGCGACGCCGTCCACGACGAACTCGAGCGGCTGATCCTCGCCGCCGGCGGCCGCACCCTGGCGCTGTTCACCAGTTGGTCGGCACTCGACGCCGCCCACGCCCACCTGGTCGACCGGTTGCCGTACGCCGTCCTCCACCAGAACGACCTGCCCAAACCGGCCCTCATCGAGGCCTTCGCAGCCGACGAGGCCTCCTGCCTGTTCGGCACCCGTGGCCTCTGGCAGGGCATCGACGTTCCCGGACCCGCACTGTCGCTGGTCACCATCGACCGGATCCCCTTCCCCCGCCCCGACGACCCGCTCCTGAGTGCCCGCCGCGAACAGGTCGGCGAGGGCTCCTTCGCCGAGATCGACATTCCCATAGCGGCCACCGACCTCGCCCAGGCATCCGGACGCCTCATCCGGACGGCGACCGACATCGGCGTGATCGCCGTGCTCGACCGGCGGCTCGCCAAGAGCCACTCCTACCGCCGGCAACTGCTTGCGGCCCTGCCGCCGATGCCCAGGACAGACGATCCCGACGAGGTCGAACGCTTCCTGAGGAACCTGTTCGAGGGCTGAGCCACAACGACCGGGCGTTCAGTACCCCAGGCGGTCGAGGGCCTTCGGGCGACGCTGCCAGTCCTTGTCGACCTTCACCACCAGTTCCAGGTAGGCGCCCTCGGGCAACTGGCCGCGAACCCGGGTACCGGCCTCTTTGAGAACGGCGCCTCCCTTGCCGATGACCATGCCCTTCTGGGATTCGCGCTCGACCAGGACCTCGCAGAGGATGTGCGGCCACTCCCACTCGGTGACCCGGGTGGCGATCGAGTACGGAAGCTCCTGGTGCACCGCCGCCAACAGTTGCTCCCGCACGAGCTCAGCCACCCAGAAGGCCTCGGGGACGTCGGTGACCATGTCGTCCGGGTAGTACTGCGGCCCCTCGGGTAGACGTGTCAGGACGTGATCGACCAGTTCGTCGACACCGGTTCCCTTCCGGGCCGAGACCGGGAAGTACTCGTCGACACCGAACTCGGTTGCCAACGCCAACTGCTCGACGATGCGGTCACGCGACTGCCCGTCGACCTTGTTGAGCACCAGCAGCGTCCGGTCGGAAGGGAGTCCCTCGGCGACGAACCGGTCGCCGTTGCCGATGCCGCCCCGCCCGTCCACCACGAACAACACCACGTCCATGTCGGCGAGCGCCGACCGGGCGGTGTGGTTGAGCCGTTCGCCGAGCGTTGTCCGGGGCTTGTGGATGCCCGGAGTGTCGCAGAACACCGCCTGCACGTCGGGGCGGGTCAGCACGCCACGGACCTCGGTCCGGGTGGTCTGGGGCTTGTTGGAGACGATCGAAACCTTGGTGCCGAGCATCCTGTTGAGCAGCGTCGACTTGCCGACGTTTGGACGACCCACGATCGTCACGAACCCCGAGCGCATGCGACCCCTACTCGCCCGGTTCATCGGCAGGCGGACCAATGCGCACCCGGGTGATGCGCCGCCCGACCACCTGCTCGACGTCGAAGCGTCGACCCGCAAGCTCGACGCCCTCCCCCACCTCCGGGACATGCCCGAGCGCATCGAACAGCAGCCCACCGACGGTGTTCCAGTCGCCGTCCGGCAGTACGTCGGTGAGCAGTTCGTCGAGTTCGTCGACCGGCATCCGGCCGTGTACCAGCATGGCGCCGTCGGCCAGGGGCTCGGTCAGGGGCTCCTCGCTGTCGAACTCGTCGACGATCTCACCGAAGACCTCCTCGAGCAGGTCCTCCATCGTCACCAGGCCGGCAGTGCCGCCGTACTCGTCGACCACCACGGCCAGGTGGAAGCGCTCGGCCTGCATCTGGCGCAGAAGGTCGTCGGCCTGCTTGGTCTCGGGCACATCGTGGGTCGGTCTGGCCAGCCTGGTCACCGGATCGTCGCCGCGACCGTCGAACTGCGCCCGCATGAGGTCCTTGGCGTACACGACGCCTACCAGGTCGTCTGTGCCCGTCCCCTGGACCGGCACGCGGCTGCGGCCACTGCGAACGGCAACCTCGATCGCCTCGGTGATCGTGGCGTCGGACCTCACGGTCACCATGTCTGGCCGCGGCACCATCACCTCCCGGACGAGGGTGTCGCCGAAGGCGATCACCGACTCGACCAACTCGTGCTCCTCCTCGTCGATGGCCTGCGACTCCAGGGCCCGGTCGGCAACAGCAAGCAGTTCCTCTTCCGAAATGGCGGATTCGACTCCGTTGGTCCGCCTCGGGGCGATCCGCTCGGCGAGGGATACGAGCGAAGTGGTCACCCAGCGGAGGGGGACGATCCTCGACAGGCCGCTCGCCAGGGGCGCCATGCGAACTGCCACCGCATCGGTGTTGGTCAGCGCCCAGGTCTTGGGGACGATCTCGGCGGCAACGAAGAACACCAGCAGCAGGACCAGCAGTGAAGGAGCCACCCAGCCGCCACCGAAGCGGTCGTTGACGATCACGGTGGTCAGGCCGGCCGCTCCCAGTCGGCAGGCCAGGAGCACCAGCAGGATCGGCCCGAGATAGCGGGAACGCCTTTCGAGCACCTCGAGAAGTGGACCGGTTCGGTCATCGGCGCCGTTGTCGTCGTGCCCGTTGCCGTTCTCGCGGTCGCCGCGGGCCAGCACCGCCGCCCTGGCACGGCGCATGTGGGTGAGGCTCGTCTCGGCCGCAGCCAGCACCGATCCCACACCGGTCAGGACGACGAGGGCGAAGAGGCCGAGGATCTCGGTGCCGGTCATGGGCGGTGGAGCCGGTCGAGCAGTTCGCTCTCGCGTCGCTGCATCACCGCCTTCTCGTCGGGATCGCCGTGATCGTGGCCGAGCAGGTGGAGGATCCCGTGGACGAGCAGGAGCGCCATCTCGTCGGCAAGTTCACCCTGCATGCAGGCCGCCTGCCTTTCGGCGACAGCAGGACAGACCACGACGTCGCCCAGCAGCACCGGCTCATCGTCAGGCACCTCGGCTGGATCATCGACCGGAAAGGCCAGAACGTCGGTCGGACTGCCGTCGCCATCGAGGTGGTCGCGCTTGAGGTCGGCGATGGCCTGTTCGTCAACGAAGTGGACCGTGAGCTCGATACGCGGCTCAGCGAGCCACTCGGAGACGAGCACATCGGTGGCAAGGCGTCCCCAGCGGTCGACATCGACCTCTGGGCCCTCACCGGGGACAGTCCGTTCGTCGACGACCACGACCATGGGGCCGGGTCCAGGAGGTTCGTCGCCCATCCGGGTCAGGAGCCCCTGCGTCGGGGGGTATTGCGGTCATAGGCCTTGACGATGTCCTGGACGATCCGGTGGCGGACCACGTCGCGTGCACCGAGGCGCACGAACGAGAGTCCGTCGATGCCATGGAGGACCTTCTCGATCCCGTCGAGGCCGCTGCGCCCGTCCGGAACGTCGACCTGGCTGGCGTCACCGGTCACGACGACACGGGTTCCGAAGCCGATCCGGGTGAGGAACATCTTCATCTGCTCGGGCGATGCGTTCTGTGCCTCGTCGAGAATCACGAACGAGTTGTTGAGCGTACGACCCCGCATGAACGCCAGCGGTGCCACCTCGACCTGTCCCCGGTCGAGCAACTTCTGTGCGGTCTCAGCCTCGAGCATCTCGAAGAGTGCGTCGTAGAGGGGACGCAGGTAGGGATCGACCTTGGCCATGAGGTCGCCGGGTAGAAAGCCCACCCGCTCGCCCGCCTCGACCAGCGGCCGGGTCAGGACGATGCGGTCCACCAGGTTGCCCTGCAGGGCACGGACGGCCATAGCAACGGCCAGCCAACTCTTACCTGTGCCGGCGGGGCCGATTGCGAAAGTGACGACGCTGTCTCGCACCGCCTCGACGTAGTGCTTCTGGCCGACCGACCGCGGACGAACCGGCTTGCCGCGGGCCGTGCGCATGATCTCGGTACCGAGCACCTCGGACGGGCTCTCGTCGGCACGGACCATCTCGATTGCCCGGTCGAGGGTGCGGTCGTCAACGGACAGTCCCCGCTCGAGGAGCATGACCAGTTCGTTGAACACCCTGCCGACCAGGTCGGCGCCGGGACCGTCAACGGAGATCTGGTTGCCCCGCACGTGGATGACGGCGTTGGGAAAGGCCCCCTCGACCCTGCGGAGCAGTTGGTCGCGCTCGCCGACCAGTCCCGACATCAGGTCATTGCCCGGCACGTCCAGGGTCACGGTCGTCTCTGCCATCAGCCCACAGAGCGTACCCGTCCGGACACGACACCGATTCCCCTGTGCTCGGGGCTCGTGACCCGGGGCCGTGCCGCCGCTACTCTCCGGCCATGTCTGCTGATCCGCTGGACCGCCTTGCTGCCGAGGCCGGGGTCGACGAGGCCGTCCGGCGCCTCGGTCACCAGGCGTGGCTACGACGGCGTGCCGAGGAGTCCGCCAGCCTTCTCGGGCTGCTCGCCGACCTGGCCGAACGCCAGGATCCGGTCGAACTCCTGCTCGTCGGTGGCGGGCGCCGCCACGGATGCATCGAGACGGTCGGCTCCGACCTCGTCGGCCTTCGACTCGATGATCGCCGTCTGGCGCTCGTGGCCCGGCGGGCATTGGCGGCCATCCGTCCCGACCGCGGCGTCCCCGACCTGGTCGGCGACCGCACCGTCCCCCATGACGGGCCGAATCTCCGAGATGTCCTCGATCGACTCGTCGCCGACCAGCCACGTGTGACGATCACGTTGGTCGGCACCGTCATTCCCGTCGAAGGGGTCCTCGAGCGACTGGGACGCGACGTGCTGCTGGTCAGGGAAGCCGACGGTTCTACAACCCACCTGCCCTTCGGCGCCGTCGTCGAGGTGCTGGTCGCCTCCGACTGAGGAGCACTCCGCTACGCCTCAGCCCTTCCGGGGCTTCTTCCTGCGGGGCTTGCCGCCCTTGCCACGGCCCTTCAGGAACCGGCGCTTCGACGATTCCTTGTCGAGTTCCGCCATCACCCGGGGGCCGGCCTCGTTCACGATGTCCTCGGCGGCATCGAGCAGGGCGGCGATGCTGTCGTCCTCTCCGAGGCTGGCCGGCTCGTCCGGCGTGGCCGGAGTGACGAGGGTGCCGTGGCTCCAGTTCACGTCGACCATCCGCCGGGTGTACGACGGACAGTCGTCGGGGCAGCGCCAGGGCGCCTCGGGGGCGAGGTCCAGGTCGCACTTCCGGACGGTGTCCCCGTTCGGGTACGAGCGGCTCTCGAAGTACTTGCAGTCCTGCTGCATCGGCATGTCAAGTTCCTAGCCGGTCCGCAGCCTCAACCGACCGATCCCTCCATCTGCAGTTCGATGAGGCGGCTCCACTCGACTGCGTACTCCATCGGCAGGGTACGGGTGATCGGCTCGATGAACCCGTTGACGACCATCGACATGGCCTGTTCCTCGGAGAGCCCGCGGCTCATCAGGTAGAAGATCTGTTCGTCGGCGACCTTCGAGACGGTGGCCTCGTGGCCGACCACGGCGTCGGCAGCGCCGACCTCCATGTAGGGGTAGGTGTCCGAGATGCTGTCGTCGTCGAGGACCAGGGCGTCGCACTGCACGTGGCTCCTGCACCCGTAGGCGTCGTCCTCGATGCGGACGAGACCCCTGTAGCTGGTGCGGCCGCCGTCCTTGGAGATCGACTTGGAGACGATCTTGGAGGTGGTCTCCGGTGCAACGTGGGTCATCTTGGCGCCGGCGTCCTGGTGCTGGCCCGGACCGGCATAGGCCACGGACAGGACCTCGGCGGAGGCCTTCGGGCCGGCAAGCACCGCGGCCGGGTACTTCATCGTGAGGCGCGAGCCGATGTTGCCGTCGATCCACTCCATGTGGCCCTCGGCCTCGACCCGTGCCCGCTTGGTGACCAGGTTGTAGACGTTGCTGGACCAGTTCTGGATGGTGGTGTAGGTGACCCGGGCCGACGGCTTGACCACGATCTCGACCACCGCCGAGTGCAGCGAGTCGGTGCTGTAGACGGGCGCCGAACAGCCCTCGATGTAGTGCACCTCGGAGCCCTCGTCGGCGATGATGAGGGTGCGCTCGAACTGGCCCATGTTCTCGGCGTTGATCCGGAAGTAGGCCTGCAGGGGCATCTCGACCTTGATGCCGGGCGGGACGTAGATGAACGATCCGCCGCTCCAGACTGCAGAGTTGAGGGCCGAGAACTTGTTGTCGTTGGGCGGGATGATCCGGCCGAAATACGCCTTGACGATCTCCGGGTACTCACGCAGGGCTGTGTCCATGTCGCAGAAGATGATCCCCTGCTCCTCGAGGTCCTCGCGGTTGCGGTGGTAGACGACCTCGGACTCGTACTGGGCGGTGACACCGGCCAGGTACTTGCGCTCCGCTTCCGGGATGCCCAGCTTCTCGTAGGTGTTCTTGATCGAGTCGGGGACCTGGGACCAGTCGTCGACGAGCGATTCCGTGGGCTTGATGTAGTAGAAGATGTCGGCGAAGTCGATCCCCGACATGTCGCCGCCCCAGGTGGGCATCGAGCGACGGCCGAAGCGTTCGAACGACTTGAGTCGGAAGTCGCGCATCCAGGCCGGCTCGCCCTTCATCCAGGAGATCTCCTCGATGATGTGCTCGTCGACGCCCTTCCTGGGCTTGAAGACGTAGTCCTCCTCGTCGCTCCAGCCGAGCTTGTAGCGGCCCAGGTCGAGCCCCAGGTCGGTTGCGGAGTCGGTGGCGGACATTGTCCGGGATGCCTCCAGGGCGGTTGCCGGACGACGGGTGGCCGTCCGGGGATTTCTCCTACGGCCATAGTAACAATTCCCGGCCCGTATCGGTAGGGAGGGGCGCCCCGATTCAGGCGCTGCCCACCAGGCGACGGCGACGGTCCAGCCAGCCCAGCAGGATGGCGATCGCCCGGGGGTCGTGGCGCAGGTGGTGGCTGGCCCTGTTGATCATTCGCAGGTCGCCGGCCCCGTGGGCGGCGGCGACCGCACGGGCGTCGAGGGACGGCACGATGTCGTCGTCGGTGCCGTGCACGACCAGGAGCGGCCGGGGCGCCAGGGCCTCGGCGGCATGCTCTGCCGAGATCCCGGAGAGCCCCGAGGTCCACCGGTCGAAGTCCGTCGAATAGGCCCCTTCGTCGATCACCCCGGCAGCACGGGCATGGAGCAACAACCTGCGCGGGTTGGCTGCCCAGTCGGAGAAGTCGGCAGGCCCGGCGATGGTCGCCGCACCGCCGATGCGCCCGTCGGCGGCCGCTGCGCACACCGCCAGCGCACCACCTGTGCCGAAGCCGGCAGTCCAGACCGAAGTGGCCTGCTGCCCGAGCAGCAGGTGGTCGGCGGCGGCGATGACGTCCTCGAGCCAGCCGTCGAGGCTGAACGAGCCCTCGGACCCCGGCATGCCCCGGGGGGCCGGCACGATCACCACCCAGCCCAACTCGCGTGCGATCCGGGCCGCCAATTCGGGGAACGTGGCGGGCGAGTTGGCGCCTCCGCCCTCGCCGGCGGGGAAACCATGGCAGATCACCACCCCGTGCAGGTCGCGACCGCTCTCGGGAGGTCGCTCCAGGTGGGCGGCGAGCGTCAGGTCCCCGGACCTGTAGGTGTGGTTGGACACGTTCGTTGCGGGGTCGAAGAGATTGCCCGGCGGTCGTCAGCCGACCCGACGCAGTCCCTCACGGAACTGCCTGGCCCGCTCGACGTACGCCTGGACGTTGACGAGATTGGTCCCCTCGGTGACGACGCCCTCCCGGATCACGGCCGGCACACCGAGCGCCATCGACAGCGGCGGCACGACCTGGCCGTTGCGGACCACGGCGTTGGCACCGACGATCGCGCCCCGGCCGACAACGGCCTCGTGGAGCACCACGGCACCCGCTCCCACGAGCCCCTGGTCATCGACGGTGCAACCCTCGAGGTGGCAGAGGTGGCCCAGCGTGACGTCGTCCCCGACGATCGTCTGGAATTCGTCGGTGCAGTGCAGCACGGCGTTGTCCTGGACGCTGGTGCGGGCGCCGATCGAGATCAGGTTGTCGTCGCCACGGATGACGGCATGCGGCCACACGCTCGACTCGGGACCTATCTCGACGTTACCGATCACCACGGCCTCGGGATGGACATAGGCGGTCGGATCGATCCGTGGCTCGACGCCGCCGAGTGCATACACAGGCATCAGTCGGGCTCCGTGAACGAGCCGTACCGGCCACCTAGGAACACCAGCGGTGAGCCCTCGTCGACATGGGTGAGGTGCTCGACGAGCCCCACGACGAACACGTGGTCGCCGGCATCGTCAACCTCGTGGATCGAGCAGTCGATCGAGGCGAGGCAGGAGGGGATGAGCGGCGAACCCGACGGGGCCGGCTCCCAGCCGGTGCCGGACCACGGGTCGCCGTCCCTATGGAAGAAGGCGTTCGAGAGGTCGGCCTGCACGTCGGACAGGACGTTCACGCAGAACGAACCGGTGCTCTCTATCCGGGGCCAGGTCAACGAGCCCTCCCCCACCAGGAAGCCGACCAGCGGCGGGTCCATGGACACGGACACGAACGAGCCGATGACGATCGCCAGTGGCTCACCGTCGGGACAGCCCGTCACGAGGGTCACCCCCGTCGGGTACCTGCCGAGGACCTTCCGATAGAGGTCGCCGTCGATCTGGTCAGCCATGCTCGTTCCCGGGGGTTCTGCTCGTTCCTTCCGGCGGAGGGTAACCGGGGCCGCCCGATCGACCATGTCCGAGGGTCGGATGCCGGAGGATCAGGAACCTGCGGGCACGAGCGAGATCGTCCGGCCCTCGGCCGCAGCCGACACCACACCCACGTTGCGCCCCTCGGCGGCCGCCTGCGCTTCCTCGAGGAGGCCGTCGACGGTGGCGTCGCAATGGCCCGGGTCGTGGTGGAACAGCACCAGTTCGCCGACACCGGCCTGGTGGGCGACCTCGACGGCGTAGCCAACGGTGCAATGGCCCCAGTCAGGGCGCTGTACGAACTCGTCGGGCGTGAACTGGGCGTCGTGGATCAACACGTCGACTCCATCGGCCAGGGCCAGGACAGCCTCGTCGACCCGTGCCGGTTCGGCGACGGGCTCCTGGTGGTCGCTGACGTAGGCGATGCTGACACCGTTCCAGTCGATCCGGTAGCCGTTGGTTGTGCCGACATGGGGGACGGCAGCGACGGTGACCGTTGCCGGGCCCACGGCGAAGCTCCCTGCGTCCACGTCATGGAATTCGATCTCGCCGGCCAGGTCACGGAACCCGATCGGGAAGTACGGCGGCGCCATGAACTCCTCGAAGCAGGCCTCGAGCGTGCGGCCGTTGCGGGGTCCGTAGACGTCGAGACGGGCATCCGGACAGTTGATCGGGGCGAAGAAGGGAAGTCCCTGGATGTGGTCCCAGTGGAGGTGGCTCACCAGCGCCGTCCCCCGGAACGGGTCGTGGGCACAATGCTCGTTGAAGCCGTAGAAGCGCAGGCCGGTGCCCAGGTCCAGGAGGATCGGATCGCCGCCCGGCACATCGACGACCACGCAGGAGGTGTTGCCGCCGTAGCGGGCGTTCGCGTCGCACGGGCAGGGGGTCGAGCCCCTGACCCCGTAGAACGTGACGTCGAGCATGGCCTCCATCGCTGCGCGAGGGTAATGACGGTCCCGATGCCGCAGGCGGAGTTGTGACCCATCTCACGCCAGGTGCCCCACGCCGTGTGCCCCCTTGCGATTGCCGTGCGCGAGACTGGCGGCGATGGGTGCTCCCGATCTCCCGACGATCCCTGACGGGCTCGTGGCCGTGGTCAAGGAGGCCTGCCCAGCCTGCTCGCTGGTCGTTCCGGTACTCGAGCATCTCGCCGAAGTGGCAGGTCTCATCGTCTACACCCAGGACGACCCCATCTTCCCGGCCGATGCCGACTGGGTGATCGACGACACCGACCTGGCCGCCAGCTGGCAGATCGACCTCGACGCGGTCCCGACGCTCGTTCGCCGGGTCGACGGTGTCGAGGTCGCCCGCACCGTCGGTTGGGACCGCGACGACTGGGAGGAGTTCACCGGCGTCACCGGCCTCGGTGACGGCCTCCCGGTCTTCAAGCCCGGTTGAGGTTCCCTCACGGTCGACCCCGGGCGGGTCGACGAGCTCCGGGCACGGTTCGGTGCCACGGGCCTCGCCTCCCGCCGCGTCGAACTGGCCGAACTCGAGGATGGCCACGAGGCACTGTTCGACCGCGGCTGGACCGACGGCCTCCCCGTCGTCCCACCCACCGAGGAGCGCGTGGTCCGGATGCTCGGGGGCACCACCCGCCCCTCCGACGAGGTCGTGGCACTCATCCCGCCGAACCTGGTCGAGGGCACGGTCGAAAAGGTCGCAGTCAACGCCGTGATGGCCGGCTGTCGCCCCGAGTACCTGCCGGTCGTCCTCGCAGCGCTCGAGGCGATCTGCACCGACGAGTTCAACATGCACGGCGTGCTCGCCACCACGATGTCGGTCGGACCGATCCTCGTCGTCAACGGGCCCATCGCCGCCGCCATCGGCATGAACTCGGGGATCAACGTCCTCGGCCACGGCAACCGGGCGAACTCGTCCATAGGTCGGGCCGTCCAGTTGGTGCTGCGCAATCTCGGCGGGGGCGCCCCCGGGGGCATAGACAGGGCCACCCTCGGACACATGGGCAAGCAGGGGATCTGCTTCGCCGAGGACGAGGCGGGCTCTCCGTGGAACTCGCTCGCAGAGGAGCGGGGCTTCGACCGGTCACAGAGCACGGTCACGGCGTTCTGTGGCGAGGGTCCCCACCTGGTAGTGGACCAACTAAGCCGCTCCCCCGAGTCTCTCACCAGGTCCCTGGCTGCGAGCCTGCGCAGCGCCGTCTCGCCACGCCTCGTCCTGGGCATGGACGGCATGCTCGTCCTCTCTCCCGAGCACATGGCCCGCTACCGCGACGCCGGCTGGGACCGTGCCCGCTTCCTGGCCGAACTCACCGAGTACCTGATGTTCGACACCGACGAGATCATCGCCGGTGCCGACGGCATCGAGGAGGGCCTTCCGCCGGGACTGGCCGGCCACCGCCTGCCCAAGTTCCGACCCGGCGGCCTGCTCGTCGTCCACGCCGGTGGACCTGCCGGCCTGTTCTCGGCCATCATCGGTGGCTGGATCAGCGGCCCCGGCGGCTCCGACCCCGTCACGAGGGAGATCACACCATGACCACCACAGTCCTCGACCCGACCGCCGAGCAGCGGCCCGCCACCAGGGAGCGCAGCCAACGGCCCGAGTCGCTTTCCGGCCTGACGGTCGGCCTGCTCGACATCTCGAAGCCGCGGGGCGACGTCTTCCTCGACCGGGTCGAGGAGGCGCTCTGCGCCCTGGGGGCGAGGGTCACACGCTATGCCAAGCCCACCTTCACCAAGCCGGCGCCCGTCGACCTGCGCCACGAGATCGCCACCCAGTGCGATGCCGTCATCGAGGCCCTCGCCGATTGAGGATCCTGTACGACGTGCAGTGTGCACGACATCGACGATCTCGAACGACGGGGCGTGCCGGGGGTCTACGTGGCCTCCGACACCTTCACCGACGCCGCTGCCCTTCAGGCCGCCGCTCTCGGCCTCGATGTGGCCGGCGTCTTCGTGGCGCATCCCATCCAGGACCGCACCGACGACGAGATGGCAGGCCTCGCCGACGAGGCCATCGACGCCCTCGTCGCCGCCCTCACCGCTTCCTGAAGAGCGCCGGTTCCGACGGGACACCGAGACGACCGCGTCCGTGCCGCCGTGCCGGCGCCTTGCTAGCGTCACCGTTCGTGGCACAGGACCCCTCCCTCGACATCGAACTCCAGCCGGTCGGCGGCGACCCCTTCCCCCTCTCGGAACTGCTCACGCTGTTCCCGTTGGTGGCCGTCGTTCTCGACCCCTACACGCACGAGAGTTCATGGCTGCTCGACACGGCACGACGCATCCTCAGCGAGTTCCGTGACGCCGACGTACGCGTGGCCTACCTCGTCACCGACACCGACGCCGATGGTGCAGCCGGGTTCCTCGGTCCGCTTGCCGACGAGATCCTCGGGCTGGCCGACCCCGATCGTTCCCTTGTCCGCTCCCTCGGGCTCGACACCCTGCCCGCCCTGGTGGCAATCCGACAGGACGGGCACCTGCTGGGTTCTGCCGAGGGCTGGGACCCTGTTGCCTGGCACGGGGTGGTCGATGAACTCGTGGCAATGACCGCCTGGTCGCGACCCGAGATTCCCGCCGCCGGCGATCCTGCGCCCTATGCGGGAACGTCAGCCCTGGGTTGACTGCCCATCGGATCGCCAGGATGAAACTCCGTATCGGCTTCGGCTTCGGCGGATCGGCGCATCCCGACGACACCGGCCTGTTCGGCCGCCTCGTCGACGACCTCGAATCGCTCGGCTACGACTCGCTCTGGGTCAGCGAGCGGGCCAACGGCCTGACCCTCGACCCGATCGTCGCCATGTCGTATGCAGCCGGCCGCACCGAACGCCTCAAGTTCGGGCCGGCGGTCATGGTGCTCCCCGGTCGCAACCCGGTGCTCTGCGCCAAGGCCATCGCCAGCCTCGACCTCGTCTCCGGCGGTCGGGCGCTCCCCGCATTCGGGCTCGGCATCGCCGACGCCGCCGAGCACCAGGCGTTCGGTGTCGCCCGTGGTGACCGGGCAGCCTGGTTCGACGAGGCCCTGCCGTTGATGCGCCGCCTCTGGGACGCCTCAGAGGAGGTGGTCGACCACGAAGGCCCGCGATTCTCGTTGTCCGGGGTCCGGGTGCAACCGAAGCCCGTCCAGCAGCCCATCGATGTCTGGCTGGGCGGCTTCGCCCCTTCGGAACTCCGGCGCTGCGGCCGCCTGGGAGACGGCTGGCTCCCGTCGTTCACGACGCCGGCCGCAGTTTCTGTTGGAATCGACACGATCCGACAGGAAGCGGCGACCCACGGCCGCTCCATCGACCCGGGTCACTTCGGGGCGCTGGTCCCGTTCGTCCACCGCTCGCTCCCCGACCGCTTCGTCGCCAGGCTTCGCGACCGCCAACCCGACCTCGACCCGGC
>DCXR01000025.1:24289-58212 GCA_002329075.1 Candidatus Neomicrothrix sp. UBA2131
ACCAAGTTCGTGGTCTTCCCGCTCGACGAGCCCGACGACTGGCAGGGCACCATCAACGCCGTGGCCGACGAGTGCCTCCACCTCCAGACCTGAGACCACGATGACCCGAAACGTTGCCGTTGCTCCCGAGACTCGGCCTGAGATGCACCAGCGACTGTGCGCGGCCGTCGAAGCGGCGGGAGCGCAACGGGTCGACATGGCCGAGGCAGAGGGCCTCATCTGGGCTGATCCCGCCAACACCGGGGCCTTTCCGGAACTGGTGGCGGACGCCGACCGGCTCGAATGGATCCAGCTCCCCTACGCCGGCATCGAACCCTTTGCCCACCACCTCGACGACCGCTGGACATGGACGTGCGGCAAGGGCGTGTACGCCCCTGCAGTGGCCGAGACGGCACTGGCCATGGCGCTGGCCGGCTTCAAGCACCTGCACGGCTACGCCCGCGAGCAGACGTGGTCGGCCCACGTCGGGCGCCTGCTGGCCGGCAGCCGGGTCACCCTGCTGGGCGGAGGGGGCATCGCCGAGTGCCTCCTGCCGCTACTCAAGCCCTTCGGCTGCCACACCACGGTGGTCCGCCGCAGCGGGCACCCGCTCGACGGCGCCGACCGGACCCTCGACGTCGGTCACCTGTCCGAGGTGCTCCCGTCCAGCGACCTGCTGATCCTCGCTCTGGCCCTCACCGACGAGACCCGCGGGATCATCGACGCCACCGCCATCGACCTGCTCCCCGATGACGCCTGGATCGTGAACGTGGCGCGGGGCGGGCACATCGTCACCGACGACCTGGTCGCTGCACTGGGCGAATGCCGCCTCGGCGGCGCTGCCCTCGACGTGACAGACCCCGAACCGCTGCCCGACGACCACCCGCTCTGGACACTGCCGAACTGCCTCATCACCCCGCACATCGGCAACACGCCCGAGATGGGCCTCGACCTGCTCGAGCCGTTCGTCGAGGAGAACGTGCGCCGCTTCTGCGAGGGACGCGACCTCCTCGCCCCGGTCGACGTGGCGCTCGGCTACTGACCGTGGCACGGGCAGCAGCCGTGCTGTTGGCGCTGGTGTTCGGCGCAGCGGGCATCGCCAAGCTCCGGTCACCGACCGACATCCGACGGGCCCTCGGAGGGCTGGGCCTCCCCCGGCCCGACCTGTTCGCGGTAGCGCTCCCGGTCGTCGAGCTGGCCACCGCCCTGCTGTTGCTCCTCGACCCCCTCACGGGCGGCGCCGGCGCAGTGGCCCTCCTCGCTGCGTTCACCACGCTGCTGGTCGGCCGGCTCCGGACCGGCCACACCGGGGGCTGCGGATGCTTCGGCGCCTGGTCGACGAAGCCGCTCTCGTGGAGGGACGTGGTACGCAACCTCGCACTCATCGCCGTCGGCTGCGTCGCTGTCCTCGGCTGATGAGCACCGAAGGTCGGCTGGTACCTTGCACGGGACCTGACCGGGAGAACACATGGACGCCCTGACCGCCGCACGACAGATCGCCGAACCCGTCCAGGTGCTCGGCGCCAGGTTCATGCTCGACGGCGCCGCCTATGCACGTGGACCCGAACTGGGCCTCCCGCCCGGCATGGGCACCTACTTCCTCGGCCGATTCGGCGTCCTCGGTGATGTCGACACCGACGCCGTCATCGAAGCCGCCCACTTCTGGAACCCCGACCTGATCCGGGCCAACTGGACCGACAGCGCCGATATCGGTGCCGGAGCCGGGGGTGCGGCATACGGCGTGATCTGCGCCGAGAGGGGACGCGACTACCTCGACGGCTTCGCCGGCTCCGGTCGGCTGGCCGATCTGCTCGCCACCGTTGCCGACAATGCCGACGACGCCGGTGCCGCCCTGTTCGCCGGCTGGCGTGACCTCGAACGCCCCGACGACGACGCCGGCCGCGCCTACCTGCTGGTACAGACCATCCGCGAGCTGCGCTTCTGCCGGCACGTGGTCGCCGCCAGGGCCGACGGTGCCGACCCGGCCGGCATGGTCCTGTCCCACAGCGGCGAAGATCAGGTGAAGCTCTTCGGCTGGGGTGACACCGACGTCGAACCCGTCGCCGCCGACCGCATGGACGCCATCGAAAAGGCAACCGACGAGGCCTCGGCCGCAGACCTCTCACCCTTCTCCGACGACGAGCGCTCAGAGCTCGTCGAACTGGCAACGGCAGCGCACGCCCACGCCACGGCCTGAGCCCTGGCCCAGACAGAAAGCGAGCACCCCATGGACGGCCTGATGATGGACACCCCGCTGTCGCTGGTCCACCTGTTCGACCGCGCAACGAAGCTCCATGCCTCCAAGGAGATAGTGACGGCCTCACCCGCTGGCCGGTCACGCCTCTCCTACGGCGAGTGGGGTGAGCGCACACGCCTCCTCGGTGGTGTCCTCGACGACCTCGGCATCAGCGCCGACGGCCGCGTCGCCACGTTCGCCTGGAACACCGCACGCCACCTCGAGCTCTACTTCGCCCCGCCGTGCACCGGCCGGGTGTCGCACACACTCAACCTGAGGTTGTTCCCCGAGCAGCTCACCTACATCGTCAACCACGCCGAGGACGAGGTCATCTTCCTCGACCACTCGGTGGCCGGGCTGATCTGGCCGCTCATGGACCAGTTCGACACGGTCCGCCACGTGGTCCTCATGGACGACGGCGCCCCGGCACCCGATGCCGATGCCATCCGCCCCGAGGTCCACGACTACGAGGACCTGCTCGCCGCCGCATCACCCACCGACTGGCTCGACGTCGACGAGAACCGGGCCGGCTCGATGATGTACACCTCGGGCACCACCGGGAACCCCAAGGGTGTCGTCTACTCGCACCGCTCGATGGTGCTGCACACCTTCGGGGCGATGATGTCCGACACCCTCGGGGTAAGCGAACGCGACGTGATCCTTCCCGTGGTGCCCATGTTCCACGCCAACGCCTGGGGGCTCGCCCACGCCGGCGTCGCCACCGGGGCCACGCTCGTGATGCCCGGACCCGACCTCAGCGCCCCGTCCCTGGCTGATCTCATCGAGTCCGAACGGGTCACCCTGGCCGCAGGCGTGCCCACCATCTGGATGGGCGTGCTTCCCGAACTCGAGGGCCGCGACGTCTCGGCCCTGCGGGCCATCCCGTGCGGCGGTTCGGCAGTCCCCCGGGCCCTCTCCGAGGGCTACCGGAAGCAGACCGGACTGCCGATCCTGCAAGCCTGGGGCATGACGGAAACCAGCCCCCTCGCTGCGGTGTGCAACATCAAGTCCACGCTCGACCACCTCGACGACGACGCCAAAGCCGACCTGCGCACCACCGTCGGGCTCATCACCCCGGGCGTCGACTTCCGCATCGCCGACCAGGAGACCGACGAGGATCTTCCATGGGACGGCGAGTCGCGCGGCGAACTGCAGGTCCGGGGACCATGGGTGGCGCGCACGTACTACAACGACGACCGGGCCGCAGAGTCGTTCACCGCCGACGGATGGCTCAAGACCGGCGATGTCGCCATCGCCGACGCCGAGGGCTACGTACGCCTCGTCGACCGCACCAAGGACCTCGTCAAGTCCGGCGGTGAATGGGTCAGCTCGGTGCAACTCGAGAACGAGATCATGGCCCACCCCGACGTTGCCGAAGCCGCCGTAATCGGCGTGACCTCCACCAAGTGGGGCGAGCGGCCGATGGCCTGCGTGGTAGTAGCCGAGGGAGCCACCCTCACCACCGACGACATCCTGTCCTGGCTCGAGGACCGGGTAGTCAGGTGGTGGTACCCGGACCGGGTCGAGTTCATCGACGAGGTCCCCAAGACCTCGGTCGGCAAGTTCTCGAAGAAGACCCTCCGGGACCGCTTCACCGACGTGGTCGTGGACTAGATCCCCGAGGAGACTTCGACGAGTTGACGGAGGCTGAGCGTCTCTGCGCTACCAGGCGCAGGGCAGGTGCTTGACGCCGTTGACGAACCCGCTGGTCAGGCGGTCCGGTTCACCCGTGGCGTGGATCCCCGGCACCCGTTCGGACAACTCCCGCCACATGACGGTGACCTCCCGCCGTGCCAGGTGGGCACCGAGGCAGAAGTGCGGTCCCGGCGCACCGAAGCCGAAGTGGTCGTTGGGGCTGCGCAGGACGTCGAAGCCATGCGGGTCGGAGAACACGGCGGGATCCCTGTTGACGGCCCAGTAGTACAGGACCACCTTGTCTCCGGCGGCGAACTCCCGCTCGCCCAGGCGGACGCCGTCGCGGGTGGCAGTGCGCCGCATCGAGATCACAGGTGACGCCCAGCGAACGACCTCCTCGACCGCGGTCGGCGCCACGCCCTCGAAGTCGTCCCACCAGACGGCCCGCTGGTCCTCGTGCTCCGTCAGCAGGTGGAGCGCCCACGAGATGGCGTTGCGGGTGGTCTCGTTGCCGGCCACGAGCAACAGGATGAAGAACGAGGCGATCTCGTCGTGTTCGAGGCGTTCGCCGTCGACCACGGCGTGGACCAGGGTCGAGGTCAGGTCGTCGGTCGGACTCCCGACCCGCTCGGCGATCAGCTCCTGCATCAGTTCCGTCAGCTGCCAGGCAGCCAAGAACAGCTGGGCACCCAGGTCGACGTCGTCCCTTCGGTACTCGTCGTCCTGGCTCCCCAGGATCGTGTTGGACTGTTCGAACACCATCCCCCGGTACTCCTCAGGGACCCCCATCATCTCGCAGATGATCTGCAACGGCAGGCGGGTCGCCACCTCCATCACGAAGTCGCAGGGTCCACGCTCGAGCAGGTCGTCGACCACCTCTCCGGCGATCCGCTGGACGGAGTCCTCGAGCGCCCGGATGCGTCCCGGCGTGAACCCGGCCGAGATGACCGACCGCAGCCGCCTGTGGCGTGGATCGTCCATCGAGATCATCGACCCGAAGAAGCGGGTCAGTTCGTTGCTCGGCAGGTCCACCGGGGACGTCCCGCCCTCGCCGCTGCAGAAGTCCTCCGGCCTACGGCTGGCTTCCGCCACGTCGCCGTGCCTCACCAGGGCGTGGTACCCACGTTGCGGGAACTGGTCCGTGACTTCGGCGGGCAACTCGAAGTAGCGGTAGGGGTCCTCGGCACGCAACAGGTCGAAGGCGTCCGCACGCTCGGAGAGGGGCCGATCCCAGAACCTCGGGTCCGAAAGGTCGATCGCTGCCAGGTCCATCCACTGATGCTGGCACCCGGGTCCTGGGCGGCGGGAATCGGAGGAATCCCGGCCCATCGAACCGCGGATGCCTTGCGCGCCGCACGGGGCGTGCCATGATCGGGCCTTCCGAGGGCCTGTCCCTCCTTTCCCGCCCCCTACCCGGAGCAACGAACATGGAACTCTTCAACGACTGGATGGGCAGTGGAGGGGGTGGCCAAGCCATCGGTCGCTACGCCCACTACCTGGCCGGCATCACCTGGATCGGCCTCCTCTACTTCTTCAACTTCATCCAGGGCGCAGCCTTCGGAGAGATGAGCGACGGCGCCAAGGGTGAGGCACTCCGCAAGATCACCTGGCGCACGCTGTGGTGGTTCCGCTGGGCCGCCCTGCTGACCTTCCTGTCGGGTGTCTGGATCCTCGCCCACCAACGGGCCTTCGGCGAACTGATGCCGGACTACTGGAACACCTCCGCCGGTGTCGGCATCGCCTTCGGCTCCCTTCTCGGCACCACGATGGCAGCCAACGTCTGGATGGTCATCTGGCCGGCACAACAGATCGCCATCGGCTCCTCGGTGTCGGTAAGCGAGGGCGGCGAGGCCGACCCCGCCGCCCCGGCCGCCGCCAAGCGGGCCGCCAGGGCAAGCCGGGTCAACACACTGTTCTCGATCCCACTGGTGTTCTTCATGATGTGGCCCAGCCACTTCGCTTCGGCGTTCGGCGATGAGATCATGGGCGGCATCGGCTTCGGCCCGTCCGCCGGCGGCCGCTGGACCCTGTGGATCGCCTTCCTGGTGATCTGGATCGTGATGGAGGCGTCAGCGCTCGGGAAGTTGGGCGGCTACGACAACGCCATCAACAGGGTCGTCCTCGACAAGCACCAGGACACGATCAAGTGCGGCTTCGCCATCACGATCGTGCTCTACGCACTCTTCGAGATCGTCGCCTGAACCGAGCGCCGGGGGCGCCCACCCGGACCCTGCTCAACCAACCGTGAGTCGTGCCTCCATGCCCGATGAGCGATGCCCGGCAATGTCGCAGTAGAGGATGTAACGGCCGGGTTCCAGCGTCAGGTTGCCTGAATCGGTGCCGCCGTCTTCGACGACGAGGCGCATCTCGTCCTCCATGCCCTCGACCACGAGCGTGTGCTCCTGAATGCCGACCTGGCTGAGCCTGAAGGTGATCTCGCCGGCAACCGCCGAGAAGCCGTCGGCGTTGTAGTCCTGTCGGTCGAACGCCTCGACGCGGACGGTACGGCCGTCCCCGACGGGATCCGCATCCCCACCGTCACCACCTCCGCCGCAGGCGGTCAGGAGGATTGCCACGGCAACCGATTCGCCGATGGTGCTGCGAAGTCTCATGGGCATCTCCGACGGGATCGTCCGGTGTGTTCGGGTCACCGTCGAGGCTAGCGATGGGCGATGATGGCGGCGTGTTGCACATGGCACTCCTGGCCAACCCCGAGGCGCGTGCCGGTCGCGCCGCCGCCGACCTGGAGCGGGTACTGGGGCGACTGCAGGACCACGGGATCCGACCCGAAGTGCTCACTGCCGCCTCGGCCGGGGCATCCACCGAGGCCGCACGCCACGCCGTGTCCAACGGGACCACGCGCCTCCTCGTCCTCGGCGGTGACGGCATCATGCACCTGGCGGCCGGTGCCCTCGTCGACACTTCGACGGTGCTGGGTGCCATACCCGCCGGCACCGGCAACGACTTCGCCCGGGCGCTCGGGTTGCTCACGGGAAACCTGGAGCAGCGGGTCGACACCGCCCTTCTCGACCCGGCTGTGATCGACGCAATCGATGTCGAAGGGCGCACCGCCCTGACGAGCGTCATCGCCGGCTTCCCCTCTGAAGTCAATGCCCGGGCCAACCGCATGTCGTTCCCGAAGGGGACCGCCCGGTACACGATCGCCACGCTCCTCGAACTCCCCCGCATGCGACCCGCCGAATACCGGATAGTCCTCGACGGCGAGGCGCAGGATCTCCGGGCCACCGTGGTCGTCGTGGCCAACACCCGCTTCTTCGGTGCCGGCATGGACATCTGTCCCGATGCCGACCCCACCGACGGCCTGCTCGACGTCTGCATAGTCGGCGACGCCGGGCGCCTCGAACTGCTGCGTTCGTTCCAGAAGGTCAAGGCCGGCAACCACGTCGACCACCCCAGGGTCACCATGTTCCGGGCAACCGAGGTGGAGGTCGGGGGCATCGGAAGGGTTCGGGCCGATGGCGAGCCCTTCGGCGGGCTTCCGGTGCGGATGAGGGCAACCCCCGGGGCGCTGATGGTGGCGGGCGCTTCGGTGCACAGGGGTGATCGCGTCTAACGTCGGGCCCATGGCACACCACATTGAGATCACCTACTGCGTCCCCTGAGACTATTCGGCCCGCGCCGTGAGCGCGGTGAGCGACCTGCTGACCGACTACCAGCACGTCATCGACGACATTCGGCTGGTCGCCGGCGACAACGGCGCCTTCGAGGTCGTCGTCGACGGCGAACTCGTGTACTCGAAGCACGCCACCGGCCGGCATGCCGAGCCGGGCGAGGTGCTCGGAATCTTCCGCGACATCCTCGGTGCCGACGTCCCCGTCTACGCCGACCAGTAGCCGGAATCGCCCGCCGGTCCAGTCCGAAACGGGACAACCCCGAGATGGCGCGCCTAGGATTCGCCACCTGACAACAGCCCGCTATTCCCCCGATTCATCAGGAGTATCCATGAGCCTCGACGGCACCCAGACACACGAGAACCTCAAGGCCGCCTTCGCCGGCGAGTCACAGGCCAACCGCCGCTACCTCTACTTCGCCAAGGTCGCCGACGTCGAGGGCTACCCCGACATAGCCGGCAACTTCCGCGACACCGCCGAAGGCGAGACCGGCCACGCACACGGCCACCTCGACTACATCAAGACGGTGGGCGATCCGGCCACCGGCCTGCCGATCGGCGACACCCTCGAGAACCTGGCGGCGGCCGTCGCCGGTGAGACCCACGAGTACACCGACATGTACCCGGGCATGGCCAGGACCGCCCGCGAAGAGGGCTTCGAGGAGATCGCCGACTGGTTCGAGACCCTCGCCAAGGCCGAGAAGGCCCACGCCGGCCGCTTCCAGTCGCTGCTCGACGACAACAGCTGAGCACGCGGGCCCGCAGATTCTCCAGGAATGCGTCTCACCGGCCGTCTCCTCCGGGGGCGGCCGGTGAGACGCGTCTGAACGAAAACCCGCCCATGGCCACGCCGATCCCCTACGAACCCACGCCGGGCCTCACCTACGACCCGGCCGACGGGCACTACTGGGACCCCGATGCCCTGCGGAGCGAGGTCCTGCGCACCTTCGAGATCTGCCACGGATGCCGCATGTGCTTCAAGTACTGCGACAGCTTCCCATCGCTGTTCTCGTTCATCGACGACCGCCACGACGGCGACGTCCGGGCGGTCACCGACGCCGAGACCGACCTGGTCATGGACGCCTGTTTCCAGTGCAAGCTGTGCGAGGTCCAGTGCCCGTACACGGTGCGCGACTCACACGAGTTCCAACTCGACTTCCCGAAGTTGGTGCACCGCCACAGGGCCCAGCGCCGGCGTGCCGGAGGAGGCACCCCCAGGCAGCGCCTCCGCGACAACCTGTTGGGCAATCCCGACAGGACCGCCCGCATGGCCCGCGCCACAGGCGGCCTCGCCAACACGCTGAACAGCCGCAGCAGCATCCACCGGCGCTTCCTCGAAAGGCTCGTCGGCATCCACCCCGAAAAGGACCTGCCGTCGTTCGCCCGGCAGACCTTCACCGCATGGGCGAGGAAGCGGGGCCTGATCGGTCGACCCGACAGGGGCGAGGTCGTGCTGTTCCCCACCTGCTACGTCGAGCACAACGAACCCGAGGTGGGCCACGACACGGTGGCGGTACTCGAGCGCAACGGAGTGGAAGTCACCTGTGAAAAGGGCCTCGAATGCTGTGGAATGCCGGCCTGGGAGTCGGGCGACCTCGACACCCTCCGCCGAAAGGCAACCGCCAACCTCGACCGGCTGGGTCCACATGTCGAAGCCGGCAAGACCGTGGTCGCCATCAACCCGACCTGTTCGATGATGCTGCGCAGGGAATATCCCGAACTCGTCGCACCCGAGGACCGGGAACGGGCACAGGCGCTCGCCGACCGGGTGGCCGACCCCAGCGAATTCCTGTGGTCGATCCGCGATGAGGACCGCTTCGACGACGGCTTCGCCAGCACGCCCGGCAACGTCGCCTACCACGCCCCCTGCCACCTCCGGGCCCAGGCGGTCGGCTTCAAGGGCCGTGACCTGCTGCGCAGGGTCCCCGGCGTGACACCCTCCACCACCATGGAATGCTGCGGCCACGACGGCACCTTCGCCATGAAGAACGAGGGCTACGAAGTCTCGGTCCGTATCGGGCAGAAGGCCTTCGACGGTGTGACGACCGCTGCCGACACCACCGGATCGGAGGTGTGGGCCACGGACTGCCCGTTGGCGGCGTTGCAGTTCGCCCAGCACGCTGGCCGCCGACCGATGCACCCCATGTCGATCCTGGCCCGGGCCTACGAGCCTGACGGCTTCCCCACCCCCGTCGAGCCCCACGACGAGCCGGCATGAGCGACACCCCACACGGCCCCCACCACGTCCGCCGCGGCGAGATCGTCGACTTCCAGACCTACGACGACGACCGCGCGGCCACCCGTACCGAAGTCATGGCCCTGAAGCGACCCCGCCGAATCCACGTAGGCGAGCACCTCACCTTCCTGTTCGAGAACCACGACACCATCCGTTACCAGATCCAGGAGATGGTACGCGTCGAACGGATCGTGCGCGAGGCGAGCATCCAGCAGGAACTCGACACCTACAACGAACTCCTCGGGGGTCCGGGCCAACTGGGTTGTGCACTCCTCATCGAGATCGAGGACGAGGCGAAGCGCCGGCCACTGCTCGAGGCATGGATGGGCCTCCAGGAACGCCTCTACGCCGTGACCGCAGACGGCGACCGTGGCTACGCCGGCTTCGACCCCGCCCAGGTCGGGCGTGGGCGCCTCTCCTCGGTCCAGTACCTGACCTTCACGCTGCCCTCACCGCCGGTCTCCATCGGCTGCGACTTCCCCGGCCTCGAGGCCGAGGTGGCGCTGGACGAGGAACAACGGGCGGCCCTCGCCGCAGACCTGGCCTCCACCCGCGGCTGAGGGCTCGGGCCACTCCGGACCCTCGGCAGACGGCCGGTGGCCACTACTGTCGTGGCATGAGCACGCTGGCTTATGGGGAGCACCTCGACGACATCCGCGTCGAGTTCGACACCCTCTACACCTGGGACTACGACCGCAGCCGCGACGGGCTGAACCGCCTCTACGAGAAGGCCAAGCGCGCCCAGTGGAACGTCAGCGACGACCTCGACTGGTCGACGCCGGTGGATCCGTGGCGCCTGATCGCCCTGCAGGCAGAGGCGACCGGCGTTCCCCCGGGCTTCCCGGGCCGGGCACTGGCGGAGATTCCCGGCTCACCGGTCGCCGACTGGGACGAGGACCGCTGGATCGACTTCGCCGTCCATTCGCAATGCGCCTCGCTCAGCCAGTTCCTCCATGGCGAGCAGGGCGCCATGCTGTGCGCCTCCCGCCTGGTCGAGTCGGTGCCCTGGATCGACGCCAAGTACTACGCCTCCACCCAGGTGGTCGACGAGGCCCGCCACGTCGAGGCCTTCCACCGGTACCTCGACGAGAAGATGCCGACCACCTTCCCGATCAACGACAACCTCAAGACGCTGCTCGACCAGTTGCTCCAGGGCTCCCAGTGGGACCTCGTCTACCTCGGCATGCAGGTAGTGGTCGAAGGCCTGGCACTGGCGGCGTTCGGCATGATGATGGGGACCACCCAGGATCCACTGCTCAAGCAGATGATCCGCTACATCATGGCTGACGAGGCCCGACACGTGGCCTTCGGCATCCTCTCGCTCCAGGAGATCTACGACGACCTGTCGTCCGCCGACTTCCGAGAGCGCCAGGAGTTCGCCTACGAGGCGTGCGACCTGATGCGCCGCCGCTCCCTGAATGCCGAACTGTGGCCCTCGTTCGGCGTGTCGAACGACGACATCATTGCGCTCCTGCCACCGACCCGAACCCAGCAGCGCTTCCAGCACCTGATCTTCTCGAAGATCGTGCCCAACTGCAAGAGGCTCGGGCTGCTCGACCACCGAGACGGCTGGCTGCGGGAGCGCTTCACCGAGATGGGGATCATCCAGTACGAAGACTTCTCGACCGAGGCCGAGGAGTTGACGGTCGACTCGGCGATCGAGCCCGGCGAGGGTTAGAGGTCCTTCACCACCTCCACGAATTGGTCGAGGAGCGGCAACACCTCGTCGGCACCGGCGGATGGCAGTCCGAACAGGGCCCGGTCGATCCCGGCCTCGGCCATCGCCTCCACTGCCGCACGCTCGGGCGGGGCGTAGTAGATGCTCAACTCCACCTCGGCGGGGTCGCGCCCGGCTCGTTCGCAGGCCTCGTCCCGCTGGGCCGCGACCGTTGCCGGGTCGAACCCGTCGTCCCCGCGTCCGGCGATGGGGATCCAGCCGTCGCCGTACCGGACGGCGCGCTCGAGGCCGCCGGGGTACACGCCGCCCACGTGGATCGGCGGATGCGGAGACTGCAACGGCTTCGGGTTCTGGTGGATGGGTGCGAAGTCGACCTGGTCACCGTGGTACTCGGCGCCGTCGGCGGCCCAGATCGCCTGCATGGCCTCGACGCGTTCCCGCATCAGGCCGAAGCGGCGGGACGGGTCGGTGCCGTGGTTGGCCATCTCCTCCTCGTTCCAGCCGGCACCGACGCCGAACAGGAACCGGCCGCCGGAGAGCACGTCGAGGCTGGTGACCTGCTTGGCCGTGTGGATCGGGTCGCGCTCGACCACCAGGCAGATGCCGGTGCCGACCTTGAGGTGCTCGGTGGCGGTGGCCGCAGCGGTCAGCCAGACGAACGGGTCCATCGTGTCGTAGTACATCTGCGGCATGTCAGGGCCGCCCGGCCAGGGAGAGGCACGGTCGACCGGGATGTGGCTGTGTTCGGCCACCCACAACGACTCGAAACCCCGCTCCTCGAGGGTCGTCGCCAACTCGACGGGGCCGATGGCGTACTCAGTCGGGAAGATGCAGGCGGCGCTGTGCAAGGGACTACTCCTTGGGAAACGCACCGCGGCCCAGCTGGTCGCGGACCGTGGTCACGGGTGGGCTGGTGAGGTTACGGCGCTGCCAGTTGGCGCCGTCGACGACGAGTGTGTGGCCGGAGATGAAGCGGGCGTAGGGCGAGGCCAGGAAGGTGGCCGCCCAACCCAGCTCCTGGCGCTCGCCCACCCGCATCGCCGGCTGCAGCGGGTCCTTCTCATGCGTCAGGTCGAGGCTGGCCCGGATGTCGTCGGTCATGTCCTCGTGTGGGAACAGGCCCGGCACCAGCCCGTTGACCTGGATGCCGGAGGGACCCCATTCGACGGCGAGCGTCTCGACCATGTTCTTCACCCCGGCCTTGGCGGCGGCCGAGTGGGCGAAGCCGGGCCCACCCGTCCATGCATAGGAGGCACCCACGTTCACGATCGACGCCGGTGTGCCGGCAGCGAGGTGGCGGCGGGCGAACTCTCTGCTGACCAGGAAGGTGCCGTTGAGCGTGATGTCGACGACCGTGCGCCAGGCGTTGGGCGAGAGGTCCTCGGCCGGTGACGGGAAGTTGGCGGCAGCGTTGTTGACGAGCACCCGGGGCAGGCCGAAGCGACCCTCGGCGGCGTCGAAGGCTGCAGCGACCGCCTCGGCGTCACGGATGTCGCATTCGACGACCTCGACCTCGGCGTCGAGGGCCTCGATGGCTGCCCGGCCGGCGGCGAGGTGCTCCGGATTGCGGCTGGCGACGACTATCGATGCCCCCAGGCGGGCGAACTCGACGGCGATGGCCTTGCCGAGGCCGGTGCCGGCGCCGGTGACGAACACCGTGTCGCCTTCGTAGGTGCCGGCGGGCAGGGCGCTGGCGCCCTGGGGTGGCGGGGCTGGCAGGCCCGGCACTTCGGAATCGCCCCTCATGTCTGGCCGCGTTCCTGGTTGAGGCGCGTCTGGAAGGTGCGCTCTTCGGCCATCGAGGAGGCGATTCCGGGTCGGGCCAGGTTGCCGATCACCCGGCGGGCCAGTGCCACGGTCCCGGGGTCGGCTGCGGCGACCTCCTCGGCCATCTCCCGCACGGTGGCGTCGAGTTCGTCGTTGGACACCACCCGGGACACGATCCCGTACCGGAGTGCCTCGGCGGCGTCGAGTCGTCGACCGGTGAGCACCATGTCGCTGACGAGGCCGTGTCCGCACATCCCGTAGAGCACGCCCATGCCGCCGGTGTCGGGGATCACGCCGTGGCCGAGCTCGGGGAGCATGAAGCGGGCGTCCTCGGCGGCCACCCGGACGTCGCACAGCAGGGCACGCTGGAACGAGCCGCCGATGGCCCAGCCCTGGATGGCCACGATGACCGGCGCCTCGAGTTCCCAGAGCTGCTGGATACCGTCGTGGCCCCGCCGCATCAGCGCTGCATGCTCGTCGGCGGTCAGGGGCACGCCGATCGCCGAGACGTCGCGGCCCGAGGACCACGACCTTCCCTCGCCCCGCCAGATCACTGCCCGAACCTCCGGGTTCGCCTTCAGTTCACCCAGGATCTCGAAGAGGCGGGCGTCCATGGCGTCGTCGAAGGCGTTGTGCTTCTCGACGTTGTCGTTCGTGATCGTGGCGATCGGACCATCGACATCGAGCCGGACGCGTGTCTCCATCAGTCGGACACTACGCGGCGACCCGGCGTCGGTCCTGTCCGGCCGGTTTGACGAGGTGATAATGACAATTATCATGCGGGCATGGCAACGGGGACCCATGGAACTCAGCCACGCGCGCCCACTTCGGAGTCGGGCGCCCTCACCGGGCGACTCCTCCACGCCGCCGCCGAGGTCTTTGCCGAAAGGGGCTACGAGAAGGCCGGCGTCGCCGAGATCGCCCGTCGGGCGGGCGTCACCACCGGCGCCATCTACAGCCGCTACACCGGCAAGGCTGAACTCCTCCTCGACGCAGTCGACCACCATGTATCCGACGACATCGAACAGTTGCTGCGTAGCGAGCACCCCGGCGAATCGGCGACCGACGTCCTGGCGTCGATCGGCAGCCACCTCCTCGACGACCTACCCACCGGCAGCGGCCTCTTCCTCGAGGCCATCGTCGCAGGGCGCCGCGACCCCGAACTGGCCGACGCCATCAGGCGCCGTGTCGAGGACGAGGACGCCCATCTGGCCAGGTTGTTCGACGAGGCCACCACCGATGGCCTGTTCGACCCCGATCTCGACCGCCTGGCCACCGTCCGCCTAGCCCACGCCATCGGCTTCGGCATGACCCTCACCCGGGCCATGGGTCTCGAACTACCCGAGGCCAGGGCCTGGACCACCGTCATCGACCGCGTCATCGCCGCCGTGGCGCTGCCCGAGACACAGGCACAAGACCCGAGTTCACCGATTTCCGAGACCGCACGACAAACAGGAGCCCCCCAGTGACCACCACCGAACCACAACCCGACTACGCCTCCGACCTGGCCGAGTACGCCAACGATCCCGAGCGGATCACCGAGTACTCCGTCTGGAACGACGACGTCACGTCGGTGATCCACACCGTCGAGGACAACGCCGACGCCATCTTCACCTGGCGCTACGACAAGGGCGAGAGGGCACGGCTCGACAAGCTCTACGAGAAGGCCAAGACCTCACAGTGGAACGGCCAGACCGACCTCGACTGGTCGATCGACGTCGACCCCTACAAGACCCTCGCCCCCGCCGCCCCCCTCGAGGTCGAGTACTTCGCAGAGAACCCCGAGTCGCCCCTGCACAAGCTCACCGAGGACGAATGGGCCGACCTCGGTGTCGAGTCCATGAACTGGAGCCTGTCGCAGTTCATGCACGGCGAACAGGGTGCCCTGCTGTGCACCGCCAAGATCGTCGAGACCGTTCCGTGGATCGACGCCAAGTACTACGCCGCCACCCAGGTGATGGACGAGGCCCGCCACGTCGAGGTCTTCGCCCAGTACCTCGACCAGAAGCTCGACGGCATCAAGTACCCGTGCAACACGCATCTGGGCCTGCTCCTCGACGACATCCTCGAGGACAGCCGCTGGGACATGACCTACCTCGGCATGCAGATAATGGTCGAGGGCCTGGCGCTGGCCGCGTTCAGCTTCATGCACCAGACCACCGAGGAGCCGCTGCTCAAGAAGTTGCTGCGCTACGTCATGAGCGACGAGGCCCGCCACGTGGCCTTCGGCGTGCTCAGCCTCCAGGAGGTGTACCAGGAGCTCTCCGCAGCCGAACTGCGCGACCGTCAGGAGTTCGCCTTCGAGGCCGCCCTGCGCATGCGCGACCGGTTCATGCGCCAGGAGGTCTGGGAGCGCATGGGCGTCGACGTCAAGGACATGGTCAAGTACACGCTCGCCATGCCCGACGAGTTGCGCGTCTTCCAGCGCCTGCTGTTCTCCAAGATCGTGCCCAACTGCAAGAAGTTGGGCCTGCTCGACGCCGGCGACGGCTGGCTGCGCGACCGGTTCACCGATATCGGCGTCATCGAGTTCGAGGACTGGATCGACACCGGCGAGGAGTACGCCGACCTCGACGAGGTCGCCAAGGACCGTGAAGCGGCTCAGGCGTAGTTATTCGGCGGGCTGGACCTCGTCAGCCGCCTGCAGGTGGTGGCGGATCACCTCGTCGATCACGAACCGCAGGAACTTCTCAGAGATCACCGGATCGAGCCCCGCCTCGTCGGCCAGGTACCGCAGGCGGTCGACCTGCGCTGCCTCCCGTTCGAGGTCGGCAGGCGGAAGCCCCGCCGCGGCCTTGTAGGTGCCCACCCGGCGGGTGACCTTGAAGCGTTCTGCCAGCAGGTGGATGAGCGCCGCGTCGATGTTGTCGATGCTCGCCCTGAACTCCTCGAGTTCCGGATCGTGTTCTGGGTGTTCTGGGTTGCTCATGCGGTGCGCTGTCCCCGGGTCCGTCGGATCCGCCAAGGCTAGGCGCCCACGACTGCCCGTACTACTGTCGCCGACCCGGGGCAACTGACAGGAGAAGGAGCGCACATGGAGATTCCGCTGACCGTTGCAGACCACCTGCGGCGCGCCGAGTTGGTATACGGCGACCGGATCGCAGTTGTGGACGAACCCGACCAGGCGGCGCCCCCGCTCCCCGACCTCACCTACCGGCGCATGGCCGAACTGGCAAAGGCGATGGCCGCCGGCCTCGACGGCATGGGCCTCGACCTCGGCGCACGGGTCGCGATCGTGTCGCACAACGCCGCACGAATGCTCGTGTTCCTGTTCGGCACCAGCGCCTTCGGCCGCATCGGCGTACCGATCAACTTTCGCCTCAACGCCGAGGAAGTCCAATACATCGTCGACCACTCGGGCGCCGAGGTACTCCTCATGGACCCGGAACTGGAGCCGACACTCGGTGACGTGAAGGTCGAGCAACGCCTCCTCACCGGTGAGGAGTCCGACAGCCTGTTCGCGGAAGGCATGGAACCCCGGCCCTGGACTCCCGACGAGCGTGCCACCGCAACGATCAACTACACGAGTGGCACGACCGCCCGCCCCAAGGGCGTCGAGATGACCCACCGGAACCTGTGGCTCAACGCCGCAACCTTCGGCTGGCACACCCTGGTCAACGACCGGGACGTCTACCTCCACACGCTCCCGATGTTCCACTGCAACGGCTGGGGCATGCCCTACGTCGTGACCGCAATGGGCGCAAAGCACATCGTCCTGCGCAAGGTCGACGGGCCCGAGATCCTTCGGCGCATCGACCAGCACGGGGTAACCCTGCTGTGCGGCGCCCCGGCCGTCGTCGCAGCGGTACTCGACGCAGCCGCCGACTGGGACGGGCCCATCCCCGGCGCCGGGACCGTCCGGGTTGTAGTGGCAGGCGCCCCGCCACCGACCCAGACCATCGAACGGGTCGAGACCGAGCTGGGCTGGGAGTTCATCCAGATATACGGCCTTACCGAGACCGCCCCCCTCCTTACGATGAACCGCCGTCGGGCCGAATGGGACGACCTCGACGCCGCTGGGCGGGCTGTCAAGCTCTCGCGTGCCGGCGCACCGGCACTGGGTGTCGCCCTCGAGACCACACCCGACGGCGAGCTCCTGGCCCGCTCGAACCACGTGCTCAAGAGCTACTGGCAGCAGCCGGAGGCCACCACCGAGGCACTTGCGGACGGCTGGTTCCACACTGGCGACGGCGGTGTCATCGACGACGAGAACTATGCGGCGATCCTCGACCGGAAGAAGGACGTGATCATCTCGGGCGGCGAGAACGTCTCGTCCATAGAGGTCGAGGACACCCTGTTCTCGCACCCGGCGGTCGCCGAGGTGGCGGTGATAGGCGTGCCCGACGAGAAGTGGGGCGAGACCATCAAGGCGCTGGTGGTGCTCGTCGACGACCCCGGTGGGGCAGACGGTCGAGCCGTCGACGAACAGGCGCTAATCGATCACTGCCGGGCGAAGCTGGCCCACTTCAAGTGCCCCACGTCGGTCGAGTTCCGCGACGAGCTGGCCCGTACCGCCACCGGCAAGCTCCAGAAGTTCAAGCTGCGCGCCCCCTACTGGGAAGACATGGACAAACAGGTGAACTGATTCGGACTGTATTAGGGTCCCGCCGTGAACCAGCGCCGCCTGATGTGGTCGATCAAGGGGGCGCTGATCGCTTGCCTGCTGGCCGGGCTGCTCTTTCCCGGCATTCCCGGGGTCGAGGGCAAGGGCTGGCCCGAACGGGCGGTGGGCTATCCGATCTCGCTGCTGATCGTGCCGCTGGTGTGGCACCTGCGCGGCCGCCGCGTCTCGTATCCGCACCTCGCCGACGCACTGTTCGTGACGCCCTTCGTGCTCGACCTGCTCGGCAACCTTGTGAACCTGTTCGACACCGTCGAGCAGTTCGACGACTTCCTCCACTTCACCAACTGGACTTTCCTCGTCGCCGCCTTCATCCTGTTCCTGCGCCCCTACGTGCTGGCCCGCTGGAACCTCGTGATGCTGGGGTCGGGTCTGGGCGCGATCGCCATCATCGCCTGGGAGGGTGTCGAGTGGGTGATCCAGGAGATGGGCACCACCGGCCTGCAACTCACCTACGACGACACGGTGGGAGACCTGGTGCTGTCGACCTCGGGCGGCGTGCTCGGTGCCGTCCTGGCCACCGCAGCACTGACGCGGCGCTGACCCGGGGACGGCCCCGCCCTCCCACTCCTGCAGTGGTTTCAGGGGTTTTCGCCACATGCTTCAGGGGTTTTCGCCACATGTTGCCAACGCCACTTCCAGCATCTAGCGTTACCGGGCTGCCCGATGACGGGTGGCCCCGCCTATCCGTAACCGGGTGGGGGGATCAGACACCCGGAGGGGTTCACACATGAAGAGCAAGTACTGGAAGTTGCTCGCCGTGTTCCTGTCGATCGGAATCGTCGCCGCAGCGTGCGGTAGCGATGGCGACGGCGGCAGCTCGACGACCACAGCCGCACAGACCACGACCACGGCCGCAGCCACGACCACCACCGCCGAAGCCACGACCACCACCGCCGAGGTCGAGGTCGTCCAGACCGGCAGCCTGCTTGACACAGTCAAGGACCGGGGCACCCTGAACTGCGGCGTGAGCGGCAGCGCGGTGGCCTTCTCGGAGACGCAGGCCGATGGTTCGGTTACCGGCTTCGACGCCGACTACTGCCGTGCAGTGGCCGCCGCCATCCTTGGCGACGCCGAGGCAGTCAGCTTCACCGCCCTCACCGCATCCGAACGGTTCACCGCCGTCCAGACCGGCGACGTCGATGTCCTGATGCGCAACACCACCTGGACGCAGAGCCGTGACAGTTCGGTGGGCATGGACTTCGGTCCCACCACCTACTACGACGGCCAGCAGCTCATGGCCCGCGTTGGTGACGGCTTCTCGGCCGACAGCACGGTCGCCGACCTCGACGGCGCGGTCGTCTGCACCAACATCGGTACGACCACGGAGAAGAACATCGCCGAGGCCGCTCTGCTCGCCGGTGCCGAGATCACGCTGCTCGGCTTCGAGACCAGCGATGAGGTCTATGAGACCTTCATCAACGGTGGCTGCGACATCACCACCACCGATGGTTCGGCACTCGTCGGCCGCAAGGTCAAGCAGCAGCCCGATGACCAGGAATGGGTGATCTTCCCGGCGACCCCGATCTCCAAGGAGCCGCTCGGCCCGACCTACGGCCAGAACGACTCGGCTTTCGCCGACGCCGTCAACTGGACCGTCTACGCCACGATCATCATGGACGAGTACGGCATCACCTCTGCCAACGTCGAGGCCACTTGTGCCGACGCCGAGGCTGAGGTCGCACGCCTCTGCGGAGGCGAAGGTGAGCTCCAGACCGGTATGGGCCTGCCCGCCGACGCCTTCTACCAGGTGATCCTGCAGGTAGGTAGCTACGGTGAGATCTACGCCCGCAACCTGAACCCGGTCGGACTCGTCCGCGAGGGTTCGGCCAACGCCGGTTGGCTCGACGGGGGCCTGATCTACTCCCCGCCGGCACGCTAGGTAGGCAGTACCGAAGTACGTGATGATCCCGGGGTTCGGGAGCGCAAGCTCCCGGCCCCGGGATCATTCGCGTTCCGGAACGCCTTGGCGCTACGGGTACCGGCACTGCGAGTACTGTCACGCTCCTGAAATCATCTCCTGACCCGATCCCACACCACCCGACCCGCCCGGACCCTCTCCGACCATGACGGCTCCCACCACCCAAGAGCGCGTGTCACACCGTGTGCCGCTGTGGCGCGATGTCGTCGTCCTGAAATGGTTCACCCAGGTGGTCCTGCTGGTCGTGGTGCTCGGCACCATGGGGTTCCTCGCCAGCCAGGCCGGCGACAACCTTCGGGCACGCAACATCAGCACGTCTTTCGACTTCCTCGAACGACCCGTCGACATCCAGCTCAGCGAGGGCATCGACACACACCCCGACACTGGCGCCCGGGCGCTGTGGACCGGCATGGTCAACACCCTGCGCATGTCGATTGCCGGCATCTTCTTCGCCACGATCCTCGGTGTGGTCGTCGGGCTCGCCCGCCTCTCTGACAACTGGCTCGTACGCCGACTCGGCAGCATGTGGGTCGAGACCCTCCGCAATATCCCGTTGCTGGTGCAGATGGTCTTCTACTTCTCGGTACTGACCACGCTTCCCCGGGTCGGGCTCGGCACGGGTCCGATCAACGGCTGGTTACACGTCTCCAACAAGGGAATCTCGATGCCCCGGGTGTTCATCGCCGACGGCTTCTACCAGTGGCTCGTCGTCGTGTTGATCGGCGCCGTGGCCGCCCGCTTCGTCCGTCAGCATCGCCAGCAGATCCAGGACGAGACCGGTGCCATGACATCACCGATCCTGTGGGGGCTGGGCACGGTTGCCCTGTTCGGGCTGGTCGGGCTGTTTGTCCACCCGGTGTTCTCGTGGATGGGTCCGGTATTCGGCAGGATCGCCGACCTGCTCGACTCGCTACCCGTCATCGCTCCGCAACTCGGGTTCTCTGCGATTGCCCTGGGCGTCGCCGTCACCTGGATCCGACGCTTCCTGTCGGCCCACCGCAGCGCCCGCGGCCACCTTTCGCTCTCCGACGACGACTGGTTCCGGATCGTCTTCGCGGCCGTGGCCTCACTGGCCGTGGTGTTCGTGGCGGTCCGCTGGACCGGCCTCTCGGCATGGACCCTCGACAGTGGCCGCGACCTGTTCCAGGTCCTCGCTGACAAGTTCGACGTCGACGGCGCTGCCCGCCCGTTCGACGCCATGCGCCCCGACATCATCCAGAAGGGCATGTTCCCGAACTACGGGAAGAGCGGCCTGACCATGTCGATCGGATTCGCCGCCGTGTTCTTCGGTGTCGTGTTCTACACGTCGGCATTCATCGGCGAGAACGTCCGAGGTGGGATCCTCGCCGTGCCCAAGGGACAGTCCGAGGCGGCCAAGGCCGTGGGCCTCGGCCGTGGGCAGATCCTGCGACACGTTGTGCTCCCACAGGCGTTCCGGGTCATCCTGCCGCCGACCGGCAACCAGTACCTGAACCTGCTCAAGAACACCTCGCTGGCCGTCGCCGTCGGCTACAGCGAGCTGGTCCAGGTCGGCAGCACCACGTACAACCAGACCGGCATGACCCTGCCCGTGGTGGCCATCTGGATGCTGTTCTACCTGAGTTGCTCCCTGACCATCTCGGTCGTCGTGAACTGGTTCAACGTCCGCATGCGACTGGTGGAGCGGTAGATGAGCGAGATGTCGAGCGGTCTCGGCGTACCGACCATCCCGGCGCCCCCCGAGGAACCGCACCTCCCACCCCGCCAGTGGATCCGCGAGAACCTGTTCTCGAGCCTGTTCAACACCGTGCTCACGATCGTCTCCTCGCTCGTCATCCTTGCCATCGTCCGGGGCCTGCTGGCCTTCATCTTCAACCCGCAACGCCAGTGGGAGGCCACCGCCACCAACCTGCGCCTGCTCATGACCCAGGCCTACCCCGAGGAGCAGTACCTCAGGGTCTGGGTGTGCGTGGCCGTCATCCTCACGCTCACGGCCATGTCGATGGCCGTCTGGCGGGCCGGGTCGGCCGTACCACTCCCCGGTGTCGGCCGCCGCCTGTTGTCGGGCGGCGTCCTCTTGGCCCTCATGGCCCTCCTCGCCCCGTTCGGCACGCGCTCCACGTTCATCTGGCTGGTGATAGGCATCGTGGTCGCCGCCGGAGGAGAGGCGCTGAGACGGTTCGCCGACGAAGAACGCTCCCTTAGTACCCTCGCCCTGTTGGCCATGGCCCTCGGAGGACTCGTGGCGACGCTGTGGGTGGTCCCGTACGGCAGCCACACCTTCAACCTGCAGCGCACCCCCCGGGTGCTGGCCGAACCCGGCACCGTGGCGATGTCCACCAAGTTGCCATGGACGCTCATGCTGGTCGTCGCCGTTGCGGCCTACTTCGTCGGGACCCTCGTCCGGGACCGACTGCCAACCAACCCGCTTCGAGCCACCCTGCTGGTGACCTGGCTGCTCATGCCACCGATCCTCCTCTACCTGGTGCTGCGCGACCCGAGCTTCGACATGGGCCACGTGTTCACGACCGACATCCCGATCTTCGCCGCCTACGCCGTGCTGGGAGGTGCGCTGCTGTCCTGGCTCACCCGTCCGTCCACCGGCGAGGCCGGCCGGATCGTCGCTGCACTGGTCCTGGTGGCCGGGTTCGCCATGTTCGCAACGCCCATGCGGATGATCGTGCGCCTCGACATGCTCCTGCTGGCCGGCTTCGCACTGTCCGCCCCCACCTTCTCCGGCGGGCCCCGGGCACGCCGTCGCTACACCGCCGGCTGGCTCGGCGTACTCGGGATGATGTCGTGGCTGATCACAGCCATCAACACGCCTTCGACGGTCGATGTGCCGGGTGGATTCTTCATCGGCGGCATCTCCCTGACGCTGATGGTGGCGATCTTCACCATCGTGATCTCGTTCCCCCTCGGCCTGGCCCTGGCCCTCGCACGCACGTCGAACATGCCGATCTTCCGCCTGTTGGCGACCTGGTTCATCGAGTTCGTACGTGGCGTGCCCCTGATCACGATCCTGATCTTCTTCTCGATCATGGTGCCGCTGTTCCTCCCACCGGGAATGCACCTGGGAGAGGTCGCCGCCGTGGTCATCGGCTACTCCCTGTTCTCGTCGGCGTACCTGGCCGAGAACGTGCGCGGCGGCCTCCAGTCCGTGACCCGCGGCCAACACGAGGCCGCCGAGGCGGTCGGGATGACCACCTCGCAGAAGACGGTGTTCATCGTGCTCCCCCAGGCCCTACGAGTAGCGATCCCCCCGCTGGTCGGACACTGCATCGGTGTGTTCAAGGAGACCTCGCTGCTGGCCATCATCGGCCTGTTCGACGTGCTCTACATCGCCCGTTACGTGATGTCGAACCAGACCGAGTTCATGGGCAGCACCAAGGAGAACATCCTCTTCGTGTCCCTGATCTACTGGATCTTCGCCTACCAGATGTCCAAGGCCAGCCAGCGGCTCGAACAGCGCACCGGACTGGGAGAGCGCTAGGTGGCCCGAAACCTTTCCCAGACGCGGCAAGCCGTGAACCGAACCACAACGCGAACCCTTCGCCACAACGAGGTGATGTCATGACCGACGCAACTGCAGCCGAGCCTACGGACAACCAGGCCATGGAACAGTCCAGGGACCTGTCCGGCGCCCGTGACATGATCGCGTGCGAGGGCGTGTCGAAGTGGTACGGCGACTTCCAGGCCCTCGACGGGATCACGGCGACCATCAAGGAGCAGGAGGTCGTGGTGGTACTGGGGCCCTCGGGTTCAGGCAAGTCCACCTGGATCCGGTGCATCAACCGCCTCGAGGTCCACCAGGAGGGCCGCATCGTCGTCGACGACGTCGAGCTCACCAACGACCTGCGCAACATCGAACAGGTGCGCTCCGAGGTCGGCATGGTGTTCCAACTGTTCAACCTGTTCCCCCACCTCAAGGTGATCGACAACGTCTCCCTGGCACCGATCTGGGTCCGCAAGAAGCCCCGTGCCGAGGCCGAGGAACAGGCCATGGCACTGCTCGAGCGTGTCGGAATCCCCGAGCAGGCCCACAAGTATCCCGGTCAGCTCTCGGGCGGACAGCAGCAGCGCGTGGCGATTGCCCGGGCGCTGGCCATGGAGCCCCGGATCATGCTCTTCGACGAACCCACGTCGGCCCTCGACCCGGAGATGATCAAGGAGGTGCTCGACGTCATGAAGGTGCTGGCACAGTCCGGCATGACGATGATGGTCGTCACCCACGAGATGGGCTTCGCCAAGGAGGTGGCCGACAGGATCATCTTCATGGAAGAGGGCCAGATCGTCGAGCAGGGCACACCTCAGCACTTCTTCGAGAACCCGACCGAGGACCGTACGAAGCTGTTCCTGTCACAGATCCTCTAGGCAATGCGACGAATCCCTAAACAGGGATGACTCCGTATCGCTAGAGCGGCACAGTCCCCACCGTGTGGCGCCACATTCACTACTGATCATTCCGCCTAGCCCCCTCGGGCCTCAATGCGCTTGTGGAAGGCCTCCTGCTCTTCCTTCCAATCGGCGATCTCGTCGACCTGTTCGTCGATGTGCTCGACCGGGGGGCGGTGGCGATGGCAGCCAGGAGCCCCTCGGGGTCGGCCGTGCCGATTGAGAACGTACGCTCCTTGTCGGCCAGAGTGAGTTCGACGGATCCCCGGCCCCAGACCCGCCACAGCGTGCCGCCGGGGACGAAGCGAATGCCCCAGCCGTAGCGGGCGCCGTGGGTGGTGACCCGCTGAGAGGTGACCTCCGCGAGCGCGATTCGTCTACGGGGCCAGCCCCAGTGGAATACCGTTACGATCTCGCCGTCGGCGACGGAGATGGTGAGCGTCGTGAAGGCCCGAATCGCCACGAGTACAACGAGCAGCGCAGGAATGTTCCAGAGGACCACCTCTGCAGTCGCATCGAACGCCACCAGGGGAACTATCCAGAACAGCAGCACTGCCGGGTAGAGCACGGCCCACTGCCGGGGCACTCGGTTGACGTACCGGTAACTCATGGCGTCCCTGACGCTACTCGGACCTGTGCACACGGCTCCGGAGGCCACTGCTCCCAATCGACTGGTGTCCGCGAGAACATCCCGCTGAGTAGTACACCCTCTAGTCAATGGGATGAATCCCCGAAAAGGGCCGACTCCTCCGATTCAGGGATTCATCCCAGTCGCACTAGGCGGATCTTCAGGGGTTCACGCGACACATTGGGGATCGAGCGCCTGACAGGGGCCCTCCGCACACCACGACCCGTTCGAGGACGAGATGGGCGACCGCCCGCTCGAGGTCACGACCGCACGCTCGGACAGCGCCTCGTAGTCCCCCGCCCAGACGTACCGTCGCCCGGAGCGTTCCGGCTACCCGACCTCCAACCAGTTGCTAGTCGTCCCTGAGCAACTCGATGAGCGTCGAGGTGTCGGAGCGACCGTGGCCGAGGCGTTGGAGACGGGCGTAGAACTGGTCGACCATGGCGGTCACCGGAAGCGTCGCCCCGATTCGGCCAGCCTCGTCGAACACGATCCCGAAGTCCTTGCGCATCCAGTCGATCGCGAAGCCGTAGTCGAACTTGCGATCCAGCATGGTGCGGGCCCGGTTGTCCATCTGCCACGAGCCGGACGCCCCCTGGCCGATGGCCTCGAGCACCTTCTCCTCGTCGAGACCTGCCCGGCGCCCGAAGTCGAGCGCCTCGGAGAGCCCCTGGATGAGACCGCCGATACAGATCTGGTTGACCATCTTGGTGAGTTGACCGTGGCCGACGGGGCCGACCAGCACGGTCGCCCTGGCGTAGGCGTCGATCACGGGCTCGATGCCGGCGAACACGTCCGGATCGCCGCCGCACATGATGCTGAGTTGGCCATTCTCCGCTCCGGCCTGGCCGCCGGACACGGGAGCGTCGACGAAGCCCACGCCCTGTGCCGCAGCCGCCTCGGCGACCTCGCGGGCCACGGCTGCCGAGGCCGTGGTGTGGTCCACGAGGACGGCGCCCTCGGACATGCCGGCGAGCACGCCGGTCTCCCCGAACACCACGCTGCGCAGGTCGTCGTCGTTGCCGACGCACACGAGCACGACATCGGCGCCCCCTGATGCCGATGCAGCCGCCTCCGGCGTGTCAGCCCGGGCACCGCCGTGTTCGGCAACCCAGGCCTCGGCCTTCGAAGCCGTCCGGTTGTAGACGGTCGTCGGATGCCCGGCCGCCTGCAGGTGCCCGGCCATCGGATAGCCCATGACCCCGAGCCCTACGAATGTGCACCTGGTCATCTTCCCTGCCTCACTTTCCGTCTCCTCCGTACTTCAGGGCCGCCATCGCTCCGAAGACGTTGCCGGGACCCTGATGGTGTTCATCGAGTTCACGGTAGACGGCATGAACGTTCGCCACGATCCGCTCCCACTCTCCCCACTCCCGGAATGGGCCGAGGTCGATTTCGGCGATGGCCTCCTCGGCACCCTGCCCAGCAGCGTGGCGGGCCCGACACTCGTCCTCGACGAAGGCGAGGTAGTCGCGTACGGCGAGCACGCCAGCGTCGTCGGAGAGGGGTCCGTGGCCGGGAACGACCACCTCACAGTCGAGGGCGAGGATGGCGTCGCATGCGCCGATCCAGTTGGCTACGGGCCCGTCCCAGATGATCGGCGTGCCCCCGACGAACAGAATGTCACCACAGAACACCGTGGAGGCGTCCGGCAGGTGCACGAGCAGGTCTCCGGCCGTGTGGGCAGGGCCGACCTCGAGGAGTTCGACCGTTCGGCCGCACACGTCGAGTTGGAGCTCGCCGGAAAAGGTGCGGTCGGGTTCGGGCACGCCTCCGGCTTCGGTGATCGCTGCGAAGTCAAAGGGAGCGAACGCCTCCTGGACATAGCGGTTCGCCGGTTCTCCCAGGTCTGCGTGGAGCAGCGCCTCGATCGCCGATGGCGGCACGGCGCCCATCTCATTCGCAGCAGCCTCCGTCGTCACCACCTGGGCGCCTGCTTCGACCAGCAATCCGTTTCCGTAGCAGTGGTCGCCGTTGGCGTGGGTGTTGACCACCACGTCGATCGGTCGCCCGGCGGTGACCGCGTCCATGGCCTCGAGCATCTTCCGGGTGAGCCGGAGGTCGAAGAGGGTGTCGATGAGAAGGGACGACCAGTCGCCCGCCAGCAGCCCGGCGTTGCTCCACCCCCAGCCGCCGTCGGGCTGGAGGTAGGCGAACACGCCGTCCGCCACCTCATGGAGGCCCTGTTCGTAGCTGGTCTGACCGCTCACGGTCAGCGACCCTACGCGCCTCCTGTCCCCGTCTCGTCAGCCGGATCGCCCGGATGACAGGCTCGGGGGCCGGGGCAGCATCACTGCCGGGGACATCGAGGAAGCAGGAATCCATGGGTGACTTGTGTGCGGGCCGCGTTGCGGTTGTGACGGGTGCGGGGCGGGGCATCGGCCGCGAACACGCCCTGCTGCTGGCCGAACACGGCGCCAGGGTCGTCGTCAACGACCTCGGCGGCGACGCTGCCGGCGGCGGATCCGACCTCTCGCCCGCCCAGGAGGTCGTGGCCGAGATCGAGGCCATGGGCGGCGAGGCAGTCGTCAACGGCGCCAACGTGGCCGACTTCGACGCCGCCGGCCAGATGATCCACCAGGCCATCGACACGTTCGGGAGTTGCGACATCCTGATCAACAACGCCGGGATCCTGCGGGACCGCATGGTGTTCTCGATGTCCGAGTTCGACTGGGACGCCGTGATCGACGTGCACCTCAAGGGCACCTTCGCCCCCACCCACCACGCCGCCACCTACTGGCGTGAGAAGGTGAAGGCCGGGGGCGAGGCGTTCGGACGAATCGTCAACACGTCTTCGCCGTCAGGCATCTACGGCAACGTCGGCCAGTCGAACTACGGGGCCGCCAAGGCCGGCATTGCCGCCTTCACCATCATCACGGCCATGGAGCTCGTCAAGTACGGCGTCACCGTCAACTGCCTCGCACCCGGCGCCTTCACCCGCATGACCTCCGACCTGCCGGGATTCGAAAAGATGGACGAAGAGACCCAGGAGGCCATGTCGCCACGTTGGATCGCCGTGCCGGCGGTGTGGCTCTGCAGTGAGGCCGCCCAGAACGTGACGGGCCGGGTGTTCGACGTGCGCGGCGAACAGTTGGGGATCTGCGAGCAGTGGCACCTCGGGCCGAGCACCACCCAGCCCGACGACCCGGCCGACCTGGCCGACGTCATGGCGGGACTGATGGCCGAGGCGCAGTTGAACTCCGGCATGCACGGTCTTCCCACCGAGGGACCCGGACGTCCGGGCCCCGGGCTCTGATCAGGAACGGGAGATAGCCATGTCCATCGACTTCAGCCTGTCGCCGGAACTCGAGGAGATCCGCCGACGGGTCCGCACGTTCGTCGACGACGTGATCAAGCCTGCCGAAGCGCGCATCGAGGGGCACGATGACGAGGGAGAAGAGCGGCTCAAGGAACTCATCGGCATGCGCAGGGAGGCCCATGCCGCAGGCATCTGGCTGCCGCACATGCCCGTGGAGTGGGGCGGCATGGGACTCGGCCACGTCGAGTTGGCCATGGTGCAGGCCGAGGCAGCGAGGTCCTACTACGGACCGTGGGTGTTCAACTGCCAGGCGCCCGACGAGGGCAACATGCACACGCTGTTGCACTGGGCGACCGACGAGCAGAAGGACAAGTACCTCAAGCCGCTGTGCGAGGGCCGCACCTGGTCGTGCTTCGCCATGACCGAGCCAGAGGTGGCCGGCTCCGACCCCACCCTGATCCAGACGAACGGCTACCAGGACGGCGAGGAGTGGGTGATCAACGGGCACAAGTGGTTCATCTCCAACGCCCACCGGGCGTCGTTCGCCATCCTCATTGCCCGCACCGAGGACGACCCCGACCTGCCACAGGCCGCCAACACCGCCTTCCTCGTCGACCTGCCGCACGACGGCTGGAACGAGGTGCGCCAGATCGAGACCATGCACGGCGCGACCGGCCACTCCGAGATCCAGATCGAGGACCTGCGGCTGCACGGATCACAGATGCTGGGCGGCCGCGGCCAGGGACACCTGCTGGGCCAGTACCGGCTGGGACCTGCCCGCCTGGCGCACTGCATGCGCTGGATCGCCCAGGCCGAGATGGCGCTCGACATGATGGTCGAGCGCTCCCTGGAACGCTTCAGCCACGGCTCGCTGCTGGCCGAGAAGCAGGGCATCCAGTGGCTGATCGCCGACTCGACGATGGAGCTCTACCAGTCGAAGCTCATGGTGCTCCACGCCGCCTACAAGATCGACCGGGGCGAGGAATTCAAGTCCGAGGTGTCGATGGCCAAGCACTTCGTCGCCAACGCCCTGGGCCGCATCATCGACAGGTCGATCCAGGTGCACGGAGCGCTCGGCTACTCGACCGACACACCCCTGGCGCACATGTACCAGCACGCCCGCTGGGCACGCTTCGCCGACGGCGCCGACGAGGTCCACCAGATGCGGATCGCCCAGCGCACCATCAAGGCGTTCTCCGACAGCGGATCGACCGCTGCCGCGACCGGCGGGTTGCCGATCTAGCGATTCTGACCGGCTAGCAGTCTCCGGGCTCCGGGTCCTGGCACGGATGGCATTCGAGGGCGAGCGTGGCGTGGGCAACACCGTGTTCGGCAAGATCGGCCTCGAGCCCTGCGGCGACACCCTGGGCGTCGTGGAGGGTGTCGGCGGCCACGACCACATGGGCACTCAGGGCGACCAGCGTCGAGTCGACCGCCCAGACGTGCACGTGGTGGACGTCGTCGACCTGCTCGTGGGCGATCATCAGTCCCGACAACTCGTCGATGTCGATGCCACCCGGTGCCCCCTCCAGAAGGATCCGGGCAGTGCGACGGATCAGGCCCACTCCGGACCACAGCAGCAGGGCGGCGATCAGGTAGGAGACCGCCGGGTCCACCCATGCGACATCCCAGAGCACCATTGACAGGCCGGCGACCAGGGCACCGAAGGAACCTGCGGCGTCGCCGAGCAGGTGGAACGCCGCACCCTGGACGTTGACGCTGCGGTCGCCGGTGCTGCGCAGCAGCCAGGCGCTCCCACCGTTCACGGTCAGGCCGGCGAGCGCAACGGCGGCCACGCCCCAACCGTCGACCTCGGGGGCGTCGCCGACGCGGCGCGAGGCCTCGACCACGATCCAGCCAGCGGCCGCAACGAGCAGCACGGCGTTGAGCAGCGCACCCATGACCTCGGCCCGGCGGAGCCCGTAGCTGTAGGGACCGCTCGCCGTACGGCGCGAAACGACCACGGCGACGACAGCAATGGCCAGGGCCAGCACGTCGGAGCCCTGGTGGACGGCATCGGCGGCAAGTGCCAGCGACGAGAAGGCGAGCACACCCAGCACCTGGACGACCAGCAGGGCGCTGTTCGCACCGAGGGCCCAGGCCAGGACGCGACCCGATCCCCCGTGGTGCCCATGATCGTGCGCCATCACTGCTCTCCTCGCCCGGTCTCACATGGTCGGTCCGGTAATCGTAGGGTGAACGTAGCCACCCTCTTTCTGGAGCACCCAATGACCGAATATCCCGCCTCTCCCGACAACCCCGTCGTCATCGTCGATGCCGTGCGCACCCCGATCGGCCGTCGCAACGGCGGGCTCTCGTCCTGCCACTCGGTCGACGTGCTGGGCACCGCCCAGAAGGCCCTGTTCGACCGCACCGGGATCGACCCACTCGAGGTCGGTCAGGTGGTCGGTGGCTGCGTCGGCCAGGTCGGCATGCAGTCCATGAACGTGACCCGCACCGCGTGGCTGACGGCCGGGTTGCCGATCGAGGCACCAGCCACCACCGTCGATGCACAGTGCGGCTCGTCGCAACAGGCCACCAACCTCGCCTACGCCCTGGTCGCATCCGGCACGGTGGATGCCGCCGTGGGCTGCGGGATCGAACTGATGAGCCAGGTCGGGTTCGGCGCCACCACCCCCAAGGAGCCCAACTCAGGGCGCCCGATCAACCGCAACTACTTCGAGCACTTCGAGTTCACATCACAGTTCGAGGGCTCCGAGCGCATGGCCGACCACTGGGGCATCACCCGTGGGGACTGCGACTCATTCGGCAAGCTCTCCCAGGACAGGGCTGCACGGGCGTGGCGGGAGGACCGCTACGGGACCCAACTGGTGAGCGTGGAGGCCCCGGTACTCGACGACGAGGGCAGCCCCACCGGCGAGACGGTGACCGTCGCCCGGGACGAGGGGCTGCGCGAGACGACGATGGAGGGGCTGGCGCAGCTCAAGCCGTCCGGGCGACCCGACGGGGTGCACACGGCCGCCTCGTCGTCGCAGATCTCCGACGGCGCCGGCGCCATCCTGCTCATGACCGCCGACAAGGCGGCGGCGCTCGGCGTGAAGCCGCTGGCCAGGGTGGTCGACACCTGCCTCGTGGGTTCCGATCCCGAGTTCATGCTGACCGGCCCGATAGGGGCCACTCAGAAGCTGCTGGCGGACAACGGCATGGCCATCGAAGACATCGACGTCGTCGAGATCAACGAGGCCTTCGCCTCGGTGGTGCTCTGTTGGGAAAAGGAGATCGACCCCGACATGGAGCGGGTCAATCCCAACGGCGGCGCCATAGCACTCGGCCACCCGCTGGGCGGCACCGGCGCCATCCTCACCACCAAGGCCGTCCACGAGTTGCAGCGCACCGACGGCGAATTCGCCCTGGTCACGATGTGCTGCGGCGGCGGCCTCGGCACCGGCACGCTGCTGCAGAAGGTGTGACGACCTGTAGCGCCATCGTCTTCAACGGCGACGGCACCTGGGACCGGCGTGACGACTTCGCCGTCGCCACCGCTCCCCCGGGTGGGGCCGTACTGGCCGTCGAGGCGGTCGGGCTCTGCCACAGCGACGTCGCCCAACTGAACGGCCACCCGCACGTGCCGGGTGAGGTCTCACCCACTGTGCCCGGCCACGAGATCGTCGGACGGGTGCACGCACTCGACGACGGTGCAGACCTGGGCGTCGAGGTCGGCGACCGGGTGGCTGTCAACATCGTCACCTACGGTGCCCCCTACGAGGGCAACCCGTTCGGGGTGCGCTGCTACGGATACTCGTTCGGCCTCGACGAGCGGGAGGGCCTTTGGGGCGGCTACGGCGAGTACATGTCGATCCTGCCGGGCACGCAACTCGTCAGGCTCAGCGACGACATCTCCGCCGAGGAACTCACGCTGTTCGAGCCGCTGTCCAACATGGTGGCCTGGCTGGCGAAGGTGAACCTGCAGGCCGGCCAGACCATCGTCATCCAGGGTCCGGGACACATGGGCCTCACGTGTGCCGCCTACGCCAAGTCGCTGGGGGCGACCGTGGTCGTGACCGGCACCGACGAGGATGCCCTGCGACTGGAGGTGGCCCGTGGGGTCGGTGCCGACCACGCCATCGACGTGACGGTCGACGACCCGGTCGAGGTCGTGCAGGACCTCACCGGAGGCTTCGGCGCCTCGGTGGCGGTCGACCTGGCGTCGGCGCCGTCGACGCCGAGCCTGTGCTTCGACCTGGTCCACCACCTCGGCCAGGTGGTGTGGGCGGGGCTCAAGGACCGGGCCGCCGTGCCCGTCGTCACCGACAAGGTCGTGATGAAGTCGCTCACCATCCACGGGGGCGCCGGCGGCACGCCCGAGTCGGTGGCCGAGGCCTGCCGGATCCTCAACCAGGGCGACTTCCCGACCGGTCCGCTGCTGGGCGAGGTCGTCGGCCTTGACGAGATCGACCGGGCCATGGAGATCCTGCTGCGCACCGCCGAACCCGATGCCGTCCGGGCGGTACTCAGGCATGCTTCGGAGGGTGTCTAGGCGGGATTCTCCGGGAACTCGGGGCGGGAACGCGAGAGCCTCGCTCCGGCGTCGGCGAGGATGAGGCCGCCGGTGACGGTGCGGGCGAGGTCCGAGGCGAGGAACACCACGAGGCGGCCCATTTCGTCGTGCTCGGTCATGCGCCGGAGGGGCGTGGACGCCACGACGGCGTCGATGTAGCCCTCGGGGAGCGCCCCGGCGACGGTCTCCGTGAGGGTGGTGCCGGGGGCGATCGCCACCACCCGGATGCCGAGCGGCCCCCACTCGACTGCGGCGGTGTCGGTGACGTGGTTGATGGCGGCCTTGGCGGCGCCGTAGCCCGCCAGCCCCGGCGCCGGCCGCGTGGTCTCGCCGGAACTGACATTGACGATCACCCCTCCGGAGTCCTGACCCTGCATCACCCGCGCCTCGGCACTCATGGAGAGGGCGGTGAGCACCAGGTTCTGGTCCAGGACGTCGCGCCATGCCTCACCGTCGAGGTCCAGCAGGGGCGCACTGCCCCTCGGGCCCAGCATCCCGATGTTGTTGACGGCCACGTCGAGGCCGCCCAGTCGTTCGGCCGCCTCCGCCACCATGCCCTCGAGTTGGGCGTCGTCGCGTGCGTCGGCGACGACGCTGAACGCCTCGCCGGTGGCCTCGTCAACGATCAGTGAGCACGTCTCGGCAGCCTTGTCGGCCCGAACGTCGGCGACGGCCACGGAGGCACCGGCCCTCGCCAACCAGCGGGCGATTTCACGGCCGATGCCCGCACCCGCACCGGTCACGAGGGCTCGTGTGCCGTCGAGGTCGATTTCGATGCTCATCGTTCAAGTGCCTCGACGATCTCGTCCACTGCGGATTCGGCCCATGCGGCGACGGTCGCCTCGTCCGTGCCGCCCAGGGGGTGCGGGACGGAGACCACCCGGGCTTCGGGGAGGCCCAGATTCGTAGCCGAGGCAGCTGCGAGGTGGGCGAACGGAACAGTGGCGAGCACCACGGTGGCGACACCGGCCCTTTCGAGTTCGACGAGGTCGTGGACACTCCACGACGAACACGACCCTCAATCGGCTGATCCCGTCAGCACCACCTGGACCTCCTTGCTGAGGCTCTCCAGCACCTGGGACTCACACGCCGTCGCTGCGTTGTTGGCTGCACCGCCCGACCTGCCCGACTTCCCGGTCACCCGCACCACCTCGCCGCCGATCCGGGCGGCCAGGCCCTCGGCGGCCCTCGTGAGCAGCAGGCGGGCGTTGGGCTTGCCGTTGTCGAGCACGCCGATCTTCCCGCCGACCAGGGCGGGCGCTGCGGAGGCGAGTTGCACGGCGCCCTCGGCAAGGGGCCCGGAGGGATCGAGGATGGTGGTGGTCATCGGGTACAGCCTCTCATGCCTCCAGCGCCAAGGTGACGCTGCGGGTCATTCCCCAGGAGGGGATCACACACGAGTGCCTGCCGGCACCGCCGGTGACGAAGACCCGGATGTT
>DCXR01000061.1 GCA_002329075.1 Candidatus Neomicrothrix sp. UBA2131
ACCTCGGCATCGGGCTGTGCCTCGGGCACTCGGCGACCGGGGTGAACGACGACGGGCTGGCCGTCTCGGGACCCGACGGCGACCTGGTGCTTCACGCCGACCGGATAGGCGTGGTCGTGGGGCGTCGACCCAACAGCGACACGGTCGGGATCAGCGAGACCGGCGCTTCCCTGGATGAACGGGGCCTGGTCCTGGTAGACGAGCAGCGGCGGGCCACCGACCGGGTGTTCGCCATCGGTGACCTCACGGACGGTCCGGCGCTGGCCCACAAGGCGACCGCCGAGGCCGAGGTGGCGGTCGATGCCGCCTGCGACCGGCCATCCGCCTTCGATCCCACGTGCATCCCGATGATCGTGTTCGGCGACCCGCAGGTTCTCTCCGTCGGGCTCGACCGCGATGCGGCCGCCGCAGTGGGCCTGGAACCGACCTCCTCCCGGTTTCCGTTCGCCGCCTCCGGCCGGGCACGGACCCTGGGTGACACCGGTGGCTATGTGGAGGTCGTCGCCGACGAGGCCGGCACGGTCATCGGCGTGCAGGCCGTGGGTGCCCACGTGGCCGAGTTGGCCGGCGAGGCGGCGCTGGCTGTCGAGACTGCGGCAACGGTCGAGGACCTGGCCGGCACCATCCACGCCCACCCCACGCTCGGCGAGTCGATCATGGAAGCAGCCCTCGGGCTCGCTGGGCGACCTGTCCACCGTGCCTGAGCGGGCTGCGCCGCATGCTCGTCGCATACGATCGTCCGATGCCTGACACCCTCTCCACCGACCTTGCTAGTGCCGCCGTCGTCGACCGGGCTGTCCGACGCGCTTCGGGCCTGGTCAAGTGGACGAAATACGACGACGACGTGATCCCGGCCTGGGTTGCCGAACACGATCTCGGGCAGCCACCCGCCGTCCACGAGCGCCTGCGCCAACTCGTCGACGCCGGTGCATACGGCTACCACGCCGTGGACGGCGAGTTGGTCGAGGCGTTCTGCAACTGGGTCTTCCGCCGGCACGGCTGGTCACCGGATCCGGACCTGGTGCGGCCGACGAACAACGTGGTTCAGGGGGTCTGGGCGAGCGTGCAGGCGTTCACCCGGCCAGACCAGAAGATCATGTTCTCGGATCCCGTCTACTACCCCTTCCAGTCCCTCGGATCAACGACGCACCGCGATGTCGTCAAGTGGAACCTCGTTCGTGATGGTGCCGGCTGGCACTACGACCTCGAAGACCTCCAGACACTCCTGGAGGGCGATCCATCGATCCGGCTGCTGCTCCTCTGCCACCCAAATAACCCGACGGGCCGTGTCCTGACCTCCGGGCAACTCACCCGCATCGTCGAACTCGCCCACGAACATGACCTCATCATCGTGTCCGACGAGATCCACTACGACCTCGTCCATCCGGGCGCCGAACACGTCCCGACCTTGACGATCCCTGGTGCCTCGTCCTGCACGATTGCCACCACCTCCGGCATCAAGACCTTCGGAATCGGTGGCCTGCGCTGCGCGGTCACGGTGTGCGGTGACGAGCAACTCCATGCCGGACTGGCGGAGATTCCCGAGAACCTCCTGACCGCTCCGAACCGGTTCGGGTGTGAGGCCTCGATCGCCGCCTGGAACACGGGGGACGCATGGGTCGACGACCTCAAGGCTGTACTCGACGCCAACCGCCATCGTCTCGTCGACCGCCTCCACGCCGAACTCCCGGAGGTGGGCGTCCACCTACCCGAGTCCACGTTCCTCGCCTGGCTGGACCTTTCGGCCTTCGAGCCGGGCGACCGCCCATCGACCTGGCTGCGGGCGCAGACCGGGGTGGCCTGCGAGAGTGGGCCCAAGTTCGGCATCGGAGCCGAGGGCCATGTCCGCCTCAACTTCGGCACGTCTCCTGCTCTGCTGGACGAGATCATCGACCGCCTGGTGGCCGGACTGGCGCACGCCTGACCCTCGTATAGCGGTTGTGCGTCCTACGCTCGCGTCATGAGGGTCGAAGAGCGTCTTCGTGCGCTCTCCGACGGGTTCCTCGCCGCGGCCATCGCCCTCTCTGTCGGCCAGTTCGGCTCGAGCCTGTCGACCCGCCTCCTCTCGCCGGTCGTTGCGGTCGGCGAGCTCGTCGTCGACCTGGCCCCCGGGTCGGTAGTCCGGACGACGATCGGCACATTCGGCACCATGCAGAAGCCCCTGTTGCTCGCCGGGATCGTCGCCGTGTCGCTGCTGCTCGGGGCGTTGTTGTCCTGGCGTGCACCATCGAGGTTGCCGGTTGCCCTGGCTGCCTTCGGCGCCGTGGGCGGCTGGGCCATGGCCCGCAGCCCGCTCACTTCGGCCGTGACCAGCTGGTCACTCGCCGTCATCATGGTCGGCACCGGCCTGGTGGTTGTGCGTCGGGCACCGGTGTCCCGATCCGACGATGCTGTCGAGGGCGACACACTCGAGGACCCCCGGATCAAGTACGCCGACCGCCGCGGCTTCCTCCTCTATTCGGGCGGCCTGTCGGCCACGGCTGTCGCCCTGGTTGGAGCCGGACGCGTCATCTCGGACCGATCGGCCCAGGAGGCCCGCTCACGGTTTGAACTGCCCATGACGACCACATCTCCGCCCGAAACCACTTCCCGGCCCACCTCGTCCATCCCACCGTCCACCTCCCCGCCCGCCATCCCACCCACCTCGGACCCACCTACCACGACCACCCCGCCCACCACGACGGCCCCGCCGCCCTCGCTTCCCGACATCGACGGGCTCGATTCCTGGATCACCCCGAACGCCGACTTCTACCGGATCGACACCGCCCTGACAGTGCCGATCGTGGACCCCGTCGGTTGGTCGATGAGGATCGAGGGGTTGGTCGAGCAGCCCATCTCCCTCACGCTCGACGACCTGCTGGTTCTGGACATGCTCGACGCCACCATCACGATCGCCTGTGTCTCGAACACGGTCGGGGGGTCGCTGGTCGGCAACGCCACCTGGACCGGGGTCCTGCTCACCGACGTTCTGGACCTTGCCCAACCGCAGGAAGGGGCCGAACAGGTCATGGCCTGGTCGGTCGACGGGTTCTCCGCCGGATTCCCCCTTGAAACGGCGACCGACGGTCGAACTGCGCTCGTCGCCTTCGGCATGAACGGTGAGCCGCTACCCCTCGACCACGGGTTTCCCGTCCGGCTCATCGTTCCGGGGCTCTACGGATACGTTTCGGCGGTGAAATGGCTCTCCCACCTCGAACTCACCAACTTCAACCGGGACGGCTACTGGATCGACAGGGGATGGTCCAAGGACGCCCCGGTCAAGATCGCCTCACGCATCGACGTGCCCCCAACGAGGCGGGTTGAAGCGGGAACCGTGCCCGTGGCCGGCGTGGCCTGGTACCCGGACATCGGTGTCGCTGCGGTCGAGGTCTCGATCGACTCCGGCCCGTGGCAACCCTGCCAACTCGGCGAGGCTGGTGCCTCGCAGGGTGGCAGGCCGGCGAAGACCGGCGAATCCTGGGTGCAGTGGCTCTACCTGTGGGAGGCCACGCCGGGCAGGCACCGGATACGGGTGCGGGCGGCCGGCTCGGACGGCACGCTGCAGCCCGGGCTTCCTGTCGCCCCGGCACCCAACGGCGCCGAGGGCTACCACGAGATCAGCGTGACGGTGGCCTAGCGGAGGAACCCTGAACGGGGTTCACGGCCTGTACTACTCGGCAGCAG
>DCXR01000081.1:0-2402 GCA_002329075.1 Candidatus Neomicrothrix sp. UBA2131
CCACAAGCAAGACCTGAGAAACCTCGGCTCTGCGAGGTCAGGTTTCAGGGGGCCGTGGTTGGTGAACCGTACCGGGTCCCGAAAGGTGCCCCGGCTTGGCAGGCATTGCACTGCGGCCACGGCTCGTCCGATGCCCGGGACTCGTGGCTACACCCCTGACACTGGAAGCGGTGTCTCTGTCTGTTCCGGTCGGCAGCAGCCTGCCTCTTGTGCTTCTCCGCGGACCCGAGGTCTCGTTCGGCTTCCCTGGCCAAACGTCGTATCTGTCGGGACCCCACCAACGGACACCGGGGCAAAGGAGGGGTTGCCGGGCCAATGAGTGGGATACTCCATCCTCGATGAGACGCCTTCTGCTGGTCATCCTCGCCTTTGTCGTTCTCGCCGGAGGCTGCGGGAGCGACGCCGCTGACAACGCCGGCCTCGCGGCGACGTCGTCGACGACGCCCCCGACGCCCGACACCGCCAACACCGACGAAAGCACGACAACGCCTGACCATGACACGGAGACCACAGGCGACCCCGTCGCGACGTCGTCGACAACGCCCCCGACCCCCGACACCGCCAACACCGACGAAAGCACGACAACGCCTGACCATGACACGGAGACCACAGGCGACCCCGTCGCGACGTCGTCGACGACGCCCCCGACCCCCGACACGGCCAACACCGACGAAAGCACGACAACGCCTGACCATGACACGGAGACCACAGGCGATCTCGTCGTAACGGAAACCGGTCATCCACTCATGGTCGATATCGACGTGGCCGCGCTGGTCGAGGATGGCGGACCCATCGAACTGACCGTGTCCGAACTCGGTTCGGTCACCACGGTGCCGAACAGTCGAACGGTGTCCGTGCTGTCGGAGGGCGGAAAGGTCCGACTGCGGGGGCTGCGGGCCGAGACCACCTATGAAGTGACCACGACCGGGACGGCCCGGTATCGGGGAGAGTTCACCACCGGTCCCCTTCCAGACGGTCTTCCACCAATTACCACGGAACTTCTTGATCCAGCGGCAACGGCCCCTGGCCACACCCTGTTCAACCTGCTGGACCTGCGCGAGGAACTGGCCGACGACGGCGATCTCGACCCACTACGACCAACGGGGTGGCTGTTGATCGCCGACGAGGCCGGCGAGATCGTCTGGTACCACAACCAGGATCACTCAATTGGCGATGCCCGGTTCCTCGGGGATGGAACGATCCTCTTCGAGTACAACGACACGGGAGGCCGCCGGATCAACCTGGACGGCGATCTACTCGACGAGTGGGCAGGCTCCATCATCACCGGCCGATTCCTCATCGACGCCCAGGGGCGGCAGGTCATTGGCGACACACCAATCGTGGTCAACACCGATGCCATGCATCATGAGCAGCATCGCCTACCCGATGGCACACACGTGACCCTCAGCGCCGAACTGCGGGTCCTCGACGGGTTCGACACACCCCAATGCGACGAGGACCCAGCAACATTCGATGGCAGCTACCACCTGATCGGCGATGTCATCGTGATCTTCGACCCTGCCACCGGCGAGATCCTGAACGAGTTCTCGATATTCGACTACTTCGATCCCCGCGACGATCCGGCGAACTACAACCTTTGCGGACTGTTGTTTGACTGGGTGTTTCCGAACTGGCTCTACAAGGGAATCGACCCCCTGGCGCGAGACTGGACTCACGCCAATGCCGTGGAAGTCGACGAAGCGTCCAATGCCCTCATCGTGTCGATCCGGCATCTCGATGCACTTCTGGCCTTGCGGTGGACCGACGATGCCGAGGGCCCCGCTGGCGAGGCGCTCTGGCAGAGCGGTCGGCTCGGTGATCTGACCCTGACCAACGGTTCGTGGCATCGCTATCAACACGCTCCCGAAGTCCAGGACGATGGCACCATCCTCGTGTACGACAACGGTAACCACAGGCCAGGATTCGGGACTACCGAAAACCCCTACTTCAGCCGTGTCGTGCTCTATTCCATCGACGGCGATGCCAAGACGGCCGAACAGCTTTGGGAGTTCCGAAGCTCGTTGAACGGCCAACCAGCGTTTGCCGGATTCGTTGGCGATGCCGATCGGCTGGCCAACGGCAACGTCCTCATAACCGATGGTGGCCTCAACGGCGACATTGACGGCGTGACTTCGGCCCAGATCGTCGAGGTTGTTCCCTTCGGATCGGACGGAGGTGACATCGTCTGGCGCCTCACCGTTGAAGGCGGGGCTGGCTGGGTGGTGTATCGATCAGAACGGCTGGTCGGCGTCTTCGACTGATCGCCACACTCGTTACGGCCACGACCACCTACCAGAAAAACGAAGACCTGCAAAGCGACAACCAACCCGACTCAGCACCATCCGGATGGGCGTGGATTACCAGCGGTCGCCCCGGAAATCACCAGACAGGACCTGTGACCC
>DCXR01000081.1:2730-9561 GCA_002329075.1 Candidatus Neomicrothrix sp. UBA2131
ACAGCTGAGTTGACAGCCACCGATCTTCCACCGAGTTCCTGCATCTACACGTGGGGGTCGACGACCACCCCCACCCCCCCCAGGGGGGAGTGACAGACTCAAGACGTGAGACGAGTCGGAGCGTTTCTTGTGGCCCTGTTGGTGGCTTCAGCCTGCGGGGGTAGTTCGGACACCGCCGCACCGACCACCACAGTCACTCCGACCACCACAGTCACTCCGACCACCACAGTCACTCCGACCACGACGGCGGCACCGACGGCAGCGTCTACTACGACCGTTGAACTGCCTCGCGGACTTGGCGTCAGATGCACCCTCGAAGTTGAACAATTCAAGATCTCCTGTGAGGTAGTCGGCCGTCAGGCGGGTTCACAGTTGACATGGACCTCAACCGCTTCCACAGCGAACAACTCCGGCGGTCAATGGGAGTTCGTCGTCGAAAATGCGCTTATTGGGCCCACCGCTCAGGTGTTCGTCGAGGAGTGCCATGGATCGGGTTGCGAGACAGTCGAGACGTCGATTGACACCTCAGCGCTCCTTCTCGGAGCGGCGGCTGGGCCCTCAACGGGCGATCAACCAACGACTGACGGTCAATGCGACGAGAGAGACTTGTTCCAGTACCCGCCAGCCGATCTCGGCGCCATCGAACTGATTGTGCCAATGGGGCAGATGAGCGATTCACATGTCACCCCGGTCGACCATGCATATTTCGTGAACTACCTGGAACCCGAGAGAGAGATCGACGTCTTCTCTCCTGCAGAAGGGACTGTCACCAGCATCCAGCGAATGGCTGCGACCATTCGGGAGGGTGAGGACACTCCTATCGATGACCACCGCATCGTGATTGACCATCCCTGCTCGGTCTCAAGCGTATTCATCCACATAGACGACCTCGCACCTCGACTCGAAGCTGAAGCGCCTCCATCGGGTGGCTATGTATCCGTCCAAGTTCCAGTTGAGGCGGGAGAACTCCTCGGAACATTCACCATGAGCGTGGACTACAACATCGTCGACTGGAAGGTCACCCTCGACGGGTTCCTCGAGCCCTCCAGCTACAGCATGGAACCCTGGAAGATCCATACACCCGACTACTTCGAGTACTACACGCCCGAGGTCCGAGAACAGTTCATCGCGAAGAGCCCGCGCACCATCGAACCGATCGCAGGACAAATCGCATACGACGTAGACGGGCGCCTGGTCGGCACTTGGTTCCAGGAGGGGACAAACGGATACGGCGGGGTTGACCTTGACCGCTATTGGTCAGGCCACCTGACCTTTGCCTACGACAGATTCGATCCTCGAGCTGTTTTCGTCTCAATCGGAACGTTCGATGGGAGATCGACGCAGGGCGCCGTTGCCGGCAACGCCCCTGACCCCGCGGACGTAACGATCGAGTCGGGGCTCGTCCTCTACGAACTCGTGTCGTACGACTTTTACGTTGACGGTGAGTATTGGAACGGACGTCAGTTGGCAAAGAGCCCAGTCCTTGCAGCAGGTGACGAATCGTACGGAGTGGTTGCCGTTCAACTGGTCGGAGACCGCGAACTGCGCGTGGAAACATTCCCTGGACTTACACCAGAACAAGTCGAAGGTTTCAGTGGCGCCGAATTGACCTATGTACGGTGACCTCAAGGCCTGTTCGCATGCCCGCGGATCAATCGCCCTGTGGCTGTGTGCACCTAGACGTGAGGATTGACGACAGCTGAATCGTCCGGTACCCATCGCGGCGAACATGGCAGCCGGGCTCTCCACCGCCCATAGACGGCGCCTACCGTGTCGCCGTGTTCGACCTCACCGACCGAACCGCCCTCGTGACCGGCGCCGGACAGAACATCGGTTCCGGCATAGCCAGGGCCCTCGCAGCACAGGGGGCGATCGTGCACGTCAACGACATCGTCGCCGAGCGTGCCGAAGCGGTCGCCGGGTCGATCCGCTCTGCAGGGGACCGGGCCGAGGCCGTGCCGTTCGACGTGACCGGCATCGACGCCGTCGCCGCAGCCGTCGATGCCATCGGAGCCGTCGACGTGCTCGTCAACAACGCCGGGAACGGCGGCGCCGGCGGCATGACGCTCACTCCCTTCCACGACCTGTCGCCCGACGCCTGGAGCGGCATCATCGACGTGAACCTCTACGGAGTCCTCAACTGCTGCCACGCCGTGCTGGGTGGAATGGTGGAGCGGGGGTGGGGACGCATCGTCACCATCTCGTCGCTCGCCGGCACCATGGGTACCCGGGTCGGCGTCACCCCCTATTCCGCCGGAAAGGGTGGCGCCATGGCTTTCGTGCGCTCTCTCGCCCTCGAGAACTCCCGGAACGGGATCACCGCCAACTCCATCGCACTCGGCCTCATGGGTACCGGGACTCCAACCTCGTTGGGCGACATCGCCCGTTCGATCCCCGCCGGCCGACTCGGCACCCCGGAAGATGTCGGCGCACTGTGCGTCTACCTGTCCTCCGACGAGGCATCGTGGGTCACGGCACAGACCATCCACCTCGACGGGGGCACATCGCCGACCTGAACCCATGCGGGACGACCGCCCGCCGCAACCGACTCGCCACCACGCCCCGCAATGGACCAACATGTGGGCCGATCCGACCGAAAGCGCCACCGTGCTGACCTCGTTCGACGACTACCTCATCCACCAGACGCCGCGACCCGTGGCGATCCCGGCCACGTCGGACCGCAACGCCTACGACCGCTTCTGGTTCAACGGCTATACCGACGACGGTGGCCTGTACCTCGGCATCGGCGCCGCCCGGTACCCGAATCTGGGCATCCAGGACTGCGGCCTGACCGTCGTCCACGACGGCGTCCAGCACGCCTTCCACGCCTCGCGTCGAATGCCCGACGACCCGTCCGACATGACGATCGGCCCGTTCCGGATCGAGATCCTCGAGCCCATGAAGCGACTCCGGGTGGTACTTGAGGACAACGAGACCGGCATCGGCGCCGAGCTGACCTGGACACCGCGCACGGCCTCGTTCGCCGAGGACTACCAGTTGCTCGACCGGGGAATGATCAACAGCCACATGGAGGCCACCCGGTTCAACCAGTTCGGCCGCTGGACCGGCGAAATCCGCCTGCCCGGCACCACCGTCGCCGTCGACCGTGTATGGGGGACCAAGGACCGGTCGTGGGGCGTACGCCCGGTCGGCGACCCGGCCCCGCCCGGTGCCCCCCGCCAGCACAAGGGCCTCAAGTTCTTCTGGGCGCCCCTCCACTGGGACGACCACGTCACGCACATGGGCGTGTTCGAGGACGCCGACGGGCACCAGATGCACTGGGACGGGTTCATCCTCCCCGCCTACGGTGACCCCGACGACATCCCCGGGATCGAGGACCCGGGCATCGAGCGCCTGCTTCGGGTGCAACACGATCTGGCGTTCGTGTCGGGCACCCGGCGCATCTCCGGCGGCCGGATCACCCTCGACAGGGTCGACCGCGACCCGCTGGTCATCGACCTCGAACCGCTGGTGACCGCCCGCATGAAGGGCATGGGCTACGGGCACTCCACCTGGGGCCACGGCCACTGGAAGGGCGAACTGGCCATGGAGGGCGAGTCGTGGCGCCTCGACGAGGTCGACGAGATGTCGCCAGAGAACCTCCACGTCCAGTCCGTGGTCCGAGCCACCTGTGGCGACCGCACCGGCATCGGCGTCCTCGAACAGATCGTGGTCGGCCCCTACCCGCGGTACGGCTTCACCGAGTTCCTCGACCCGGCAAGGTAGGCCTTCGGACGGACCGTCCGGACCCGCACAGTTCGCCGACCGCCCTCACCGGTAGCTCCCCTCGTCGAGCAGGAGGCGGAGGCAGTCGGAAACGCCGCCGGCAAGGTACGTGTCGGTGCCCGGCGGCATCACACCCCGTTCCTCGAGCCGGTTGATCACCCGCACCACGATGGCGCAGTAGCGGGCGGCAGCAAACGCCTCGTGCCACCAGGTGTCCCCGACCGGGTAGCCCAGTGCCTCCTCGTAGGCCACCACGAGTTCGCCCCGTGCGGGCTCACCATCGAGCCGTGGGTTGCCGCAGGCCTCGTGGATCCAGCGATCGAACATCAGGAACCAGCCGAGGTCGAACTCGGCCGGGGCGATCGTGGCGCCCTCGAAGTCCGTGAGGCACGTCGGCGTGGCCCCGTCCCAGAAGACGTTCCCCAGCCGACAGTCGCCCCAGCAGAGCGTCGGCTCGCCACCGTCCGGGGTCCCGGCATCGAGGCGCCGCCAGGCCTCCTCCAGGATCGGATGGGCACGACCACGCAGTTCCTGCGTTGCGAAGTCCTGCCAGAGGCCGAGTTGGCGACGGTGGCCGGGTTCGGTGCCGCCGGGGACCAGGAAGCCCAGGCCCGCCGCCCGCCAGTCGATCCGGTTGACGGCGGCGATCGTCCTGACAGCGGCGAGGTTCATGTCGCGTCGGACCTGCGGTTGGCACTCCACGTAGAACCCCTCGGCCGTGTATGCCGGCATCTCCCGGGGGACGTCGCCGTCGACGAAGCCGGTCACGAAGAACGGTGCGCCGATTACCGCCGGGTCGGACTCGTAGCCGACCGGCGGGGCCACGGGCAGCGAGGTGTAGCTTCGGATCGCCTCCATGACCCGCCACTGCAACTCGACCTCGATGTCGATGCCCGGCGCCTGCGTCGGGTACACGGCCGCCTCGGGGGGCTCACGCCGGAGCACGAAGCATTCGGCACGCTCGGACCCATCGCTTGTGACGACCGCCTGCAGGATCGTCGTCTCACCGGAGTAGCCGCCATCCGGCGAGGTGGCCTCGTCGATCCGTACCCGCGAGGCATCCGGCAACCGACCCACCAACCATCCACCGAGTGCACGCAGGTCCACGTCGGGGTCGTCGTCCACTCAGTCCCCCGAAGCCACCTTCGACGGCCGGAAGAAGACCAACATCTGGAGGACGCCGACACCGACTCCCAGCAGGAGGGCGATCCAGAAGCCCGTCCAGCCGTCGAGGTCGCCGGCGATCCCGAACGCCTCGTCCAGCGACCAGGCGCCCGGGCCCAGGGTGGCCGACGCCAGCGCCATGACGGCGAGGATGAACACGTACTCGTAGCCCTCCTTGATGATGAAGAAGCCGTTGGCCCGGTGGGTGGTCCAGAAGGCGACGACCATCACGCCGATGACGCCGGCTGCTGCCAGCGGGTTGAGGAACCCGAGCGCCAGCAGGACCCCGGCGCCCAGTTCGGAACTCGCCGCGAGGATCGCGTTGAGACGACCCGGCCGCATCCCGATGCTGTCGAACCAGCGGCCGGTGCCGGGGATCCGTCCACCACCGAAGAACTTGTTCCAGCCATGGGCAGCGAGGGTGAGGCCCGCCACCGCACGCAGTACCAGCAGGATCAGGTCGATGTCGGTCGTGGACTCCATGGCAGGCCCTCCGGCAGGTTCGGCGCTCGTCGGCGGGTGACCCTACTGCGGACCCGAATACGATCTCCCACCGTGTCCTTGATCAAGGTCGTCCTCGCCGTCATCGTGGCCATGGTCCTCGTCCGGGCCGGGCTCGCTCTGCTGCGTGCCCTTGCCACGCCGGTCCCCGAGCCACCGCCCCCCGGGGATCTCCGCAAGGTGAAGTTGCAGTACCGGTGCAGCCTCTGCGGCACCGAGGTGCGGATGACCGTTGCCACCGAGGAGCACCCGGACCCACCCCGCCACTGCATGGAGGAGATGGAGATCGTCGTCACCGAGGAGTAGGCAACCGGGGGTGAGGGCCCCCTTCGGCCCGTTCCCACCTGTAGGCACCCATCCACAGGCTGTGGATCACCCTGTGGGAAATGACACGTGTGTTATTCCCGACAGGTTCCGGGAATCTCCGGCGATTCTGCGGGCTAGCCGGTCGGGGTCGGGAGCGGCTAGTGGAGCCGTGTCGCTGTGAGGATGCCGCCGAGGATGCTTCCGAGGCCGACCATCAGGTAGAGGTTCTTCATCCCGCCCGGCATCCAGCCCACGTAGTTGAAGAAGATGATCACGATGCCGAGCGCCAGCAGGCCGAACATCAGCACGGGCACCCATGTCGGCGAGGTCTTCGAGGCGGGGGACGTCGGGGCGTTGTAGCGCGAGCCGGACGGGCCACCCTTCGGGGTCACCCGGCCACCCTCGACGCGCTTCTTCGGGGGGGTCGGCATGGGCACGAGGATAGGGGCGCCACGGCAGGACGGGCGGCTCCACCGAAATCCGGCCGAACGGCAGGCGGCCACGCCCGTTACGGTACGCACCCGTGGCCGCCCGTGTCCTCGTCATCGACAACTACGACTCGTTCGTCTACAACCTCGTCCAGTACCTGGGTGAGCTCGGAGCCGAGCCGATCGTCCACCGCCACGATGCCATCACGACTGCCGAGGCCGCCGAACTCGAACCCGACGCCGTCCTCGTCAGCCCGGGACCCGGTCGACCCGAGGACGCCGGAGTCTCGACCTCGATCATCCACTGGGCCGCCGGACGGGTCCCCGTCCTCGGCGTCTGCCTCGGCCACCAGTGCATCGGCGCCGCCTGGGGCGGCAACGTGGTCCGGGCACCGGAGGTCATGCACGGCAAGACCTCCCGGATCCACCACGAGGGCGCAGGCGTGTTCGCCGGGCTTCCCTCACCGTTCGAGGCGACCCGCTACCACTCGCTGCTGGTCGAGCGTTCGTCGCTACCCGGGGAGTTCGAGGTGACCGCCTCCACCGAGGACGGCCTCGTCATGGGGCTGCGACACAGGGACCTCGACGTCGAGGGCGTCCAGTTCCACCCCGAGTCGATCCTCACCGCTTCCGGCCACGATCTCCTGGCCAACTTCCTGGCCAGGGTGGGCTGACCTCAGCCCTCGGGTGCCGCAGTCGTCTCGGG
>DCXR01000008.1:0-32720 GCA_002329075.1 Candidatus Neomicrothrix sp. UBA2131
GTCGAGGTCGAAGACGCCACCGAAGAGGCCGATGACGGGCCTGACGACGACAGCGCCGAGGAGCGTGCCTGATGGGCCAGAAGGTCAACCCTTACGGCTTCCGCCTGGGGATAACCACCGACTGGAAGTCACGGTGGTTCGCCACCCGGCAGGAGTACGCCGACAACATCATCGAGGACTGGAAGATCCGCGACTTCCTGCGGACCGAACTCCCCCACGCAGCGATCAGCCGGATAGAGGTCGAGCGCACCCGCGATCGCCTGCGGATCGATGTGCACACTGCACGCCCGGGCATCGTGATCGGGCGCAAGGGCACCGAGGCCGACCGCCTGCGTGCCGGCCTGGGCAAGATCAGCGGCAACAACCGGGTGCAACTCAACATCCAGGAGATCAAGGAGCCGGAACTCGACGCCGCCCTGATAGCCCAGGGCGTCGCAGACCAACTGTCCGGCCGGGTCGCCTTCCGGCGGGCCATGAAGCGTGCCATCCAGAACGCCCAGAAGGCCGGTGCCCTCGGCATCCGGGTCCAGTGCTCGGGCCGCCTCGGTGGCTCCGAGATGGGCCGCACCGAGTGGTACCGCGAAGGACGGGTCCCGTTGCACACGCTGAGGGCCGACATCGACTACGGCTTCCGCGAGGCCGCCACCACCTACGGCCGCATCGGCGTGAAGGTCTGGATCTACAAGGGCGACATCCTCCCCTACAAGAGCCAACTCGAGGACAAGATCACCCGGGAGGCCGCCATGGCCGTGGGCGAGACCTCGGGACAGACCAAGCCCCGCACCGTTGTCTCGTCTGCTGCGGGCCGTCGTCGAAAGGTCGACGCCGAGACCGAGGTAGAGGCAGCACCTACCGAGCCAGAGACCGAGATCGAGGCTACGGAGCCGGCACCCCTCGTCAAGGAGGGCGACGCCGAGTTCGAGAAGTTGCTTGCCGAGGAGGAGGCCATCGAGGCGTCCACCCGCGAGCACCACGAGACCCCGCACTTCCGCCCCGGAGACGGTGACTGATCATGTTGATGCCGAAGAAGACAGCACACCGCAAGCACCATCGTGGCCGGACGCGTGGCAACGCCAAGGGCCAGACGGACGTCGCCTTCGGTGAGTACGGGATCCAGGCGCTCGAACCGGGCTGGATCACCTCCCGCCAGATCGAGGCCGCCCGTATCGCCATGACACGCCACATCAAGCGCGGTGGCAAGGTCTGGATCAACATATTTCCGGACAAGCCCGTCACCGAGAAGCCTGCCGAAACCCGCATGGGCTCGGGCAAGGGCAACCCTGAGCACTGGGTCGCCGTCGTGAAGCCCGGACGCGTGCTGTTCGAGTTGTCCTATTCGGACCCCGAGGTGGCCCGCGCCGCCATCGACCGCGCCATCCAGAAACTGCCCATCAGGGCACGCTTCATCGAACGTGAGGAGGGCTTCTGATGGCCCGCAGGAAGGCATTGGCCGACCTCGGGGAGACCGACCTCCTCGAACGGCTCGGCGAGTCCAAGGAAGAACTGTTCAACCTGCGCTTCCAGTTGGTGACCGGCCAACTCGAGAACCACTCCCGCATCAGCCGGGTCAAGAAGGAGGTGGCCCGACTCCTCACCGAGTTGCGGGCCCGTGAGATCGACGCCGCGGAGCATGCTGCCGCGGCCGAGGAGGAGGCTGGCTGATGGCCGAAACAGACACCCAGGGTGCCTCACCGTCGGATGCCCGACCCAACGCCCGCAAGGTGCGTGTAGGTCTGGTCATCTCCGACCGGCAGGACAAGACGGTGGTCGTCGAGGTCGTGGACCGCGTCCGCCACAGCCGCTACGACAAGATCGTGCAACGGAGCAAGAAGATCCACGTGCACGACGAAGCCAACGAACTGCGCATCGGCGACCGGGTCCGGGTCCAGGAGACGCGGCCGTTGTCGAAGCTCAAGCGTTGGCGAATCATCGAGATCCTCGAAAGGGCCAGATAATGATCCAGCAGGAGACCCGACTCCGGGTGGCCGACAACTCGGGAGCGCGCGAGGTGCTGTGCATCAAGGTCCTCGGCGGCTCGAAGCGCCGGTACGCCTCGATCGGCGACGTCTTCACGGCCACCGTCAAGGAGGCCATTCCCGGCGCCGCCGTCAAGAAGGGCGAGGTCGTCAGGTGCGTGGTCGTCCGTACGAAGAAGGAACGACGTCGGCCCGACGGGTCGTACATCCGCTTCGACGAAAACGCTGCGGTCCTCATCAACGAGCAGATGCAACCACGTGGTACCCGCATCTTCGGTCCGGTCGGCCGGGAACTCCGGGACAAGAAGTTCATGCGGATCGTCTCGCTGGCGCCGGAGGTGCTCTGACATGAAGATCCACAAGGGAGACAAGGTCCGGGTGCTGACCGGCAAGGACCGCGGCAAGGAGGGCGTCGTGAGCCGTGCCCTGCCAGCCGACGACAAGGTGATCATCGAGGGCGTCAACCTGGCCAAGCGCCACCAGAAGCCCACCAAGGCCACCATGCAGGGCGGCATCATCGACAAGGCCATGCCGATCCACGTCTCGAACGTCGCGGTCCTGAGCCCTGCCGACAACAAGCCGACCCGCGTCGGATACCGACTCACCGACGACGGCACCAAGGTGCGGGTCTGCGGGCGAACGGGGGTGGACCTCGATGGCTGAGGCACTGAGCACAGCGGTTCGCCTCGGCGACCGCTACCGCACCGAGATCAGGCCGGCGCTCCAGGAGCAGTTGGGCCTGGTGAACGTCATGCAGGTTCCGGAGCTCGTGAAGATCGTCGTCAACATGGGCGTCGGGCTCGCAGCCCAGCAGGCCAAGCAACTCGACGGCGCCATCGCCGACCTCGAGACGATCACCGGCCAGAAGCCGAAGGTCACGCGGGCCAAGAAGTCGATCTCCAACTTCAAACTCCGTGAGGGCCAGGCGATCGGAGCCATGGTGACCATGCGCGGCGCCAGGATGTACGAGTTCCTGGACCGCCTGATGAACCTGGCGATCCCGAGGATCCGCGACTTTCGCGGACTCAACCACCGGTCGTTCGACGGCCGGGGCAACTACACGTTCGGCGTGACCGAGCAGTTGATCTTTCCGGAGATCGACTACGACACGGTGGACGCTACCCGTGGCATGGACATCACGATCGTGACGTCCGCCGACTCGGACGAGGGTGGCCGCGCCCTCCTCGATGCCCTCGGGTTCCCGTTCCGACGAGAGGTGAGGTAATGGCGAAGAAGGCACTCGTCAACAAGCAGCAGAAGACGCCCAAGTTCAAGGTGCGCGCCTACACGCGTTGTCGCCGCTGTGGCCGGCCACGGTCTGTGTACCGGGCGTTCAACCTGTGTCGGGTCTGCCTCCGGACGATGGTCCATGCCGGAGAGATCCCCGGCATGGTGAAGTCGAGCTGGTGAGAGGAGCGACGACATGACGATGACCGACCCCATGGCCGACATGCTGACGCGCCTGCGCAACGCCAACCATGCAATGCACGACGGCGTGTCGATGCCGTCGTCGAAGCAGAAGGTGGCCCTCGCCGACGTCTTGAAGTCCGAGGGCTACATCACCGACTACACGGTGGACGAGGCCCGACAAGGCCCCGGCAAGGAACTCACGATCCAGCTCAAGTACTCCTCTGAGCGCGAGCGTGTGATCAGCGGCCTCCAGCGTGTGTCCAAGCCCGGCCTGCGCGTCTATCGAAAGTACGGCACGATCCCCCGTGTCCAGGGAGGCCTCGGCGTAGCCGTGGTCAGCACCAGCCGGGGCCTTATGAGCGACCGAGAGGCTCGCCGCCGAAGGATCGGCGGAGAGATCCTCTGTTTCGTCTGGTAGGAGAGGCTCGACATGTCACGCATCGGCAAGTCCCCGATCACGGTGCCCTCGGGCGTCGAGGTGACCATCGCTGACCAGCACGTGGTCGTGAAGGGCCCCAGGGGCTCGCTCGACCTCGACGTGGTCGACGACATCACCGTCCGACAGGAGGGCGACCTCCTGCACGTCGAGCGTCCCGACGACGAACGCCGGAACCGTGCAATGCACGGCCTCACCCGCTCGCTCGTGAACAACATGGTCGTCGGCGTCTCCGAGGGATTCAAGAAGGAACTCCAGATCATCGGTGTCGGCTACCGCGCACTGGCCAAGGGCGACAGCGCCCTGGAACTCCAACTCGGCTACAGCCATTCGATCAACGTCAAGGCCCCCGACGGCATCACCTTCGACGTCCCGGAGCCCACGCACATCATCGTCTCCGGCGCCGACAAGCAGGCCGTCGGCCAGATGGCCGCAGAGATCCGTTCGCTCCGCAAGCCTGAGCCGTACAAGGGCAAGGGTGTGAGGTACGTCGGCGAACACGTGGCCCGCAAGGCCGGAAAGGCGGCCAAATGAGTGCCAAGACCTTCGATCGGCGGGGTGCACGCCACCGCCGCCACCGTCGGGTCCGTCGCCGGGTGCAGGGCACCTCGCAACGCCCACGACTGTCCGTGTTCCGGTCGGCCAGGCACATCTCCGTCCAGGTCATCGACGACGCCACCGGGAACACGCTGGTGTCGGCAACGACGCTGCAGGCCGGTGTGGCCGATGGGCTCACAGGCGTGGCGGCGGCCACCGAGGTGGGTCGAACCGTGGCCGAGCGTGCCAGGGCTGCCGGGATCGATGCCGTCGTGTTCGACCGCGGCGGCTACCTCTACCACGGACGGGTGGCAGCACTTGCCGACGCCGCCCGTGACGCCGGACTGGAGTTCTAGTGGCACCACGAAACACCATCGACGAGGCCCAACTGCGGGAATCCCGGGTCATCCACATCAACCGGGTCGCCAAGGTCGTCAAGGGCGGCCGGCGCTTCTCCTTCACCGCCCTGGTGGTGGTCGGCGACGGCGCGGGTCGCGTCGGCCTCGGGTACGGCAAGGCCAAGGAGGTGCCCCTCGCCATCCAGAAGGGCACCGAGGAAGCAAAGCGCAACCTGTTCTCCGTGGCGCTGACAGGATCCACCATCGTCCACCCGGTGATGGGCGAGAACGGTGCCGGCCGCGTGCTGCTCAAGCCTGCCGCGCCCGGTACCGGCGTGATCGCCGGAGGCGCCGCCCGGGCCATCCTCGAGGAGGCCGGCATCCACGACGTGCTCTGCAAGTCGATGGGCTCGCACAACCACATCAACGTGGCACGCGCGACCATCAACGGACTCAAGTCGGTGCGCCGGCCGGACGACGTCGCCCGACTGCGTGGCCTCGACCCCGAGGAGTTCGTCCCCGCCCCGATGCTCGAGGCATACCGCCGCAGCGAAGCCGAGATCTCCGGCGCTCCCGCTGAACCCGAAGGGAGCGAGGGCTGACCATGGCGACCAGCGACAGGCAACTAAGGGTGACCCAGATCCGTTCGGCCATCGGCACCAAGCCCAAGCAGCGCGGCACCCTCCGCGCCCTGGGCCTGGGCAGGATCGGCCGCTCCAACACCCTGCCCGACCGGGGCGAGATCCGGGGCATGATCGCCCGGGTTCCGCACCTGGTCGAGGTCGAGGAGGTCGTCTGACATGAAGGTCCATGACCTGACACCACCACCCGGTTCCAGGAAGCGGGCCAAGCGCGTCGCCCGCGGCATCGGCGGCAAGGGCGGCAAGACCGCAGGCCGCGGAATGAAGGGACAGCGCTACCGGTCCAAGGTGCGCGTCGGCTTCGAGGGCGGCCAGATGCCGTTGCACCAGCGGGTGCCGAAGTTGCGCGGCTTCAAGAACCCGTTCCGCATCGAGTACCAGGCCGTCAACCTCGACACCATCGAGGCCTCGGGCCTCGACGAGGTCACACCGGCAACCCTGCTCGAGTTGGGCCTCGTCGGCAAGAAGTCACTGGTCAAGGTGCTGGCGCGGGGCGAGATCACGCGTGCCGTCACCGTCCACGTACACGCCTGTTCGGCGTCGGCCGAGGCTGCCATCACGGCGGCTGGTGGCAAGGTCGAGCGCCTGCCCCTGCCGTTCGCTGTGCGTCCGCCGGCCAGCGGCAACGCACTCATGAACCGATGACGTCGACCGTTCGACGCACCTAGAGGGGACCGCCGTGCTTGTCAGCATGCTGAACATGTTCCGGGTCCACGACCTGCGGAAGCGAATCCTGTTCACGTTGTTCATGATCCTGCTGTACCGCATCGGTGCCTTCATCCCGGCGCCCGGGATCGACGTCGAGCAGGTCCAGTTGCTGCGGGACCGCGCCAGCCAGGGCGGTGTTCTGGCATTCCTCCAACTCTTCTCCGGCGGTTCGCTGACGACGTTCGCCGTGTTCGCCCTCGGCGTCATGCCGTACATCACGGCCTCGATCATCATGCAGGTACTCGGCGTCGTCGTGCCGCGCATCGAGCAGTGGCAGCAGCAGGGCGCCGTCGGTCAGCGCAAGATCACGCAGTGGACCCGCTACCTCACGGTGGTCATCGCTGTCATCCAGGCCACCAGCTTCGCCTTCCTGTTCAACAGCGGCGGCAACTCGATCAGTGGCCAGTCCGGCGCAAACCTGTTGCCGCGGTTCCACATCGGAACCGTCAGCCTGGTGGTCCTGACCCTCGCCGCCGGCACGGCGCTGCTCATGTGGATGGGCGAGTTGATAACCCAGAAGGGAATCGGCAACGGCATGTCGCTGATCATCATGATCTCGGTGCTCAGCGGCTTCCCCGCCCAGGGGTCGGTCATCCAGTCCGAGAACGGCCCGACGACCCTGCTCGTGGTGCTTGTGGTGCTGATCGCCGTGATCGGCGCCATCGTCTTCGTGGAACAGGGCCAACGGCGCATTCCGGTGCAGTTCGCCAAGCGGGTGGTGGGCCGCCGAATGTACGGCGGCCAGAACACCTACATTCCGCTGAAGGTCAACCAGTCCGGTGTGATTCCGATCATCTTCGCCACGTCGGTGCTCTACCTGCCTGTCCTGCTCGCCGCGGCGTTGCCGTGGGACGGCTTCCGGAACTGGGTCGACAACAACCTGGCCCAGCCGAACAACGTCTTCTACTTCACCTTCACCGGCGTGCTGGTCGTCGGCTTCGCCTACTTCTACACGGCGATCACCTTCGATCCCGTCAAGCAGGCCGACCAGATTCGCAAGCAGGGCGGCTTTGTCCCGGGCATCCGACCGGGCCACCAGACCGAGCGGTACCTGGCCAGGATCCTCTCCCGCATCACATTGCCGGGAGCGCTCTTCCTCGCTGCGGTGGCGCTGGTCCCGTCGATCCTCGTCAACGTGTTCCTCGACACGCAGGCAGGCGTCGGGAGTTCCGGTGCTGCCGGCTTCGGCTTCATCGGCATCTCGGTCCTCATCGCCTCCGGTGTGTCGCTCGAGACCATGAAGCAGATCGACTCGCAGTTGACCATGCGCAACTACGAGGGTTTCCTCAAGTAGCGCCCGGGTGCCGAAGACGACCACCGTGGAACCCGTCCGCCTCGTCATCCTCGGCCGTCAGGGCTCAGGCAAGGGCACACAGTGCATGCGCCTGGTCGAGGCCCTGGGACCGGTACACATCTCCACCGGCGACATGCTTCGCGCCGCGGCCGCCGAGGGCACCGACCTTGGCCTGCGGGCGAAAGCCCTGATGGATGCAGGTGACCTGGTCCCCGACGACGTGATGATCGGGATCGTCTCCGAACGGTTGGCCAAGCCCGACGTGGTCGAACACGGGTTCCTCCTGGACGGCTTTCCGCGCACGCCGGCCCAGGCCGCGGCGCTCGAGGAGATCCTCGGCGGTACCGACAGCGTCCGCGCGGTCAACATCGAGGTCCCTGCCGACGAGGCCACCGAACGGATGCTCCACCGCGGTCGACCCGACGACACGGAGGAGGCGATCCGACGCCGCCTCGACCTGTACGAATCCTCGACGGCGCCGCTGCTCGCCTGGTTCGGGGAACACGGCCTGCTTTCCGTCGTCGACGGCCTGGGGAGCGAGGACGAGGTCTTCGAGCGCCTCCGCGCTGCGATCGAGGGAGCACCGGCATGAACGTGACGTACCTGTCGACCGTTACCCGCACCGGGGCAGCGGTCCAGGACGTGCATCGTCGACCACTGGGTTGGTCGCGTCCTAGGGCCCCGATAGCGTGGCCCGTCGGCCTCTGCCGGGCGCTTCCGTGTGTCCGCGCAACCGTTTCCGACCTGGCCGACCCGATCCGGAGGAGCATCCTGCCGAAGCAGAAGGAAGACGCGATCGTCATGGAGGGCACGGTGCTCGAGCCGTTGCCCAACGCCATGTTCAAGGTCGAGTTGGAGAACGGCCACAAGGTGCTGGCCCACATCTCCGGCAAGATGCGGATGCACTACATCCGCATCCTTCCCGGCGACCGGGTGCAGGTGGAGCTCACCCCCTACGACCTCCAACGGGGTCGGATCACGTACCGGTACAAGTAGGCGGATAAGAAAGCCAACGATGAAGGTTCGAGCCAGCGTCAAGCCCATGTGCGAGAAGTGTCGGATCATCCGGCGCCACGGTCGCGTACGGGTCATCTGCAGCAACCCGCGCCACAAGCAGCGCCAGGGCTGAGAGGGTAGAGGCACGACATGGCACGAATCGCCGGCGTTGACATCCCCCGGGAGAAGCAGGCCTGGATCTCGCTGACCTACATCCACGGGGTCGGCCAGACCACCGCAGAGCAGATCTGCGCAGGTACCCAGATCGACCCCACCGCCCGCGTCCGTGACCTCACCGATGACGAGGTCGCCCGCATCCGAACGTACGTCGACCAGAACCTCAAGGTCGAGGGCGACCTGCGCCGTGAGACCTCCCAGAACATCAAGCGCAAGATGGACATCGGCTGCTATCAGGGCCTTCGCCACCGACGAGGGCTCCCGGTGCACGGCCAGCGCACGCACACCAACGCCCGTACCCGCAAGGGGCCCCGCAAGACGGTGGCCAACAAGAAGACGGTCACGAAATAATGGCGAAACCCCCAACCGGCGGTCGTCGACCCCGCAAGAAGGAACGCAAGAACGTCCCGCACGGCGTCGCGCACATCAAGAGTTCCTTCAACAACACGATCATCACCATCACCGATCAGCGAGGAAACACGTTGGCATGGGCGTCGGCCGGCAACGTCGGCTTCAAGGGATCCCGGAAGTCCACCCCGTTCGCTGCCCAGATGGCCGCCGAGCAGTGTGCGCGGCGGGCCATGGAACACGGGGTGCGCAAGGTCGACGTCGTCGTCCGCGGACCCGGTTCGGGACGGGAGACCGCCATTCGCACCATCCAGGGCACGGGCATCGAGGTGACCGGCATCAAGGACGTCACGCCGATTCCTCACAATGGTTGTCGCCCACCCAAGCGTCGGAGGGTCTGACATGTCGCGCTACACCGGCCCCCGGGCGCGGGTTTCCCGTCGCCTCGGCACGAACATCTTCGGCACCAAGGGCGAGACCATCGCCCTCGACAAGCGCCCGTACCCACCGGGTGAGCACGGCCGCACCCGTCGCCGCCCCAACCAGTCCGAGTACCTCCTGCAACTCCAGGAGAAGCAGAAGGCCCGCTTCTCCTACGGCCTGACCGAGAAGCAGTTCCGCCGCCTGTACGAGGAGGCGAACCGACGCGAAGGCGTCACGGGCGAGAACATGCTGCGCTTCCTCGAGTTGCGCCTCGACAACGTCGTCTACCGCGCCGGCCTGGCGGCAACCCGTCCCCAGGCCCGCCAGATGGTCAACCACGGCCACCTCGACGTCAACGGCCGCCGGGTGGACATTCCCAGCTTCCGGGTCCGCAAGGGTGACGTCGTCAGCCTCCGCCCCAAGGCCCGGGACATGGTCATCGTCCGTTGGAACATCGACGTCCTCGACCGACAGGCACCGGCCTGGTTGGACGTGGGCGGCGACGGCTTCGAGGTCACCGTCAGGGAACTCCCCGTACGCGATCAGATCGACATCCCGGTGCGCGAGCACCTCATCGTCGAGCTCTACAGCAAGTAGCCCGACCCACCAGGGTCAATCCCCGGATCAAGAGAGAGAAGCATGCTGGTTATTCAGCGTCCCACCGTCGAGCCGATCGACGAGGCACAGGTCAACATCCAACAGTTCGCTGTGGGTCCACTCGAGCCGGGCTTCGGCTCCACGCTCGGCAACTCACTGCGGCGCACACTGCTGTCGTCGGTTCCCGGTGCGGCCATCACCCAGGTCCGCTTCGAGGGCGCCGAACACGAGTTCGGCACCCTGGACGGCGTCGTCGAGGACATCACCGACATGATCCTCGCCCTCAAGGACATCGTGGTCCGAAGCCACAGCGACGAGGCCGTCACCGTTCGCCTCGAGGTCACCGGCCCTGCCGAGGCCACCGCCGGCGACCTGTCGCCCCACGCCGACATCGAGGTCCTGAACCCCGACCTGCACCTGGCGACCGTCAACAAGGGCGGCCGCCTTTCCGCCGAAGTCACCATCGAGCGGGGCCGGGGATTCGAGTCCTCCAACCGTTCGGTTGTAGACGGCCCGATCGGCGTGATCCCGGTCGATGCCCTGTTCTCACCGGTTCGTCGCGTGTCGTTCGACATCGAGGCCACCCAGGTCGACCAGTCGACCGACTACGACAGGCTGATCCTCACGATCGAGACCGACGGTTCGCAGACGCCCCGTGACGCCCTGGCCTCGGCAGGTGGCACGCTTCGGGCGCTGGTGCAGCTCATCGAGGAGATGAGCGACGAGCCACAGGGCCTGTCCCTCGGTGAGATCGGCCCGATCGGTGGCGAGTCTCCCGACATGGACCTGCCGATCGAGGACCTCGACCTTTCGGAGCGTCCCCGCAACTGTCTCAAGCGGGCCCAGATCGACACCGTCGGCCAACTGCTGGATCGCACCGAGGATGACCTGTTCGCCATCACGAACTTCGGCCAGAAGTCCCTCGACGAGGTGCTCGAGAAGCTCGACGAGCGCGGGCTGGCCCTGAAGGTGCGGGACTGACGCCATGTTCGCGACACCGAGGAAGGGCCGTCGCCTCGGCGGAAGTTCGGCCCACCAGAAGTCGATGCTGGCCAACCTGGTGGCGTCGCTGATCGCAGCCGAGGCCATCACGACAACCGAGGCCAAGGCCAAGGCGCTCCGACCGGTGGCCGAGAAGGTCATCACCAAGGCAAGGAAGGGCGGCCTCCACAACCATCGCCAGGTGGTGTCGTTCCTTCGCGACAAGGAGATGGCTGCCAAGCTCTTCGAGGAGATCGGTCCCCGCTACTCCGACCGTCCGGGCGGCTACACCCGCATCCTCAAGGTCGGCCCCCGCCCCGGTGACAACGCCCCGATGGCCCGCATCGAGCTGGTCTGACCACACCTGGCATGAGGGTCCGGGCAACCGTTGCCTACGACGGAGGCCCCTACCACGGCTTTGTGCCGAACGAGGGCGTCCGCACCGTCGCCGGTGACCTGAACGCCGCCCTCTCACGTGTCGTCGGCACGACCGTCGTCGTGACGTGCGCCGGCCGCACGGACCGTGGGGTGCACGCCGTCGGACAGGTGGTCAGCTTCGACGCACCGGACGACAGCGACCTGGACAGGATCCGGCGATCGGTCAACAGGCAGTGCGGGCCTTCCCTGGTGCTCCGTGACCTCGAGCGGTCGGGCGATGGCTTCGACGCCCGCTTCACGGCGACGGGACGCACCTACCGCTACCAGGTGCTCAACCGGCAGGATCCCGACCCCTTCCTGGCCGCCACCGCCTGGCACATCGTCGATCCGCTCGACGTGCCCGCCATGCAGTCGGCAGCCGATCATCTCCTCGGCGAGCACGACTTCACGTCGTTCTGCAGGCGTTCGAAGGTGGCACCCGGCGTTGCCGCACCCACCCTCGTCCGCCGGATCGAGACGGCGGAGTGGTGGGGACCGGACGATGCCGGCCTCCTCGAGTTCAGGATCACCGCCACAGCGTTCTGCCACCAGATGGTCCGCTCCATCGTCGGGACGCTGGTTGATGTGGGGCGGGGAAGGCGACAGGCGGGTGACGTACCGGGGATGATCGAGGCGCGCGATCGACAGGCTGCAGGAGAGCCTGCACCACCACACGGGCTCACACTCTGGTCGGTGCGCTATCCGGACGATTGACCATCGGCCGGCGCCGGGGCGTGAGGGTTGCCGGGCCCAGCGCACGGCCGTAGCCTTGCCCTCTGGCCGTACGGCCATGGCGGCTCCGGTCCTTCTGTCCCCCGGTCGACCGCCCGAACAACGCTCTTGAGAGGTACCCCGTGTCCACCTACACCCCCCGGGCCAGCGAGATCGAGCGTGCCTGGCATGTCGTCGACGCCGAAGGCCTCATTCTCGGCCGCATGGCCACCGAGGTGGCCTCCATCCTGCGCGGCAAGCACAAGCCGACCTTCACGCCCCACATGGACACCGGGGACCACGTCGTCATCGTCAACGCCGACAAGGTCGTGCTGACGGGTGCCAAGACCACCGACAAGATGGTCTACGACCACTCCGGCTACCCGGGCGGCCTCAGGTCCCGTGCCTTCGGTGGCCTGCTCTCCGAGCGCTCCGACGAGGCCGTGCGTCGGACCATTCGGGGCATGCTCCCGAAGAACCGACTTGGTCGACAGATGATCACGAAGCTCAAGGTCTACCGTGGCCCGGAGCACCCCCACGAGGCCCAGCAGCCCCAACCGCTCGAGATCGAGCACGCCCGGGCCCGCACCTCGTGATCGAGCAGGACCGAGCAAGGAACCTACGATGACGCACCCCCTCATCCAGACCACCGGTCGCCGCAAGGCCGCTGTCGCCCGCGTGCGCCTGCGCCCCATCGACGGTGTCTCCACCATCACGATCAACGGTCGTGCCGCTGATGACTTCTTCCCTTCCGAGTCCCACCGCCTGGTCTTCCTCGAACCACTCCGGGTGACGGGCACCGAGGGCGCCTACGACATCGACGCCACCGTCCACGGCGGGGGTGCCGCCGGCCAGGCCGGAGCGCTCCGCCTCGGCATCGCCCGTGCACTCGAGGCCCTCGAGCCCGAGCGGCGGGACGCCCTCAAGCGGGCTGGGCTCCTGACGCGTGACGATCGCAAGAAGGAGTCCAAGAAGTACGGCCTCAAGAAGGCCCGCAAGGCACCGCAGTACAGCAAGCGCTAGCGGCGGTCGGCGACCCGTGCCGGGTGGTCCGAATCCGCGACCCCAGTTGCCCATGGCCCTCCACTTCGGCACCGACGGCGTTCGAGCCAGGGCCGACACCGTGCTCACCGAGTCGGTCGTGCGCGCCCTCGGCCGTGCCGCAGCCGGCCACCTGGGTGCCGACGAGGTCGCCATCGGCCACGACACCCGGGCCTCCGGCGAGGCACTGGCCCTCTGGTTGGCCGACGGCTTCATCGACGGTGGTGTAGAGGTACGACCCCTGGGCATGGTTCCCACGCCTGCTGTCGCCCACATGGCGGCCGCAGACGGGATCGGCGGTGCGGTCGTCTCCGCCTCGCACAACCCCTGGACCGACAACGGCGTGAAGCTCTTCGCCGTCGGGGGCCACAAGCTCGACGATGCCGCACAGGCAGCACTCCAGGCCAGTTGGGACGAGACCCCCGAACTCGAGGCCACGGGCCGTGCGGTGCCCGACGTTGTGCCCGACGACCGTTGGGCCGAGGCGGTCGCTGCGTCGGTCGAAGCCGGTGCCCTGGACGGGCTCGCTCTCGTCGTCGACTGTGCCAACGGTGCCATGTCGACCCTCGCCCCCACCGTTCTCGAACGCCTGGGCGCAGGTGTCACCGTGCTCAACGCCGCTCCCGACGGCTACAACATCAACGAGGGTTGCGGATCGATGCACCCCGAGGGACTGCAACAGGCAGTGGCCGACGCCGGGGCCGATGCCGGCCTGGCATTCGACGGCGATGGCGACCGGGTCGTCGCCGTCGGCGCCGATGGAGTCCTTCTCGACGGCGACCACCTCCTGGCCGCCTGCGGAATCGACCTCCACGAGCGGGGCCTCCTGACCGGCGACACCGTCGTCGGGACGGTCATGGCGAACCTCGGCCTGCGCCGTGCCCTCGACGCAGCGGGCATCGCCTTCCACGAGACCGCCGTGGGCGACCGCTACGTCCTCGAGGCGCTCGAGTCGAACGGCTGGACGCTGGGCGGCGAGCAGTCCGGCCATGTGATCTTCCGCCACCTCGCCACCACGGGCGACGGCCTCCTCGCCGGAATCCAGGCACTCGATGCGGCCCGGCGCCGTGGACGCGACCTCGGGTCGTGGACAACCGGGCTCGTGGTCAAGGCACCCCAGGTCCTGCGTGCCGTGACCGTTGCCGGAGCCTGTGAGGCGGTGGTCGCAGCGATGGTTGACGACATAGCCGCTGCCTCCGACCTGTTGGGCGATGAGGGCCGGGTCGTGGTGCGACCTTCCGGGACCGAACCGGTCGTCCGGGTCATGGTCGAGGCCCTCGATGCTGATCTGGCGCACCGCTTGACCGACGAACTCTGTGAGGCGGCGAAACTGATCGCCGACCGGAGCGCTGACTCCCCGCAGGGGTGACAGCGTAGAATCCAACCCGAGGCGGCCAGACGGGTAGCCGGACGGCTGCGGGAAGGAACCAGGACACGATGTGCGGCATCATCGCGGTGCTTCGGCGCCCCGCCACCCGCCCGGCTCCCGACGCCGAAGCCGTTGTCACCCCGATCCGACGGGCTCTCGACCTGCTCGACGCCGGCGACCCTGTCAGCCTCGCCGAGGCAGCCGCCTGCCTGGAGGAGGTCGACTCCCTGCTGGGTGGCACTCCCGGGCTCGAGTCCCTGTTGGGCCACGCCGGGCTGCTCGAAGACGTCGCCGACCGGATGTCGACGGTCCGGACGAGGTTCGCGTCCGTCGAGGCGGCCATCGGTGCCCGGATCGGAGACCGGGAGGCGGGCAACGTCGCACTCGTCCGGCTCCGGGATGCAGCATGGGCGATCTCCAACGACCGCCTGGGGGCTGCCCGTGGCGTCGCCTCGCTCTCATCTACAGCCGACCCGCCCAGCCGATCCGGAACGGCGGTCCTCCTGTCGATCCAACAGGCGCTCAGCGCGCTTGATCGCCTCGAGGTGCGCGGCCGTGATTCCGCCGGGCTCCAGGTCACCCTCTGGGACCATGGTCTCGACCTGGACGATCCGGCAATCGCCAGCATGCTGGCCCCGCGGACTTCCGACCTGCTCCTACGTTCGGGGAGCGCCCGGGTGCTTCCCGGCGGTGGCCTGGTCCTGGTCGTCAAGACGGCAGCCGAAATCGGCGAGTTGGGCGACAACACGTCGGTGCTGCGCAGGGCGCTGGCCGGCGACGACCTCCTGGTCCGTGGCCTCACCGGCGAGTCGGTCCGGGGATCGGTTCTCGGGCACACCAGGTGGGCCAGCTTCGGGATCATCGCCGAGGTCAACGCCCACCCGCTCGACTCGACGGGAAGCGACGGCGGCCCACCGAGCCACTTCGTGACGGCCGTGCAAAACGGCGACGTCGACAACCACGCCGACCTGGCCGTCGCCGAGCGCCTCGAGGTACCCGATGCCATCACGACCGATGCCAAGGTCGTGCCCCTCCTGTGTGCCCGCCACCTCGACGACGGGGTGGCTCCCGATGAGGCGTTTCGTCGGACGGTCCAGGCCTTCGAGGGCTCGCTCGCCATCGCCGCATCGTTCGGCGGGGAACCCGATCGCCTCCTGCTGTCACTCCGGGGAAGCGGCCAGGCCCTGTACATCGGTCTGGCAGAAGACGCCTTCGTGGTGGCCAGCGAGCCGTATGGCGTGGTCGAGCTCTGCGCCGAGTACGTCCGCATGGACGGCGAGTCACCGGCCGAGGCGGGCAACCCAGCGACCTGTGGGCAGTTGATCGAGTTGGACGGTGCTGCAGCCGGCACGCTGGCCGGGTTGCGCCGCAGGGCCTTCGATGGCCGCGACCTGCCATTTGTCGACGGCGAAGTCGTCGGGGCCGACATCACCACCCGTGACATCGACCGGGGCGACCATCCCCACTACCTGCTGAAGGAGATCGGCGAGTCGCCCGAGTCCGTGCGGTCCACCCTGCGGGGTCGGCTCGTCGAGGACTCCGGCACGTTGACCGTCTCGTTGGCGCCCGAGGTGACGCCTGACTCCCTACGAGCCGACCTGGCGTCGAGGCGCATCTCGAACATAGTCGTCATCGGCCAGGGGACGGCGGCGATCGCAGGTGAGGCGGTGACCGCCGCAATCGGTGCCGAGCTCGTCGGCACGGGGATCAACGTCTCTTCCCGGCCTGCCACGGAACTTTCCGGATTCGGACTTCGGCCCGACATGTCCGACACGCTGGTCGTCGCCATCAGCCAGTCGGGGACGACCACCGACACCAATCGCACCGTAGACCTGGTCCGTTCCCGTGGCGGCCGGGTCCTGGCAATCGTCAACCGCCGCAACAGCGACCTGACCGATCGTGCCGACGGGGTGCTCTACACCTCCGACGGACGCGACGTGGAGATGAGCGTGGCCTCCACCAAGGCCTTCTACGCGCAGTCCGTGGCGGGTTTCCTGCTCGGTGCCGCCCTGGCCGACGCCGTGGGATCCCCGGGCGCTGCCGACCGCGCAGCCGTTCTTGCCGGGCTTCAGACGTTGCCCGACGCCATGGCGCAGGTCTTCGCCGGCCGGGAGTGGATCGCCGAACTGGCGACCCGACATGCACCCGGACGCCGCTACTGGGCGGTGGTCGGCAACGGCGCCAACCTCATCGCCGCACGTGAGATCCGGATCAAGTTGTCGGAACTCTGCTACAAGTCGATCGCCGCCGACGCCACCGAGGACAAGAAGCACATCGACCTCTCTTCGGAGCCGTTGATCCTCGTCTGTGCAACCGGGATGTCGGGTTCGACCATCGACGACGTGGCCAAGGAGGTGGCGATCTACCGGGCCCACCAGGCGGCGCCTCTCGTGGTCACGGATGTCCCCCTGCGGTATCCCGAGGCCCTCGACGTCATCGGGGTGCCCGTGGTGCACCCCCGACTGGCCTTCGTGCTTTCGACGATGGTCGGCCACCTGTTCGGGTACGAAGCCGCCCTGGCGATAGACGCCCAGGCCCGTCCGCTCCGGGAGGCCCATGCCGCCATCGAGCAGGCGGCGGCCGGTGAACTCGACGCGTCGCCGGGGGGTCAGGCGGGCGATGCACTCGTCGACGCCGTACGCGAGCGCATCCTGCCCTGTGCCGGCCGCTTCAACGACGAACTCCGCTCGGGCCGCCTCAATGGGCACCTCGAGGCGGCAACGGCGGTACGCCTGGCATCGCTGTTCCGGTATGCCCTCGGCGACGTACCACTCGAGTCGTACCAGCGCGAGTTCGGCAGGGTCGGCACGCCCGCCCTGGTCCTCGACGACCTGGCCTCGGCCCTGACCCTCGCCATCGAAGAACTCACCCGCCCCGTCGACGCCATCAAGCACCAGGCCAAGACCGTCACGGTCGGCATTTCACGGACCGACGAGACCCTCCTCGAGGCCCGACTCACCCGGGCGGTGCTCGATGCCGGCGCCCCCCGGGACGGTCTCAGCTACCGGACGCTTCGCCTGCTCATGGCCCTCGACCCGGCAGTCGCCGAGATAACCGGATTCACCCGGTACCGGCTCGACGACGTCGAAGGTTCGACGCCGATCGCAGCGATCGTCGACCGTGGCGGGGTCTCGACCGGCATCCCCTCGCGCACGGAGCGCGACCCGGCGCTGCGTGGCACCAAGCACCGCGTGGCGGTCGACCGCGAGGTGCTCGTCACCCGGGGCGCCCGTGACGACCGGACGATCGTGCTCGTGCCCGAGGTCAAGGACGCCGAGGCCGTCGGGCTCACGCTGCTCCACATCACGACCGTCGACCGGTTGTCACCGGACGCCGTGCGCAGCGTCCTCGAGGGCTACCACAACCGCTACGGCGAGATCCGAGACGCCGTCTGCGAGACCGAACCGTCGTTGCGGGACGACCTTCTGGTGTCGATCCCGGTCGAGGACCTCCTCATCGACGAGGTCGGGACCATCGCCGACCGGTTGCGCAACAGGTCCTGAGCAACGGGCACCAGATGATCGGTATCGGCACGGACCTCGTCGACATCGATCGGTTCCGTCGGTCGCTCGAGCGCACACCGGGACTGCGCGAGCGCCTGTTCCGCCCAGGCGAACGGGCCTACGCCGACCAGCGGAGCGACCCCGCCGAACGCTATGCGGGCCGGTTCGCCGCCAAGGAGGCCACCCTCAAGGCCCTGGGCCTCGGACTCGGAGGCATGACCATGTACGACATCGAGGTGGTCCGGGCCGGATCGGGAGCCCCCTCGCTGCTGCTGCACGGCGAGGCTGCCGAGACGGCGGCTGCGGCGGGCGTCACCGGATGGCTGGTCACGATCTCACACACCGACACGGTGGCCCAGGCCGTGGTCGTGGCACGCTGAGGGTATGCAGCCGGTCGCCACACCCGAGGAGATGGCAGCCATCGACGCCGCCGCTTCCGAGCCGTTCGAAGTGCTCGTGGGTCGCGCCGGTACTGCCGTGGCCCGGGTGGCCGTCGACCTGCTGGGCGGGGCCGAGGGCCGCCGGATCGTCGTGGTCGCCGGAGGAGGATCGAATGGTGCCGACGGGCGCGTGGCCGCAGATCGGCTCAGCGACCTCGGTGCCGAGGTCACGGTGCTCGAGGCCGAAGCGGCGCCCGCCGCAATCCCCGATGCCGACCTCGTGATCGACGCCGCGTACGGCACCGGCCTGCGCCGTCCGTATTCGGCGCCGGCCACCGACTCGCCCGTGCTGGCCGTCGACCTGCCCTCCGGCATCGACGGCCTGACCGGCTGCCCGCTGGGTTCCCCGGTGACCGCCGAGCGGACTGTCGCATTCGCTGCTCTCAAGCCGGGCCACCTGTTCGGGCATGGGCCGGATCACTGCGGTGAGGTGCTGCTGGTCGACATCGGCCTTGATGTCACCTCGTTGCGGACTGAACTGGTCGAGCCGTCCGATGTGGCGGCACTGGTTCCGTCCCGGCCCCGTGATGCCCACAAGTGGGAGAGCGCCTGTTGGGTCGTCGCCGGATCGCCGGGTATGGAGGGCGCCGCCCACCTGGCGGCCCGTGCCGCCCAACGGTCAGGTGCCGGCTACGTACGGCTTTCGGTCCCCGGCGGAGGTGTGCTGCATGCCGCTCCGCTCGAGGTGGTGGCCGATCCGATCCCGTCGGACCTGACCCCACCGGACGGCCTCGACCGCTTTGCTGCGCTCGTCCTGGGTCCTGGCCTCGGGCCGGTCTCCGGTGACGCCGTCCGTTCCCTGCTTTCCTCTTTCCCCGGCCCGGCCGTCATCGACGGTGACGGGCTCAACGCATTGGGAGCCATCGACGGGCCGCTACGGGATGGATCCACGGTCCTCACGCCCCACGACGGTGAGTTCGAGCGACTCACCGGCGCCCGTCCCGGCGCCGACCGCCTGGCTGACACCCGGGCCTTCGCCGTGCGGAGCGGGGCGGTCGTGCTCCTGAAGGGGCCGACCACGGTCGTTGCCGCTCCCGACGGCAGGGTCCTGCTGGGGGCGTCCGGCGACCAGCGACTGGCGACGGCCGGGTCGGGTGATGTCCTTGCGGGGATTCTCGGCGCCTTTCTCGCCCGGGGCGCCGACCCCCTCGAGGCGGCTGCTGCCGCCGCCGTCGTACACGGCCTGACGGTCCGGGAACTGCCGACGACCGGGGTGGTCGCAGGCGACCTCGACCGGTGCCTGCCCGAACTCCTGGGGCGGCTCGGCGTGGATCGGTCGCAGGGAGGGTCGGCCTGATGCGTCCCACATGGTGTGACATCGACCTGGACGCCGTTCGGCACAACGTGGGCGTGCTGGACGCCCTGGCGGGGGAGGCGGCGCTGTGTGCCGTCGTCAAGGCCGATGGGTACCGACACGGGGCCGTTCCGGTCGCGCGGGCGGCTGTCGAGGCCGGCGCGTCATGGCTGGCGGTAGCGCTGGTCGAGGAGGCCGCCGAACTCCGTGCGGCCGGCCTCGATGCCCCGATCCTGATGCTCAGCGAGCCACAAGCCGGGGACATGCCCGGGGTCGCCGAGCTCGGCGGCGTGCGGCCCACGGTCTATTCCGAGGCGGGCATCGACGCCTTCGCTGCTGCTGCACCCGGGGCGTCCGTCCACCTCAAGGTCGATACCGGGATGCACCGGGTGGGGGCGGCGCCAGCCGATGCCACGGACCTGGCCCGCCGGGCGCTCGGGGCGGGACTGGTGCTCGAAGGGGTGTTCACGCACTTCGCCGTCGCCGATGCTCCCGCGGATCCGTTCACCGGCGTCCAGATCGGGCGCTTCGACGCCGTGCTGGCCGAACTTGCCGAACACGGCGTCCATCCCGAGCTGGTCCACCTGGCGAACACCGCCGGGCTGATCACGAGTCCCGGGGCCCGCCGGTCGCTGGTCAGGGCCGGTATCGGCATCTACGGGGTGTCCCCGTCGCCGGAACTGGCCGCTGCCTGTGCGGGTCTGGGCCTGCGGCCTGCGGCGCGTCTCCGCAGCGAGGTCCGCCATGTCCACGTCGTCGAGGCGGGAGAGGGGGTCTCCTACGGCCGCCGGTGGCGGGCCGGGGAACCGACCCGCCTTGCGACGGTCCCGATCGGCTATGCCGACGGGATCACCCGGGCCTGGTGGGACGGCGGCTCGGTGCTGGTCGGCGGCCGGCGACGGCCCATCCGTGGCGTCGTCACCATGGACCAGTTGGTGGTCGAGGTGGACGGTGACGTGGCGATCGGTGACGAGGTGGTGCTGCTGGGAAGTCAGGGTGACGAGAGCATCAGCGCAGAGGAGGTGGCGGCCTCCCTCGACACCATCACCTACGAGGTGCTGGTGTCCCTCGGGGCCCGCGTGCCCAGGCGCCACTGAGGCGCTGCCGGTCCGATGACGCTCAGGGTGCTCCTGGTCGAACCGTTCCACGGCGGGTCCCATGCGTCCTGGGCAGAGGGCCTCGCCGCCAACAGCCGGCACGAGGTCGTGACGGTGTCGCTGCCCGGCACCTCCTGGCGCTGGCGGATGCGCGGGGCCTCGGTGAGCCTCGCTGCGGCGACCCACGACGTGGTTGCCTCCGGCGGCCCACCCGACATGGTCCTGGCGAGCGGCATGTTCGACCTGCCGGCGTGGCTGGGCCTCACCCGACGCATCCTCGGCGATCCTCCGGTGGTGCTGTACCTGCACGAGAACCAGTTGGGCTACCCGCTGAGCCCGAACCAGAAGGCCGACGACGAGTTCCCGCTGGCCAACTGGCGCTCGATGGTCGCCGCCGACGAGGTGTGGTGCAACTCCCGCTTCCAACTCGACGAACTGCTGGGCGGCCTGCCGGCGCTGCTCGACCGGTCTCCCGACGAGTCCCATGCCCACATGCTGGGCGAGGTCTCGGGGCGATGCTCGGTGGTGCCGGTCGGCGTCGACCTGGCGGACGTGCCGGACCCGGGCGACGGGGACGATCCGGCCGACGACCCGCCGTTGGTGCTCTGGAACCACCGGTGGGACCACGACAAGAACCCGACGGTGGTGTTCCGGGCCCTCGCCAGGCTGGCCGACGAGGGACTCGGCTTCGAGGTGGCGATCGCCGGCGAAAACGTCCGGACCGACCCCCGCGAGATGGTCGAGGCACGTTCGACCCTGGGCGACCGGGTGGTGCAGTTCGGCCACCTGCCCCGGAAGGACTACGTGGAGTTGCTCGGGCGGGCCGACGTGGTCGTCAGCGCCGCCTCCCAGGAGTACTTCGGGATCTCGGTGGTCGAGGCGGTGGCGGCCGGCGCCGTGCCGGTCCTACCGGACCGCCTGAGCTATCCCGAGGTGGTGCCGGAGGCGTGGCACGGGTCGTCGCTGTATCCGGACGGCGGGCTCACCACCCGGCTCCGGGAGGTCCTCACCGACCTGCCGGTGTGGCGGGCCCGGTGCGAGGGCCTGCCAGCGGCTATGCGTCGCTTCGACTGGCGCAAGGTCGTCGGCACCTACGACGATCGACTCGGGGCGCTCGCCGAGCAGTACGGTCGGGCACCATGAGGATCCCGATCGACGGGGTGCGGATCGGCCACTGGACCGACGACGTGGCCCGGACCGGCTGCACCGTCGTCCTGCTGCCCGAGGGAACGGTGGCCTCTGGCGAGGTCCGGGGAGGGGCGCCCGCCACCCGCGAGTTCGACCTGCTGGCCCCAGAGCGGACCGTCGACCACATCGACGCCGTGGTGCTCACGGGAGGATCGGCGTTCGGCCTCGCTACCGCCGACGGGGTGGTGGGCCACCTCGAGGAAGTGGGCCGTGGTTTCCCCACGGGTGCCGGGCCGGTCCCGATCGTGGTGGCCATGGCGCTCTACGACCTGCTCGAGGGTGGGGCCGACGTGCGGCCCGGCCCTGCGGAGGGTCGGGCGGCCGCCGAGGCGGCGTCGGACGAGGTCTCGGTGGGACGGGTCGGTGCGGGGACGGGTGCAACGGTGGGCACCTGGCGGGGACGGGCACATGCACGACCGGGGGGCATCGGCATGGGGACCGCACGACATGGCAACGTGGTCGTGGCAGCGGTCGTGGCGGTGAATGCCTCCGGCGATCCGGATGACGGCTCGACCTCGGGCGCTGTCGCAGATGGCACGTTCGCCGACTGGCCGGCCGGCGACGTGGAGGCCTTCGGCGGGCGCCAGAACACGACCATCGGCGTCATCGTGACGAACGCCGATCTTTCCAAGGGCGGGTGCCTGCTCGTCGCCCAGTCCGGACACGACGGCCTGGCCCGAGCGCTGTTCCCCGTGCACCTCTCGACCGACGGCGACGCCCTGGTTGCAGCGGCAACGGGAGAGATCGAGGCAGCCCCCGACCTGGTGCGCATGCTGGCCGCGGCAGCGGTCGAACGCGCGGTCCGGGTCGCCACCTGAGGCCCGTCGGTACGCTTGACGGGTGTCCGACCCGTCTCCTGCGCCCACCCGCCTGTCGCTACTGGCCGAGGAGGCCTCCGGCTGCACCCTCTGCGGTCTCGCCGCCGGCCGGACACAGGTGGTGTTCGCCGACGGATCCCCGGATGCCGACCTCATGTTCGTCGGTGAGGGCCCGGGCGCCCAGGAGGACATCCACGGGGTGCCGTTCGTCGGCCGGTCGGGGAAGCTCCTCGACCGCCTGTTGGTCGAGGAGGTCGGGATCGAGCGCGGCGACTGCTACATCGCCAACGTGGTCAAGTGCCGGCCCCCCGGCAACCGCGACCCCAGGCCCGACGAGATCACCGCCTGCCGCCCGTACCTGGAGGAACAGGTCGAGTTGGTCGACCCGGCCGTGATCGTGACGCTCGGCAACTTCGCCTCGAAGCTGTTGCTCGACACCGGTACCGGCATCACGAAGTTGCGGGGTCGCTCCTACGGGTACGCCGGTCGCAGCCTGGTGCCGACCTTCCACCCGGCCGCTGCCCTCCGGGGAGGCGGCGATGTGCTGGCCAAGCTGCGCGCCGACCTGGTCCGTGCCAAGTTGCTGATGGCCCGATGAGCGCCATCGTGCACACCGGGTCGGCGGAGGACACACGGGTCGTGGCCGCCCGCCTGGCGGCGCTGGTGCGGGCCGGCGACCTGATCGTGCTGTGCGGCGACCTGGGGGCCGGCAAGACCACCTTCACCCAGGGGTTCAGCAGGGCGCTCGGCGTGACCAGCCCGGTCACCTCGCCGACCTTTACGCTCGCCAACCGCTACGAGGGCTCACTGATCGTCAACCACCTCGACGTCTACCGGCTGGCCCACATCGACGAGGTGGCCGACCTGGGGCTTGCCGAGCTCGTAGATGACCATTCCGTCACCCTGATCGAGTGGGGGGACGCCATCGCCGGGGTGTTGCAGGGTGGCTATCTCGAGGTCCGGATACGTCTGGGCGACGGGCCTGACGACCGCACGCTCGAGTTCCGGGTGGTAGGCAGGGAGTGGAGGGACCGGGAGGCGGCCCTGCCCGGGCCCGCTGATGACGGTTCGGCAGATGCGGAGGGCACCCCATGTTGATCCTCGGCATCGAAAGCGCCGGCCCCCAGGTGGGATGCGCCATCGGCGGCCATGAGGGTGTGCTGGCCTCGGCCCATGCCGGGAAGGGTCGCCGACACGCCGAGAACCTGGCCCCGCAGATCGACTTCGTGCGGCGACAGGCGGGAATCGAGCTCAGCGACCTCGGTGCCGTCGCCGTCGATGTCGGGCCCGGCCTGTTCACCGGGCTCCGGGTCGGGATAGCGACCGCTGTCGCCATTTCCCACGCTCTCGGCGTACCGATGATTCCGGTCACCAGCCCCGACCTGATGGCCTTTCCGGCCCGGTGGAGCGGCAAGCTCATCGTGACGGCTCTCGATGCCCGGCGTGGCGAACTGTTCACGGCGCACTTCCGCAAGGTGCCGGGCGGCATCCAGCGGGTACGTGAGGTGAACGTCTGCACACCTGACGACCTGGCGGGTGAGCTTGCAGTTGCCGATGAACCGGCGCTGCTGGTCGGGGACGGGGCGCTGCGCTACGCGGACACGTTCCATGGCATCGGACGGATCGAGATGGCCGAACAGGGGCTGGCCCTGCCCAGTGCCCGTTCGCTCGTGCAACTGGCCCACGCCAGGGCCATGCGGGAGGAGTTCGTGCAGTCCTGGGAGCTGGAGCCGGTGTACCTGCGCAGGCCCGATGCCGAGATCAACTGGTCGACCCGGGAGGGCGGGGCATGAGCGCCGCCGGCCGTCCGGAGGCAACCGACGTGGTGCTGCGCCCGATGGTCGAAGCCGATGTCGCCGTCGTGCTCGACATCGACCGGCAGGTCCACACGGAACCGTGGTCGCCCGGGTTCCTCACCGAACAGTTGGCCGCCGTCGACCGGTGGCACCACGTGGTCGCCGATCGGGCCGGTGAGGTCGTCGGCCACGCCGCACTGACCGTGGTCGCCGACGAGGGCCACGTAGCCACGGTGTCCGTGCACCCCGACGAGCAGGGGGCAGGCGTCGGTGGCCGCCTGCTGGGCGCCCTGTGCAGGTTCGCGGTCGGGCGGGGGCTCGATGCCCTGACCCTCGAGGTCCGTGTACCGAACGAACGGGCCATAGGGCTCTACCGCCGCTTCGGCTTCGCTCCGGCAGGGATTCGGCCCGGCTACTACGAGGATGGACCGGGCGGCAGGGAAGACGCCCTCGTCATGTGGGTGCACGACATCGGCGAGCCGGCGTTTCTCAGACGGGTCGGGGTGGCTGAACGGGCACCAGGGAAGAAGGCCCGCGCATGAGCGACGTGATCCTCGGCATAGAGACCTCGTGTGACGAGACGGCTGCGGCCGTCGTCGAGCGGGCGCAGCTGGTGCGCTCCTCGGTGGTCAGCAGCCAGGTCGACCGACACGCTCCGTTCGGTGGGGTGGTGCCCGAGATCGCCGGAAGGGCCCACGTCGAACGGCTGGTGCCGGTCGTCGCCGAGGCGCTCGTGTCGGCCGGAGCCGACGGCGGCGACCTCGATGCCGTGGCTGCCACCACCGGGCCTGGGCTGGCCGGGTCGCTGTTGATCGGCGTGAGTGCCGCCAAGGCCCTGTCCCTGGTGTGGGACGTGCCGTTCGTGTCCGTCAACCACCTCGAGGCACACCTCTACGCCTCGTTCCTCGAGGAACCCGACCTCGAACTGCCCCTCGTCGTCCTGCTGGTGTCGGGTGGCCACACGATGCTCATCCTCATGGAGGACCACTGCCGCTACCGCCTGCTGGGCTCCACGCTCGACGACGCCGCCGGTGAGGCCTTCGACAAGGTGGCCCGCTACCTCGGTCTGGGCTATCCGGGGGGCCCGGCGATCGACGAATTGGCCGTCGAGGGAGACCCGGCGGCGTTCGACTATCCGAGGTCGCTGGTGCAGGAGAACCCGGCGACGTTGCCCGACGACCGACGGTTCGCCTTTTCGTTCAGTGGCCTGAAGACGGCTGTGGTCAACCATGTCCGCAACGAGCCCGATGCCCCGACGGCCGATGTGGCGGCCTCGTTTCAGGAGGCGGTCGTGGACGCGCTCGTCACCAAGGCCAGGTGGGCGGTCGAGGCAACGGGGGCGAATGGCCTGTGCCTGGGCGGGGGCGTGGCTGCCAACTCCCGGCTACGGGAGCGGTTCCTCGACACCTGCGGCGACCTCGGCGTGCGGGCGTTCCTGCCATCGCATGCGATGTGCACCGACAACGCTGCCATGGTGGCCGCCGCCGGCTGGTGGCGCCTGTCGATGTTCGGGCCCAGCCGGCTCGACACGGGTGCCGACCCCAACCAGGGCCTGCCGCTCATCGACTGAGCGGGTGTTTCCTGCCGCTGCGCGGGCAGAAATCAGCCTCCCACCACGTTGGGACACCCGTTGGTCGACCGTATCGTTGGCACTCGTCAACCGAGAGTGCCAAGAGTGCTCTGGGTCCAATCGGCGGCCACTTCCGGCAGCCGTGTCAACCAACGAAGAGGGAAGAAGCGCTCCATGAACCTGCAGCCCCTGGAGGACCGCATCGTGGTCCGCCCCAGCGAGTTCGAGGCCACCACGGCCAGCGGCCTGGTGATCCCCGATACAGCCAAGGAAAAGCCCCAACAGGGCGACGTTCTGGCCATCGGCCCCGGCCGCCGCTCCGAGAACACCGGTGAGATCGTGCCGATGGACGTCTCGGTCGGCGACACCGTCGTCTACAGCAAGTACGGCGGGACCGAGATCACGGTCGAAGGCGAGGACCTCCTGATCCTCAACGCCCGCGACGTGCTCGCCATCGTCAAGTAGGCGCCTGATGACAAAGATCCTCACATTCAACGAAGAGGCTCGCCGCGGCCTCGAGGCCGGTGTCAACAAGCTGGCCGATGCCGTCAAGGTGACGCTCGGCCCACGTGGTCGCAACGTCGTCCTCGACAAGAAGTTCGGCGCACCCACCATCACCAACGACGGCGTCTCGATCGCCCGCGAGGTCGAGCTCGAGGACGCCTTCGAGAACATGGGCGCCCAACTGGTGAAGGAGGTCGCAACCAAGACCAACGACATCGCCGGCGACGGCACCACCACCGCCACGGTGCTGGCCCAGGCACTGGTTCGCGAGGGCCTGCGCAACGTGGCCGCCGGTGCGAACCCGATCGGCCTCAAGCGGGGCATCGAGCAGGCCGTTCGTGCGGCCGTCGACACCATCGCCGACCAGGCCGTTCGCGTCGACGACTCCAAGGACCAGATCGCCAACGTGGCCGCCATCTCGGCTGCCGACACCGAGATCGGTGGCATCATCGCCGATGCCATCGACAAGGTGGGCAAGGACGGTGTGGTCACGGTCGAGGAGTCCAACACGTTCGGCATGGACCTCGACTTCGTCGAGGGCATGCAGTTCGACAAGGGCTACCTGTCGCCTTACTTCGTGACCGACCCGGAGCGTCAGGAGGCGGTCCTCGAAGAGGCGTACATCCTGCTCAACCAGGGCAAGATCAGCTCGGTTCAGGACATGCTGCCGGTGCTCGAAAAGGTCATGCAGTCGGGTCGCCCGCTGCTGATCATCGCCGAGGACGTCGAGGGCGAGGCCCTGGCCACGCTGGTCGTCAACCGGATCCGTGGCACCTTCAGCTCGGTGGCCCTCAAGGCCCCCGGCTTCGGTGAGCGTCGCAAGGCGATGCTCCAGGACATGGCGACCCTCACGGGTGGCCAGGTCATCGCCGAGGAGGTCGGCCTCAAGCTCGACGCCATCACGCTCGACATGCTGGGCAGCGCCCGCAAGGTGGTCGTCACCAAGGACGACACCACCATCGTCGAGGGTGCCGGCGATTCCGCCGACGTCGAGGGCCGGATCAACCAGATCAAGGCCGAGATCGACAACACCGACTCCGACTGGGACCGCGAGAAGCTCCAGGAGCGCCTCGCCAAGCTGGCCGGGGGTGTGGCCCTCGTCCAGGTCGGCGCTGCCACCGAGGTGGAACTCAAGGAAAAGAAGCACCGCATCGAGGACGCCCTCTCGGCGACCCGTGCGGCGATCGAGGAGGGTGTGGTCGCCGGCGGCGGCACCGCCCTGCTGCGTGCCCGTGCGGCCGTTGCCGAGGTTGGCGAGAGCCTCTCCGGTGACGAGGCCACCGGTGCCCGCATCGTGCACTCGGCCCTGGAGGCCCCGACACGGCTGATCGCCGACAATGCCGGCCTCGAGGGTGCCGTCATGGTGCGCGAGGTCGAGCAGTCCAGCGGCAACGTCGGCCTCAACGCCGTCACCGGCGAGCTCGAGGACCTGGTGGAAGCCGGCGTCATCGACCCGGCCATGGTGACCCGTGCGGCGCTGCAGAATGCAGCGTCGATCGCAGCCCTGCTGCTCACCACCGAGGCGCTCGTGGCCGACAAGCCCGAGCCCGCACCGGCGATGCCCGCCGGCGGCATGGACCCCATGGGCGGCATGGGCGGCATGGGCGGCATGATGTAGCGAGGTTTCCGCCTCCTGCAGGGGGCGACCTTCGATGTGGAGCCGGGCCGCGGGGCCCGGCTCCCGTCGTTTTCGGGGGTGGCGGTACCCTCCGGGCATGGAAGACGTCGCTGCCGAGAACCCCCGGCCGGCGCCGGATCCGGCGAAGCTGGCGGGGCAGTTCGCCGAGTGGGTGCGGGGCGAGACCCTGCCCGGGCGCATGCTGGCGAATCTCAAGACCGGCCGACTGCCCGAGGTACTCGCCGCCGCCGGCGATGGTGCGACCGGCCTGGCCGAACTCTGGCAGGGCTGGGAGCGGGGGAAGGTCGTGCCGCTCGAGGTGGCGCAGGGACTCGCCGACGGCGGTCTCGTCGACCTGCTGGGCGACCTGGCCGAGGCGTGAGAATCCCGGCGGGCCGAGGCGGTCCGCAGCACATCCCCCGCCCGGCGGGTTGGCGACCCGGCGATCCTGCCCCATGGACCGGCCTGGCCGACCGCATGATCACGATGGAACGCCTCCTCGCCGTCCTGGAGGGCCGTGAACCGGCCGGGGTCCGGGGCCGGCAGCACACCGGCGATGAACGGTCGGCGGGCGTCCTCGTCGCCATCTACGACGACGACGGGCCCCACGTGGTGCTCACCCGCCGTTCGCCCCGTCTGGCCTCCCACAGCCACGAGGTGAGCTTCCCCGGGGGTCGCCACGACCCCGACGATCCGGATCTCTGGGCCACCGCCATACGTGAGGCCCATGAGGAGACCGCACTCGACCCGACGACCCCCAGCCTCGTCGGGCACATGGACCTGCTGACCACCGTCGGCAGCGGCAGCATCATCCACCCCTTCGTGGCGCTGCTGCCCGACCGCCCCGACCTGGACGCCAACCCTGACGAGGTCGAGGCCGTCCTCCACGTCCCGCTGGCGGAACTACTGCTCGACGGCGTGTACCGGGAGGAGGAATGGGACTTCCCGGGCGGGCCCTGGCGGCTCTCGTTCTTCGAACTGGTGGGCGACACCGTGTGGGGTGCCACGGCGGCGATCCTGCGCCAACTGCTGTGCCTTGCATTGGGCATCGAGGACGATCAGGGATACGTTCCCGCCGATGCCTGAACCTCTCCCTCCCACGCACCAGACGCCCGATGAGTTCCGGGCGGCCGGCCATGCCGCCATCGACTGGTTGGCCGACTTCCTCGCCGGGGTCGCCGACCGGCCGATCGTGCCGGACGTGCCACCGGGTGACGTACGTGCATCCCTCCCGGCCCACGCCCCCGAGGTGGGCGAGCCGTTCGAGGCACTGCTCGACGACGTCGACCGCCTCATCGCCCCGGCACTCACCCAGTGGCAGCATCCCGGGTTCTACGGCTACTTCCCCGGCAACTCGTCGCCGCCGTCGGTGCTCGGCGACCTGCTCTCGTCGGGCCTCGGCACCCAGGGGATGCTCTGGTCCACCGGCCCGGCCTGCACCGAACTCGAGACCCACGTCCTCGACTGGCTGATCGACCTGTGTGGCCTGCCCGACCGTTTCCGTTCCGATGGCACCGGCGGTGGCGTCATACAGGACTCGGCGTCGTCGGCCACGCTGTGCGCCATCCTCGCTGCCCGCGACCGCAGTGGCGGAGCGGTTGCCCTGCCGAGCCTGCGTGCCTACACCTCGTCGCAGGCCCACTCTTCGGTAGAGAAGGGGGTTCGGGTGGCGGGCTTCGCCGCCGACCAACTGCGGTCGATCGCCACCGACGCCGGCCACGCCATGGACCCCGGCGCCCTTGCCGCCACCATCGCCGCCGACCAGGAGGCGGGGCTGGTGCCGTGTGTCGTCATCGCCACGGTGGGCACCACCTCGTCAGGGGCCGTCGATCCGCTGCCCGCCATCGCCGAGATCGCCGCAGCGGCCGGTGCCTGGCTCCACGTCGACGCCGCATGGGCCGGTTCGGCCGCCGTGAGCCCCGAGTACCGGCACATCCTCGACGGCCTCGAAGCAGCCGACAGCTACTGCTTCAACCCGCACAAGTGGCTGCTCACCAACTTCGACTGCTCCGCCTTCTACGTCGCCGACCGGGAGCCGCTGCTCGACTCGCTGTCGATCCTCCCCGAATACCTCCGCAACGCCGCCAGCGACGCCGGCGAGGTCATCGACTACCGCGACTGGCAGGTCCCGTTGGGTCGGAGGTTCCGTTCGCTCAAGCTCTGGTTCGTGCTGCGCAGCTACGGCGCCGAGGGTCTCCGGGCCCACATCCGCCACCACGTTGCCGCTGCAACTGCCCTGGCGGAGCGCATCGAAGCCAACCCCCGCCTGGAGCTTGCCGCCACCCGGTCGCTCTCCCTCGTGTGCCTGCGCCACGTCGACGGCGACGAGGCCACCGAGGCACTCCACGCCGCCGTCAATGCCACGGGCGAGGCCTTCCTCACCCACACGAAGCTCGACGACCGGTACGTCCTGCGGGTCGCCGTCGGCGGCACCTGGACCACCGCAGAACACGTGGAACGGCTGGGTGTCCTGCTCGACGAGTTGGCCTGATCCGGTCGGTTCGGGAGGCAGCGTCCCTCCCTCGGGTGGGCGCCCGCACCGCTAGACTCGCCCTTTCCCAAGGGAGTGACAAGGGGCCGAGGGCATGCCGGAGATCGAGATCGGACTGGGCAAGAGCGGACGCCGGGCGTACGGCTTCGATGACATCGCCATCCTGCCCAGCCGCCGCACCCGCGACCCCGGCGACGTCGACATCACCTGGAAGATGGACGCCTACCGCTTCGACCTGCCGCTCATGGCGTCGGCCATGGACGGTGTCGTCAGCCCCGCCACGGCCATCGAGATCGGCCGCCTCGGTGGCGTCGCGGTGCTCAACCTCGAGGGCCTCTGGACCCGCTTCGAGGACGCCGACGGTGTGCTCGCCGAGATTGCCTCCCAACCCACCGAGAAGGCCACCCAGCGGATGCAGGAGCTCTACCAGGAGCCCATCCGCCCCGAGCTCGTCACGCGGCGCATCCACCAGATCAACGAGGCTGGCGTGGTGTCCTGCGCCTCGGTCACCCCACAGCGCACCGAGGTGCTCCTGCCCCACATCCTCGAGGGCGAGCTCGACATCCTCGTCATCCAGGGCACGGTGGTGTCCGCCGAGCACGTCTCGACCACCGCCGAGCCGCTCAACCTCAAGACCTTCATCCGCAGCCTCGACATCCCCGTGATCGTCGGTGGCTGCTCCACGTACAAGGCCGCCCTGCACCTCATGCGCACGGGTGCCACCGGCATCCTCGTCGGCGTCGGCCCCGGCCACGCCTGTACCACCCGCGGGGTGCTCGGCATCGGCGTCCCCCAGGCCACCGCCATAGCCGACGTCCGGGCTGCCCGCATGCGCCACCTCGACGAGACCGGCGTCTACTGCCAGGTCATCGCCGACGGTGGCATGGCCACAGGCGGCGACATCTCCAAGGCCATCGTCTGCGGCGCTGACGCCGTCATGATCGGCTCCCCTCTGGCGGCGGCCGTCGAGGCACCCGGTCAGGGCTACCACTGGGGCATGGCGACCTTCCACCCCACGCTCCCACGTGGCGCCAGGGTCCAGACCGTCGTGCGGGGCACGCTCGAAGAGATCCTCCTCGGCCCGGCCCACGAAAACGACGGCCGCCTCAACCTGTTCGGTGCCCTCCGCACGTCGATGGCCACCTGTGGCTACGTCGACATCAAGGAGTTCCAGAAGGCCGAGGTCATGGTGGCCCCAGCCCTTCAGACCGAGGGGAAGTCGCTCCAGAAGGCCCAGGGCGTCGGGATGGGCCACTAGTCGCCGTCCGGCGACCGGCCCGCCCTGCGTGACCCGTTCGTGACCCCCGCCTCCAGCGGAACCGCAGTTGTCGACGACCGCGTCCTGGTCGTCGACTTCGGGGCGCAGTACGCCCAGTTGATCGCCCGGCGGGTGCGCGAGGCGAACGTCTTCAGCGAAATCGTCCCCCACGACCTGACCGCCGCCGAGTTTGCCGAACGGCAGCCCACCGGGATCATCTTCTCAGGAGGACCTGCATCGGTCCACGTCGACGGCGCCCCGCGCATCGATCCGGACGTCTACGAACTCGGTGTGCCGATCCTCGGCATCTGCTACGGCGCCCAACTCATCGCCCACCAGTGCGGCGGCAACGTGGGGCGCAACGAACGGGGCGAGTACGGCCGCACCGACCTGACCGTGTCCGATCCCGGAACCCTTCTGGCCGACGCCGGTGCGGGGACGCAGCCGGTCTGGATGAGCCACTTCGACGCCATCACCGACGGTCCCGACGGTTCCCACACCAACGCCTCATCACCGGATGCCCCCGTGGCGGCCTTCGAGGCACCCGACCGGGGCCTCTACGGGGTGCAGTTCCACCCAGAGGTGCACCACACCCCGTGCGGTCAGGATGTCCTGCGGCGCTTCCTCGTCGACGTGTGCGGTGCTGCCGGCGACTGGACCATGACCTCGGTCATCGAGTCGTCGGTCGATGCGATCCGCGCCCAGGTCGGCACCGGTCGGGCCATCTGCGGACTCTCCGGTGG
>DCXR01000008.1:33092-61699 GCA_002329075.1 Candidatus Neomicrothrix sp. UBA2131
CTCACCTGCGTGTTCGTCGACACCGGGTTGATGCGGGCAGGTGAGGGTGAGCAGGTCGTCGAGACCTTCCAGCGGCACCAGGGCATCGAACTCATCCATGTGCGGGCAGCCGACCGGTTCTTCGAACGCCTCGCCGGCATCACCGAGCCCGAGGACAAGCGCAGGGCCATCGGCGAGTTGTTCATCCGGGTCTTCGAGGACGCTTCGGGCGGCATCGAGGACGCCCGGTTCCTCGTCCAGGGCACCCTCTACCCGGATGTCATCGAGTCTGGTACCAGGGACGCCGCCAGGATCAAGAGCCACCACAACGTGGGAGGCCTGCCCGAGGACCTCGACTTCGAACTGGTCGAGCCGCTGCGCAACCTGTTCAAGGACGAGGTGCGTGCCGTCGGCTCGGAGTTGGGCCTCCCCGACGAGATCGTCTGGCGCCAGCCCTTCCCGGGGCCCGGCCTCGGTGTGCGCATCATCGGCGAGGTCACACCCGACAAGGTCGCCACCCTCCAGGCCGCCGACCTGATCGTGCGCGAGGAGATAGCCGGGGCCGGCCTCGAACGCGAGGTCTGGCAGTCGTTCGCCGTGCTGGCCGACATTCGCTCGGTCGGCGTAATGGGCGACGAGCGCACCTACGGCTGGCCCATCATCATCCGGGCGGTCACCAGTGAGGACGCCATGACCGCCGACTGGGCCCGGCTCCCGCACGACCTGCTCGAAACGATGTCGAGTCGCATCATCAACGAGGTCGACGGCGTCAACCGGGTCGCCTACGACATCACCTCCAAGCCGCCCGGTACGATCGAATGGGAGTAGTCGTCGACGACCTGATCGGTGGCTACCGGCAGGCGGCTGCGTTCTTCGGCGAGGCCCTGATGGCCGTTCGTGACGACGACTGGGCGAACCCCACGCCCTGTGACGGCTGGGACGTCCGGTCCCTGGTCGCCCACCTGATCGTCGGCGAGGCCATGGTCGCCGGCCTGCTCCAGGGAGGTGGGGGAGCGCCGGTAGCCGATGTCGACACCACGGTTCTGGGCCCGAGCCCCATGGCGACGTGGCGAGGGACCGCCCTTGCCGCCCTCGAAGCGGCAACCGTCGACGGTGTGTTCGACACCGTGTACCCCCACCCGGTCGGCGAGCTGTCCGGTTCCGTGATCGTGGGATTTCGAGTCACCGAGAACCTGGTCCACGGCTGGGACCTGGCCCGGGCATGCGGCATCGACGTCGAGTTGCCCGAGGGCCCTGCTGAGCACTGCCTCGACTTCTGGTTGCCGTTCGTCGGTTCCATGGAGGATGGTTCGGTGCTGCGGGGTGCCTTCGGCGAGCCGGTGCTTCCTCCAGAGGATTCGCCGGCAGGGGTGCGCCTCCTTGCGCTGTTGGGTCGCAATGCCTGACGCCATGCAGGGTGGGGCCGTCTTCCGGATCGACGGCGAGCGTGTGCTACCGGGTCCCCTGGCCGGCGGGCCGTGGAACCCGGACGAACAGCACGGCGGGTCCGTGTCGGGCATCCTCGCCCACCTCGTCGAGACGGTGCCCACGAGCGTGCCCATGCGCATCTGCCGGCACACCGTCGAACTCATGCGCGGAGCGCCGATGCGCCCGCTACGGGGCGAGACCGAGGTGGTGCGCGACGGTCGACGACTCCAGGTCGTCCGCGCCTCGCTGTTCGACGGGGAGCAGGAGGTGGCCCGGTCGATGACGGTCCGACTCCGCGTCAGCGACTCGGCGACACCCTTCGACGAAGGCCTCATGCGCCACGACGAGGACGAACCTCCGCCGCTGCCTGACGAGTCGGCGACCCTCACCATGCCGGGGACCGGCATTCCGGGGTTCCTCCAAGGCGTCGAACTGCGCCGTCCCGGGGGTGAGTTCCGCACCGGTGCTCCCGGCCTGCTCTGGCTGCGGATGTATCGCCAGTTCGTAGCCGGGATCCCGACCTCGCCCTACGTGCGGATGGCCGCGGTGGCGGACATGCTCAGCATGGTCGCCGGCCACCTCGAACCCATCGAGTGGCTGACGGTCAACGTCGACCTCGACCTCCACACGTTCCGGGACCCGGTCGGGGAGTGGATCGGCCTACGGGGCCTCCACAAGAACGTCGGCGACGGAATCGGCCTGTCCGAGGCGGTCCTCTACGACCTCGAGGGCCGGATCGGCCGGGGAACGGCCACCATCCTGATCGACCGCCGCTGAGGCGGCTTGCACCGCAGGCTTGACAGGGATCAGGCTGTCGGCCACGCGCCCACGAGGAGTATCCATGGCCCCGACCGGCCCACCCGAGTACCCGATCAGGGTAGGCAGCATGCTGTACACGCTCGTCGACCCCCACGAGGGACACGAGGTCGCCTACAACCGCTGGTACGAGCGGGACCACTTCTACGGCGGCTGCATGACCGGCCCCTGGTGCTTCGCCGGGAGCCGCTGGGTCGCCACCCGCGAGTTGAAGGACCTGCGCTTTCCGGTGGAGGGGAACTCCGTCAACGACCCCGTCGACCGCGGCTCCTATGTGGCCATCTACTGGGTCGAGGCCGGCCACCACGACGACCACTTCGCGTGGGGCGCCGACCAGGTGGTCAAGCTCTACACGGCCGGCCGGGGATTCAACGAGCGCACCCACGCCCACACCGTCCTCTACCTGCACCACGCAGACCACTACCGCGACGACGATCCCATCCCCGTCGAGGTGGCGCTCGACCACCACTACGCCGGGATCGCATCGGTCGCGGTCGAGCGGGCGAACGGCGTCGAGCAGGCTGACCTGGACGCCTGGCTGGCCTCCGAGGGCCTTCCCCCGGTGTTCGAGGGAGGGCCGGTCGCCTCGTGTTCGGCCTGGACCGCCGTGCCCCGCGACGACATGACCAGCAACGCCCCGATGGATCTCGGCTCGCCGCCCCTCAACGACCGGTCGATCCTGCAGGTCTTCTTCCTGGAGGACGACCCTCGAGCCTGCTGGGACCGCTTCGTGGAGTACGGAGCCCGGGTCGAGGCGTCGGGCCTCGGCCGGGTCACGTCTGCGGCACCTTTCCTCCGGACGGTCGTGGGGACCGACACCTACACGGACCGGCTCTGGTAGGGGAAGGGAGTGGGCTAGACGCCCGCCAGGGCCTCGACCACCGGGGCGAACTCGACCATGGCGTCCTCGCTGATGCCGATGTAGGAGAGCCCCCACCGCTCCCGCCACATCAACACGGTCTCGACGCACTGTCCGACCGAGCCCACCAGGACGTGCGGGGACGCCAGGGCCTCCTCGGGGTCGATGCCCAGCGCAGGCGCCATGAGGTCTGCAATCGACTTCGGATCGTCGGTGATGGTGGCGATGTGGACCCGGGTCTGGAGTTCGAGGTCGACGAAGCGGCCGCCGGCCGCCCCGCTGATCCAGCCCAGCTTTTCGTCGGTCGCCGCGGGGGTGGCGCTGGGCCCGGCCCGCTGGTCGATCACCCCGGCATACATGTTGGCGTTGAGGCCGACGATGTCGGCCTCGCGGGCGGCGAGGGACAGCACCCGGCGGCCGCCACCGGCGATGATGAACGGGGGGTGCGGCTTCTGGATGCACTCGGGCTGCCCGTCGAGGCCGCTGATGGTGTAGTGGTCGCCGGCGAAGTCGAACGGACCCTCGGCGAACAGGCCCCTGAGCACGGTGATGGCCTCGGCCAGGCGCTCGATCCGCAGGCCCGGCCGGTCCATCCCGATCCCGGCCCGCTCATAGTCGGACGACTGCCAGCCGGCGCCGATGCCCAACTCGAGGCGGCCGTCGGAGAGCAGGTCGAGGGTCGCCGCCTGCTTGTGCAGGAACGCCGGGTTGCGGTAGTCGTTGCCGAGCACGAGCGTTGCGAGGCGCAGGTCGCGGGTGGCCTCGGCGGCGACGGCGAGGGCGATCAGCGGTGCCATCTCGGCGTCGAGGTGGTCGGGCATCGACAGCGTCGAGAACCCGAGGTCCTCGGCGCGACGACCCAACTCCCGCCATTCGGCGGCAGGTCGGGGTGCGGAAGCCGAGATCGAGAAGCGGAAGGCACGTGGCATGGCCGCAGACCCTAGCCAAGGCCCCGGTCCCGGTCACAGGCCGCCGGTAGGGTGCGCGCCGATGGAGCAGCAGATCGACCCTTCCCGAATCGACGAGGGCCTGAACCCGGCACAACTCGACGCCGTCACCCACCCGTCGGGTCCGTTGCTGATCGTCGCCGGCGCCGGTTCCGGCAAGACCCGGGTCCTCACCCGTCGCATCGCCCACCTCATCGCCGAAGACGGGGTTTCGCCGTTCGGGATCCTGGCCATCACCTTCACCAACAAGGCCGCCGGCGAGATGAAGGAACGGGTTGCCGAGCTGGTGGGTCCCGTCGCCCGCCGCATGTGGGTGTCGACGTTCCACTCGGCGTGCGTCCGCATCCTGCGCCGCGACGCCCAACGCATCGGCTATCCGTCCCGGTTCAGCATCTACGACCAGGGCGACAGCGTGCGCCTCGTCGGACACGTGGTGCGCGACCTCGGGCTCGACGTCAAGCGCTTTCCGGCCCGTGGCATCCAGGCGGCGATCTCTGCGGCCAAGAACGACGGCCTCGACGCTGCGCAGTACGCCGACCGGGCGACCGGCCCCGTCGAGGCCCGGGTCGCCGAGGTGTTCCTGCGCTATCAGGGTCGCCTGCAGCAGGCGGGGGCCATGGACTTCGACGACCTGCTGGCCAACGCCGTTCGGCTCCTGAGCGAACATCCCGAGGTGCTCGCCGACCACCGGCGCCGATTCGAACACGTGCTCGTCGACGAGTACCAGGACACCAACTCGGTCCAGAACGAACTCGTGCTGCTGCTCGGTGCCGAGCACCGGAACGTCTGCGTGGTCGGCGACAGCGACCAGTCGATCTACCAGTTCCGTGGGGCCGACGTCCGCAACATCCTCGAGTTCGAACAGGCCTTCCCCGATGCCACCGTCATCGTGCTCGACCAGAACTACCGCTCCACCCAGGTCATCCTCGACGCCGCCAACGCCGTCATCACCAGGAACGAGGACCGGACGCCCAAGGAACTCTGGACCGATGCCGGACGGGGCGAGCGCATCGTCCGCTACCGGGCCGACGACGAGGACGACGAGGCCCGCTGGATCACCCGTCGCATCACCGGCTTCCACGACAGCGGCCGGTACCGGTGGCCCGAGATGGCGGTCTTCTACCGCACCAACGCCCAGAGCCGAGCCATCGAGGAGCAGTTCGTCCGGTTCGGCGTGCCCTACAAGGTGATCGGTGGCACCCGCTTCTACGACCGTCGCGAGGTCCGCGACGCACTCGCCTACCTGCGGCTTGTCGCCAACCCGGCCGACGAGGTCGCCGCCCGACGGGTCCTCAACGTTCCCAAGCGGGGCGTCGGCGACACCTCGGTCGCCAAGGTCGACGCCCGGGCGGCCCAAGCCGGCATCGGCTTCGTCGAGGCGTTGGGCCACGCCGACGAGGCCGGCGTCTCGGGTCGTGCCATCGGCGGCATCCGGTCGTTCCTCGACCTGCTCGAGACCCTGGTCGCACGGTTCGACGACGGGCCGGCCACGGTGCTCGAAACGGCGCTCGACGCCTCCGGCTACCTTGACGAACTGCGGGCCGAGCACACCATCGAGGCCGAGGGCCGCATCGAGAACCTGGCGGAGCTCGTCGGCGTCGCCTCCGAGTTCGACTCGGTCGACGAGTACCTCGAGCAGGTGGGCCTGGTGGCCGACACGGACCAGTTGCCCGACGCCGGGGCTGCCGCCGAACAGGACGCCGGCGACGATGGCCAGGTGCTGCTCATGACGATGCATGCCGCCAAGGGACTCGAGTTCCCGGTGGTGTTCATCGCCGGCGTGGAGGAGGGCGTGTTCCCGCACCTGCGGGCGCTCGGTGATCCGCAGCAGTTGGAGGAGGAGCGGCGCCTCGCCTACGTGGCCATCACCCGGGCACGCGAGCGGCTCCACATCAGCCACGCCTGGTCCCGGATGCTCCACGGTTCCACCCAGTACAACCCGCCCAGCCGCTTCCTCGACGAGATCCCCGAGGGGCTCATCGTCGAGTCCGAGGACAGCCACAAGGTCCGTCGTCCCCGCGACAGCGGGTGGGGCAGTGGTTCGGAGCGTCGCCGTGGGCGAGCCGACCGGTGGTCGGACGCCGATGCCGGCTCCCAGGTGGTGGCCTCGGCCGACGATGAGCCTTCCGGGTCCGTCATCGGTGCCGGTGTGCCACGGGGCCCGTCCCCCAGTGGAGCACACGAGCTCGGCCTCGACGTCGGTGATCAGGTCCGGCACGGGGCCTGGGGCGAGGGCATCGTGGAGTCGGTTTCCGGCGAGGGCGACCGCAGCGAGGCTGTGGTGCGCTTCGCCTCGGTGGGGGAGAAGCGCCTGCTCCTGGCATGGGCCCCGCTCGAGCGGGCCTGAACGGCCGCCAACCCGGTTCTGACAGAACGGGCACCTCGCTACGCTTGCGCCCTGCGCCCGTGTAGCTCAGTCGGAAGAGCGGCTCACTCGTAATGAGCAGGTCCGGGGTTCGATTCCCCGCGCGGGCTCGTCTTGCCTCCACCCGGAGTGGCGCTCCCCGACATGTGGGGCTCGTTCCGACCGACCCCCTAGGATGTCCGCCATGAACGTTCTCGCCGGCGTGATCTGGCACTACTGGTTGGCCGTACCCCTCGTGGTCGGCGGCGTCGCACTCTGCATCGCCACCCTGGTCGGCTACTTCCAGAAGGTCTCCTCCACCCGGTACCCCCGGCGCTAGCCCCGCCGACCGGGAACAACGCCACATGGCGTCCCGCCCCGCCCCACCCGTCGACTGGGAGTTGGCGGAGAGGGTTGCAATCCGGATCGCAGAACGGGCGCCCTTCGCCCGTGCCCACGAGGGCCTCGACCTCATCGAGGACTTCGACCGCCACACCTCCCTCGCCGAGAAGCTCGTCGCCGACACCACGGGCCTGACCCCGCTCCACGGATCAGCCCGCGCCCGAGTGGTCGACCGGGCCGACTGGATCCGGGCGAACCTGGCGTCGCTCCAACGGTTGCTTCGTCCGATGCTGGACAGGATGGCGGAACGGCCGGCCGGCCAGCTGGCCCCCGTCACCAAGTGGATCGGTTCGGCCGAACTGGGTGCCGTGCTCGGCTGGATGTCGACCCGGGTGCTCGGCCAGTACGACCTGCTGGTGCTGGAGGACGAGGACGCCGAGGACCAGGACCTCGTCTACTACGTGGGCCCGAACGTGGTCGCGATCGAACGCCGCTACGCATTCCCACTCGAGGACTTCCGGCTCTGGCTCGCACTCCACGAGGTCACGCACCGGGCCCAGTTCACGGGCGTGTCCTGGATGCGCGGGCACTACCTGGGCCTGGTCGAATCGCTCCTGGACGTCGATGTCGACGGGGACGACCCCGGGGACGAACAGTTGGTCGACCGCCTCCGGGCCCTGGCTGCGCGACGAGGCGGCAACGGACGACAGGGGAACGCAGGGCTGCTGGAGGCGGTCGTCGGGCCGGAGCAGCAACGGGCCCTCGACCGGATCACCGGCCTGATGAGCCTCCTGGAGGGCCATGGCGACGTCACGATGGACCGGGCAGGCGCTGGCCACGTGCAGGGTGCCGACCGCTTCGCCCGGGTCATGCGCGATCGCCGACGCTCCGCCACCGGGATCGTCCGGCTGGTCCAGAAGCTGATCGGGCTCGAGGCGAAGCTGGCGCAGTATGCGCAGGGCGAGGCCTTCATCGCCGTCGTGGAGGCAGAGGGCGGCACGGCGCTGCTGGACATGGCCTGGGAACACCCGGACAACCTGCCCGACCGGGTCGAGGTCGGCGAACCGTCCCGCTGGATCGAACGCATGTCAGCGCTGGTGGGCTGACGGGCCCACCGTTCGGATGGACATCGACGGCCTGCTCGCCCGCTGTGTGTTCCCGCCGCCCGGGACCGCCGTCGACTGTGCGGTGTCGGGCGGTCCCGACTCGCTGGCGTTGCTCCTGCTGGCCGTCGAGGCGGGCCTCACCGTCACGGCCTGGCACGTCGACCACGGACTTCGACCCGGTTCCGACGTGGAGGGCGCCCGGGTGGCGGCGGTTGCCGCCTCGTTGGGCGCTGCTGCCGTCTCGGTCACCGCCCCGGTCGTAGACGGACCGAACCTCGAGGCCCGGGCGCGGGAGGCACGACTCGGTGTTCTCCCGGAAGGCGTGTTCACCGGCCACACGGCCGACGATCAGGCCGAGACGGTGTTGCTGAACCTCCTGCGCGGGGCGGGCGTCCACGGCGTAGCCGGCATCGGCGATCCGGATCGGAGGCCGTTGCTGGGTCTGCGTCGCAGCGAGACCCGGGCGCTCTGTGCCGATTGTGGGCTCGAGCCGCTGGACGATCCCATGAACACCGATCCCCGTTTCGTCCGCAATCGCATCCGCCACGAGGTGCTGCCCCTCCTCGCCGAGGTCTCCGACCGTGACCCGGTACTGCTGCTGGCCAGACACGCCCAGCGGGCCCGAGAGGCCGTGGTCCTGCTCGACGCACTCGTCGAGGACGTCGACCCGACCGATGCCCGGATGCTGGCCGGGCTGTCGCCCGAACTGGCCCGCCTCGCACTGCGTGGATGGCTCACCGGACTGCTCGGCGGGCGACCGCCCGATGCCGCCGCCGTCGACCGGGTTCTGGACGTGGCCGGCGGTCTTGTCCGTGCGACCGAGGTGGCCGGGGGACTGCGCGTCGAGCGCTCCGGGGGCAGGCTGCAGCCGGTTCCGGAGGACGGACCTGTCGATGGCGGCCGCTAGGGTCGGGCGCCATGGGTAGCACCTCCCCGGAGTCTCTCGTCCCCGGCCGGGTCCTCATCTCTGAGGGGGAACTGGCCACACGCGTAGGCGAGTTGGGCGCCTCGATCACCGCCGACTATGCGGATCGTGCCCCGCTGCTGGTCGGGGTGCTCAAGGGTGCCTTCATGTTCATGAGCGACCTGGCCCGGGCCGTGGACCTGCCCGTAGAGTTCGACTTCATGGCGGTGTCCTCCTATGGGCATTCGACCCGGTCGTCGGGTGTGGTGCGCATAGTGAAGGACCTCGACCTCGACCTGGCCGATCGCGATGTCATCCTCGTCGAGGACATCATCGACAGCGGACTCACCCTCGGCTATCTGCGCAAGATCCTGATGTCCCGGAACCCGGCCAGCCTCGAGGTCTGCGCCCTGCTGGTCCGTGACAGCGACGACTACGACGAGGCCACGCTGCGGTACGTGGGCTTCCGGGTGCCCGACGACTTCCTCGTGGGCTACGGGCTCGACGTGGCCGAGCGGTTCCGGAACCTGACCGAGATCAGGGTTCTCGACCAGGCCGCCGAACCGACCGAGGACGCAGGGCCCGGCTCGTGAGCGACGAGCCGGTGGTCGACCTCGGCCGCATCGAGGCAGCCGTCCGCGAGATCCTCGCGGCCATCGGCGAGGATGTCGACCGCAACGGCCTGCAGGAGACCCCTGCCCGGGTTGCCCGCATGTATGCGGAGGTGTGCAGTGGCATCCACGAGGATCCGTCCGAGCACCTCATCAGGGCGTTCGACGTCGACCACGACGAGATGGTGATGGTCCGCGACATCGCGCTCTACTCGCTCTGCGAGCACCACCTGTTGCCGTTCATCGGTCGGGCGCACGTGGCGTACATTCCGCAGAAGGGAGGCATGATCACCGGTCTCTCAAAGCTGGCCCGACTCGTCGAGGGCTATTCCAGGCGCCCGCAGATCCAGGAGCGCCTCACCTCACAGGTTGCGGACGCCATCCAGAGGACCCTCGACCCCCAGGGGACCCTGGTCGTCATCGAGGCCGAGCACCTCTGCATGTCGATGCGGGGCGTGGCGAAGCCCGGTGCGATCACCGTCACCTCGGCGGTGCACGGCGTGTTCCGGGCCGAGGTCTCGACCCGCCTCGAGGCCATGCGCTTCATCGAACAGGGCCGGCACTGAGCCCGAATCGGACCCACATGGCAGGCTCTCCCGACGGTCCCCGGGTCTACGTGCCGGGTGCCGTCATGGGCGTCCTCAACGTCACACCCGACTCCTTTTCCGACGGCGGTCGCTTCCTCGATCCTGAGGCCGCCGTTGCACACGGCCTGCGCCTGATCGACGAGGGTGCCGAGATCGTCGATGTGGGCGGCGAGTCGACACGTCCCGGAGCCGACCCGGTCGGTCCCGACGAGGAGATCAGGCGCGTCCTGCCGGTCGTGGCCGGCCTGGCGGACAAGGTGCGCGTGTCCATCGACACCCGCCACCCCGAGGTAGCCCGGGTTGCTGTCGCAGAGGGGGCGGAGATAATCAACGACATCAGCGCATGCCTCGGGAGCCTGGCTGCGGAGCTTGGCGTCGGCTGGGTCGCCATCCACATGCTCGGCGATCCCCGCACCATGCAGGACGACCCCACCTACGGGGATGTGGTGGCCGAGGTCAGTGCGTTCCTGGTGGAACGGGCCGAGCGTGCCGCTGAAGCGGGTGTCGCCGAGGTCTGGATCGATCCCGGCATCGGATTCGGCAAGACCACCCGCCACAACCTCGAGTTGCTGGCCGGCCTGGAGGCGCTTGTCGACACCGGGTGGCCGGTCCTCGTGGGGGCCAGCCGCAAGCGTTTCCTGGGCGAACTGGCTGCGGCCAGCGACGGCATCGACGGGTTGACGCCCCCCGATGACCGCCGCGAAGGGTCGGTGGCGGTCGCCGCGTGGGCGTTCCACTGTGGAGTTCGACTCGTGCGGGCCCACGACGTCCGATCCACCGTTCAGGCGGCACAGGTGGTGGGATGAGGGTTCAGCCCGGCATCATGCAGGGAACACGGCCGGGTGACCGACCCTTCGACGAGCGCAAGGTCTGATGAACCGATGAGAGGCAAGTGGGCTCGGGGCATCGTCCCCCGCGGGTTCAGGTGGATCATCACGGACCGCCTGGCGGTCTGTGAGCGACCCGGCGGCTGTGGTGCCAGCCACCGCAAGGTGCGCCGCAAGGAGGAGATCATCTGGTTGCGCGAGAACGACTTCGACCTCGTGGTCTCACTCCTGGGGAGCGAACACAACCTGCACAGCTACGAGGACCTGACCGTCAAGTGGGCCCAGGTGCCCTATGGGGGTCCCGAGGAGGGCCCCGAGCGCCTCGTCGAGGTGCTCGACCAACTCGTCGGGTTCACCGCCGACGGCCAGCGGGTGCTCGTGCACCGTGACGAACTCAACGACATCGTCTGCGGTCTCATGGGCGCATACCTGTTGTGGAGCGGCCTGATCCCCCATGGCCCCCAGGTCATCTCGGTCACCGAGCGCCTGCTCGAACGTCGGCTCGACAGCCCGGGACGCCAGATCATCGAGCAGGCGGCGCAGGTCAGGGGTCCCGACACCGACGACGGCTCGTGACGGGCGTGTCGGCTGACGTCATCGAACTTCGGGACCTGCGGGTCTCCGCCTTCTGCGGCGTGCTGCCCGAGGAGACCACACGGCGCCAACCGATAGCGCTCGACCTGGACGTCCACGTTGACCTGACGGCAGCGGCCACCAGCGACGACCTGGCGGAAACAGTCGATTACGGGTCGCTCTGTGGGCTCGTCGCCGGGATCGCTACCGACGAGCGCTTCTCGCTCCTGGAACGTTTCGCAGGACGGGTCGCCGAAGCGGTGCTGGCCGTCGATCGGGTCGAAGCCGTGACAGTCGTGGTGCGCAAGCTGAGGCCGCCGGTCGCCGAGGCGCTCGGCACCAGCGGCGTCCGGATCCATCGGCGAGCATGAAGCCGGCCCGTCGTCGGGCCTTCCTCGGGCTGGGATCCAACCTGGGAGACCGCCTCGGCCACCTGCGTGCGGCCGTTGCGGCCTTTCCTGACGTGGTTGCCGTTTCGCCCGTCTACGAGACGGCACCGGTCGGAGGCCCCGAACAGGGCCCGTACCTGAACTGCGTCGTAGAGCTCCACACCTCGGCGGACGCCCGAGAGTTGCTCCACGTTGCGCAGGCCAGTGAAACAGCCGCTGGAAGGGTCCGAGGTGAGCGTTGGGGGCCCCGCACCCTCGACGTGGACGTGCTCTGGATCGAAGGGTCGACCGTCGACGAGCCCGACCTGGTCGTGCCACATCCCCGGATGCACGAGCGGGCCTTCGTCCTCGTGCCGTTGCGGGACCTGGCACCCGAGCTGGTAGCGGAGATCCCCGTGGGGAGTGATTCGGACGGCGTGGTCAGGATCGGCACGCTCGACCCCCCGGTAGCCTGACGACGATCGCCATGCGACGGGTACGGATCATCGGGCCCGGACGGGCCGGCACCTCCCTGGCAGCCGCACTGGGCCGCTGTGGCTGGGTCACCGAGCCACTCCTGGGCCGCGACGACGACTGTTCTTCGGCAGCCGAGGGCGTGGACCTGCTGGTGGTCGCCACGCCCGATGCTGCCATCGCCGAGGTTGCCGCCTCGGTCCACACGCGTCCGGACACGGTCGTTGCACACCTTTCAGGGGCTCTGGGGCTCGAGGTGCTGGCGCCACACGTGCGACGGGCTGCCTGTCATCCGCTGCTGTCCCTTGCCAATGCCGACCGGGGTGCCGACCTGTTGTGCGATGGCGCCTGGTTTGCCGTGGCGGGCGATCCGCTCGTGGGCGAGCTGGTCCAGGCACTGGGGGGACGGTCCTTCACCGTGGGCGATGACGACCGGGCGGCCTACCACGCGGCCGCCGTGCTGGCATCGAACCACGTGGTTGCACTGCTGGGCCAGGTCGAACGCGTGGCCGGCCCGCTGGGCGTGCCGCTGGACGCCTTCCTCGCCCTCGCCGAGGGGAGCCTCGCCAACGTGCGTGCCCTGGGGCCTGCCGACGCGCTGACCGGGCCGGCGGCCCGGGGCGACGAGGCCACCATCGACCGTCACCTCGCCGCCCTGCCCGCCGATGAGCGTGCCGGCTATGAGGCCCTGGCAGACCTGGCTCGTCGGCTGGCGGGGGGGAAACGGCCATGAGCCTTCCCGACGTCGTCGAGACCGTCGCCGGCCTGCAGGCACGACTCGATGCCGTGCGGGCAACAGGGGCGTCGGTGGGCTTCGTACCGACGATGGGTTACCTCCACGAGGGCCACGCTTCGCTGATCGACGCGGCTGTAGCCGCCGACGACTTCACCGTGGTTTCGATCTTCGTCAACCCACTCCAGTTCGCCCCCGACGAGGACCTGGCCGAGTATCCGCGCGATGTCGAGGCCGACCTTGCCCGCTGTGGGGATCACGGTGCCGACCTGGTGTTCCACCCATCGGTCTCCGAGGTCTATCCGGTGGGCGCCGAGGAACCGGTCGTGGTGGGTGCCGTCGGCGGACCCCTCGAGGGGGCCAGTCGGCCCAGCCACTTCGCCGGCGTGGCGACCGTGGTCGCCCGACTGTTTCGGATCATGGGCTGCTGCAGGGCCTACTTCGGCGAGAAGGACTTCCAGCAGATGGCGGTGGTACGTCGGATGGCAGTCGAACTGGAGTTGCCCGTCGAGGTCGTGGGCTGCCCGATCGTGCGTGAGGCGGACGGGCTGGCTCTCTCGAGCCGCAACGTCTATCTCGAGCCCGGCGAACGGCGCCAGGCGCCCGTGCTGTACCGGGCCCTGCTTGCGGGGGCCGCCGCAGTCGGGAACGGCGAAGCCGACCCGACGGTCGTCGTGGAGGTGATGGAGGACGTCATGTCCGAGGCTCCGGACCTTGTCGTCGACTACTCGGCGCTCGTCGAACCCGACACCTTCGTCATGCCCGGGCGGATCACCACCGGGGCCGAAGTCAGACTCCTGGTCGCCGGTCGGCTGGGTCGCGCCCGTCTGGTCGACAACGTGGGTGCTGTCGCGCCATGAGTCCGGCACCGCAGCACCTCGACCTGGTGGTCGTCGGCAGCGGTGTGGCCGGCCTTTCTGCCGCCGTCCGTGCCGCCGACCACGGCCTGCGGGTCGGTGTCGTCACCAAGGGGCGCCTCGAGCAGGCGACCACGCGCTGGGCGCAGGGTGGGATCGCCGCCGTGCTCAGAGGTGACCCGGACTCCACCGACCTGCACCTCGCCGACACGCTGGCAGCCGGCGACGGGCTCTGCGACGAGACGGCAGTGCGCGTGCTGGTCGACGAGGGGCCCGGGAGGGTCCTGGACCTCATCGCCCGGGGCGCCGTGTTCGACCGGGACGATGCGGGTGACCTGGATCTCACCGTCGAGGGCGGACACTCCGCCGCCCGGGTGGTCCACGCCGGCGGTGTGGCGACCGGCATGGAGATCGAGCGTGCCCTGGTGGAAGCGGTGGGTTCGACGGCGGCCGTGCTCCTCGAGCAGTGGTTTGCAGTGGACCTGCTCGTCGAGGGTGGCGAGTGCGTGGGCGTCGTCGCCGTGGACGGAGGTGGGGAGTCCCGGTCGTTGACTGCCGACAACGTGCTTCTGGCAGCCGGTGGATCGGGGCAGCTCTATGCCGTCACCACCAACCCGACCGAGGCGACCGGCGACGGCCTGGCAATGGCGCTGCGGGCAGGGGCGGCGGTAGCCGACGTGGAGTTCATGCAGTTCCATCCGACGGCCCTGCACCACCCCCGCATGCCGAGGCCGTTGCTGTCCGAGGCCCTGCGCGGACACGGTGCCCTCCTGCGCGACCATGACGGCGAACGATTCGTGGACGAGTTGACACCACGCGACGTGGTGTCGCTGGCGATGGCCCGGCGGATGCACGAGGCCGGTGTCAAGCACCTGTGGCTCGATGCCACGGGCCTGGAGGGCTTCCGGACCCGGTTCCCGACGGTCTCCGCACAGCTCGCCGAGGTAGGCCTGGATCCGACGACCGACTGGCTCCCGATCGCCCCAGCCGCCCACTACCACTGTGGCGGCGTGCTGACAGACCTCGATGGTGCCACGACCCTGCCGGGGCTATGGGCCGCCGGGGAGGTCGCCTGCACCGGTGTCCACGGCGCCAACCGCCTGGCCTCGAACTCGTTGCTGGACGGAATGGTCTTCGGGGCCCGCGTGGTCGAGGCGGTGGCCGCCGGTCGGCGGGCCGCCGGGGCGACGGGACCGATGCGTTCGCTGACGGGTACCTCACCGGACGGGATCGGCGTCCGACGACTGGCGCTGACGGTTCCGGAGCCGGGGGTCGACGGTGATCCGTCCGCCGGTCGGGAGGAACTCCAGCAGGCGATGACACGGTGCGCCGGAGTGCTCCGGAGCGGGGAGTCCCTCGCCGAGGCATCGGCGACGGTCGCCGGCCTGTCCGGCCGATTCGGGGGAGCGTCGACCGACCCGGACCGTGCCGAGGTCGCCAACCTGTTCCTCGTGGCTGCCGCCCTGGTCGCAGCTGCGGTAGAACGAACCGAGTCACGGGGTGCCCACACCCGCGACGACCACCCGACGTCGGATGGCGACCAACGCCAGCGCCTGGTCCTGACAGTCGGCACCGGCTGAGCGACCGCCTGGTTGGCGGCCCCCGGGAGTGGCGGCAGGCTGGAAGCAGTGAACACGTCAGTCGATCCCGCTTCCCCCGATGTCGAGGATGCCGTCCGACGCGCCCTCGCCGAGGACCTGGCGCCGCTCGGCGACCTCAGCGCCGCCCTCGTGCCGCCCGACTGCCGGGCGACGGGACCAATCGTGGCCCGACGCTCCGGTGTCCTCGCCGGGACCCCATGTGCCAGCGAGGTGTTCCGGCAGGTTGATCCCTCGGTCGATGTCGCATGGCGGATCGGGGAGGGCGACCGCCTCGAACCGGGCAGCGTGATCGCCATCGTCGAGGGCCCCCTGGCGTCGATCCTGACCGCCGAGCGGACGGCGCTCAACTTCCTCAGCCACCTCTCCGGGATCGCCTCGCTCGTGGCCCGTTGGGTGGACGCTGCCGCCGGTGGTGCCTTCATCTGGGACACCCGCAAGACCACGCCGGGGCTGCGGATGCTGGAGAAGGCCGCCGTCCGTGCAGGCGGAGGCCACAACCACCGGACGAGCCTGAGCGACCGGGTGATGCTCAAGGACAACCACCTCCTCGGCACCGACATCACGTCGGCGATCGCCCGGTCCCGTGAACTCTGGCCGGACAGGATCGTCCACGTGGAGTGCGACACCATCGAACAGGTCAGCGAGGCACTGTCCGCCGGGGCCGATGCCCTGCTGCTCGACAACATGGAGCCGGACGCCGTCCGGGAGGCCGTCGGCATCGCCCGCTCATTCGGTGAGGAGGGCGGAAAGGTGCCCCTCCTCGAGGCGTCGGGGGGCATCACGCTCGAGACCGTTGCCGACTACGCAGCGACCGGCGTGGACTGCGTATCCAGCGGCTCCCTCACACAGGCCGCACCGGCACTCGACATGGGCCTGGACCTGGACCGGGTCGATCCATGACCGCAACACCCACCGGCGCACCCTTTCGTGCGATGATCTTCCCAGGCGCCGAAACCGTTGCGGAGGAGCGACCTTGCTGCTGACCATCGACGTGGGCAACACCCAGACCGTCATCGGGCTCTACGAGAGCGAGCCCACCTCGGGGGCGACCGCCGCCGCCGGCCTGCTCGACCACTGGCGGATAGCCACCGACGCGGAGCGAACCGCCGACGAGCACGCCGTCGTGATCCGGAGCCTGCTGCAGTTGTCGGGCTATCCGTTCGACATGGACGGGGTGGCGATCTGCGCCGGCGTGCCACGCGTGCTTGCCAGCCTGCGCGAGATGATCGACCGCAGCACCGACGTCACGCCGGTCGTGATCGAGCCCGGCGTCCGCACGGGAATGGCGATCCTGTACGACAACCCCAGGGAGGTGGGTGCCGACCGCATCGCCAACGCCGTCGCCGCCTTCGACCTGTACGGCGGACCGACCGTCGTGGTCGACTTCGGGACCGGCAACAACTTCGACGTGATCTCCGCCGACGGCGAGTTCCTCGGGGGCGCCATCGCCCCGGGGGTCGAGATAAGCCTCGATGCCCTCTTCGAACGGGCAGCGGCCCTGCGGTCCGTCGAGTTGGTGGCGCCCCGCAGCGTCATCGGAAAGAACACCGTCGAGTCGTTGCAGTCGGGCGCCGTGTTCGGCTTCGCTGCGCAGATCGACGGAATGGTCGAACGTTTCCGGGCAGAGTTGGACGGCTGCACCGTCATCGCCACCGGCGGTCTGGCGCCGTTGATCGCCCCGGAGGCGCGGACCATCGAACACGTCGAGCCCTTCCTGACGCTCCACGGCCTCCGTGTCGTCTACCACCGGAACCAGGAGCACTGAGCCGATGGGCGATGTATCCATGAACGCAGGCATTCCATACCGCTTCGAGCCCACGGCCGACGCTGCCGGCATCCATGCCGCCCACGGCGACCTCGAGGCCGGTGCCGAGACGGGCATCGAGGTAACCATCGCCGGTCGCCTCATGCTGCGCCGCGACCAGGGGAAGTTGTTCTTCGGCGTTCTCCAGGACGCCTCCGGTCGCATCCAGCTGTTCGCCCCGCAGAAGACCACGCCTGACTTCGACGGCTTCACCGGACTGCACCTGGGCGACTGGATCGGCGTGACCGGCGAGGTCATCATGACCCGCCGGGGTGAGCTCTCGGTGCGGGTGGGCTCGTGGGTGCGGCTCGCCGAGGCACGTCGGCCGTTTCCCGACAAGTGGCACGGCATCACCGACACCGACACGCGTTATCGGCAGCGTTACGTCGACCTCTGGGTCACCGACGAGGCCCGCGATGCCTTCGTCCTGCGCAGTCGGGCGATCTCGTTGATGCGCCGCTGGCTCGAGGACCGTGGGTTCATCGAGGTCGAGACGCCGGTCTTCCACCCCATCCCCGGTGGGGCGCTGGCCCGGCCGTTCACCACGCACCACAATGCGCTGGACCTGGACCTGTACCTGAGGGTCGCCCCCGAGCTCTACCTGAAGCGCCTCACGGTAGGTGGGATGGAGCGGGTGTTCGAGGTGGCGCGGGTGTTCCGCAACGAGGGGGTGTCGACCCGCCACAACCCCGAGTTCACGATGCTCGAGCTGTACCAGGCGTATGCCGACTACACGGACATCATGGCGCTGGTCGAGGAAATGGTGGCCTACCTGGCCGAGACGCTGCTCGGTACCACCAGCGTCGTCTACGACGGCCGTGACATCGACCTGTCGGTCCCATGGCGCCGGGCGACGCTCACCGAACTGCTCGCCGAGCACGGCGGTCTCCAGGTCGACCTCGACACGCCACGCGACGAGTTGGTGCGGCTGTGCGAGGAGCGTGGCATTCCCGTCGAGGACCACTACGGGGCCGGCAAGTTGATCCTCGAACTCTACGAGAAGACCACCGAGCCTGAGTTGTGGGGTCCGGTGTTCGTAACCGACTACCCGAAGGAGGTTTCGCCCCTGTCGCGCGACCACCGCGACCGGCCGGGCTGGGTCGAACGCTTCGAGGGGATCGTGGCGGGCCGCGAGCTGTGCAACGCCTTCACCGAGTTGGTCGATCCTGACGAACAGCGGGAGCGTTTCGTTGCCCAGGAGGCCGGAAGGGCGGCCGGCGATGCCGAGGCGATGCCGGTCGACGAGGACTACCTGCGGGCACTCGAGTTCGGCCTGCCGCCAACGGGTGGCCTGGGCATAGGCGTCGACCGGTTGATCATGCTGCTGACCGGCACCACGGCGATCCGCGACGTGATCCTGTTCCCGACGCTTCGACCCGAGCAGGAGCGCGGTGTGCCGGGCGGACCCGACGCCTGACGACCGGAACTACACGCCCGAGACCGCGTCGACCCGGGAAAGCAGCAGGTTGCAGGTCTGCCTCAGGGTGGAGACGGCCGGCGTGGGTGGAAACACGTCGAGTGCGTTGCCGGCGGCGCCGGTGAACTCGATCGCCGTGGCCATCGAGGTGGCGATCGATTCGTCGCCACGCACGATCTCGAGGACACGGTCGCGTGTGGCCGGGTCGATGGCTCCGCCGAGCATGCTCCGGAGTTCGCCGCCTGCGGGCCCCTCGAGCGCCCGGATGACCGGAAGCGTGTAGACGCCCTCGCAGAGGTCGTTGCCGGCCGGCTTCCCCAACTGGCCGTCTGTGGCAACCAGGTCGAGGACGTCGTCGACGATCTGGAAGGCCATCCCGTAGTGGTGCCCGAACGAGGTGAGTGCCTCGACCTCCGGGCGGGAGAGGTCGGCCACGATGCCGCCGATTCGGGCAGCGGTGGCGAGGAGCACGGCGGTCTTGCCGGCGATGGATTCGAGGTAGGAGGACTCGGTGCGGTCCACGTAGAAGGTGCTTCCGATCTCGCGTACCTGGCCCTCGCAGAGGCGGGCGATGGTGCCGGCCAGCAGGGCGGCCACCTCGGTGCCGAGGTCGGCGGCGATCTCCGAGGCCCGGGCCAGCAGGTAGTCGCCGGCGAGGATGGCCTCGAGGTTGCCGAACCGGGAGTTGACGCTCTCGACGGTGCGGCGGGTGTCGGCGCCGTCGATCACGTCATCGTGGTAGAGGGAGCCCTGGTGGACCAGTTCGACGGCGACTCCGCCACGGATGGCGTCCTGGCTGGGCGGGCCGGGGTCGGTGGTGGTCGCCAGCGACGCCGTGATGGTGAGTGCGGGACGGACCCGCTTGCCGCCGGCGTCGATCAGGTGCCCGGCAACCTCTGTGAGGAAGGGTTCATCGGATTGCACCACCCGGCGGAGTTCCTCGTCCACCCGGCTGATGTGGTCGGCCATGCCCGGAAGGGCGAGAAGCGAGGAGGAATCGGAGGATGGGGCCACCCGTGGAGGATACGAGGGGGGCCGGTGCGGCGAAACCGACGGAGCATGCGGTGGCTGATGGCCGACGGGGCCGATTGCTCGTCACGGGCCGTGGATACACTCCCTGACAGAGGCGCCCGCCGGGCGCGACGTAGATCAGGAACACGACAGGGAGACGGCTGCTTGTTCGAGCGGTTCACCGACAGGGCCCGCCGGGTGGTGGTGTTGGCGCAGGAAGAGGCACGCCTGCTCAACCACAACTACATCGGCACCGAGCACATCCTCCTGGGCCTCATCCACGAGGGTGAGGGTGTGGCCGCCAAGGCCCTCGAGTCGCTCGGGATCTCCCTTGAGGCCGTCCGCAACCAGGTCGAGGAGATCATCGGTCAGGGCAGCCAGTCGCCCAGCGGCCACATCCCCTTCACCCCCCGGGCCAAGAAGGTCCTCGAACTCTCGCTGCGCGAGGCGCTCCAGTTGGGCCACAACTACATCGGCACCGAGCACATCCTCCTGGGCCTCATCCGCGAGGGCGAGGGCGTGGCCGCCCAGGTGCTGGTCAAGTTGGGAGCCGACCTCTCCCGGGTCCGCCAACAGGTCATCCAGTTGCTGTCGGGCTACTCGGGTTCCGGGGGCGGCGCCTCGTCCGGTCCGGGCGACAAGGCGAGGGCATCCACCGGCAGTAGCGGCGACACCGCCACGGGATCGATGGTGCTCGACCAGTTCGGTCGCAACCTCACCCAGTTGGCCAGGGAGAAGAATCTAGATCCCGTCATCGGCCGCCAACGCGAGACCGAACGGGTCATGCAGGTGCTGTCCCGCCGTACCAAGAACAACCCGGTCCTGATCGGCGAGCCGGGCGTCGGCAAGACGGCCATCGTCGAGGGGCTGGCCCAGATGATCGCCAACGACGATGTCCCCGAGACGATCCACGAAAAGCAGCTCTATACGCTCGACCTGGGGGCGCTCGTTGCCGGCAGCCGCTACCGGGGCGACTTCGAGGAGCGCCTCAAGAAGGTCCTCAAGGAGATCCGTACCCGCGGTGACATCGTCCTGTTCATCGACGAGATCCACACGCTCGTCGGTGCGGGTGCTGCGGAGGGCGCCATCGACGCTGCATCGATCCTGAAGCCGATGCTGGCCCGGGGCGAGTTGCAGACCATCGGAGCCACCACCCTCGACGAGTATCGCAAGCACCTCGAGAAGGACGCCGCCCTGGAGCGCCGCTTCCAACCCATCACGGTCGACGAGCCCACGGTCGCCCACACCATCGAGATCCTCAAGGGCCTACGCGAGCGCTACGAGACCCACCACCGGGTCACCATCACCGACCAGGCGCTGGTGGCCGCCGCCAACCTCGCTGACCGCTACATCTCCGACCGACACCTGCCGGACAAGGCCATCGACCTCATCGACGAAGCCGGGTCGCGCCTGCGCATCAAGCGCATGCACACGCCCGAGGACCTCCGCGAGGTCGAGGCCAACCTGGCCGAGGTGGTCCAACGCAAGAAGGCCGCCGTCGACGCCCAGGACTTCGAGGAGGCGGGCAGGCTCCGCGACGCCGAGAAGGAATTGTTGGCCGAGAAGGAGGCCGCGGAGGAGAAGATCCGTTCGTCGGGCGTCGACCTGTTCGATGAGGTGGACGAGGAGGCCATCGCCGAGGTCCTCTCGGTGTGGACCGGCATCCCGGTCTACAAGCTCACCGAGGAGGAGACCCAGAAGTTGCTCCGCATGGAGGACGAACTACACAAGCGGGTCATCGGCCAGGAGGACGCGGTCAGGGCGGTCAGCCAGGCCATCCGCCGCACCCGCTCCGGCCTCAAGGACCCGAAGCGGCCGTCTGGCTCGTTCGTGTTCCTCGGCCCGTCCGGCGTCGGCAAGACCGAGTTGGCCAAGACGCTCGCCGAGTTCCTGTTCGGCGATGAACAGGCGCTCATCGCCCTCGACATGTCCGAGTACCAGGAGAAGCACACGGTCAGCCGCCTGATCGGCTCCCCACCCGGCTATGTCGGCTACGAGGAGGGCGGCCAGCTCACCGAGGCCGTGCGTCGCCGTCCGTTCTCGGTCGTGCTCTTCGACGAGGTCGAAAAAGCCCACCCCGACGTCTTCAACACCCTGCTCCAGATCCTGGAGGAGGGTCGCCTCACCGACTCGCAGGGCCGTTCCGTGGACTTTCGCAACACGGTCCTGATCATGACCTCCAACCTCGGCACCGCCGACCTGCGCAAGGCCAACCTGGGCTTCGTCAAGGCCGACGAGGCGGTTTCCTACGAACGCATGAAGGCCAAGGTCCAGGATGCCCTCAAGGCCCACTTCCGACCCGAGTTCCTGAACCGGATCGACGACACCATCGTCTTCCACGAACTCACCCAGGAGGAGATCGTCCGGATCGTCGACCTCATGGTCCGCCGGATCTCGGTGCAACTGGCCGGACAGGGGATGGGCCTGGAGCTCTCCGACGCCACCAAGACGTACCTGGCCGACGAGGGCTACGACCCGTCGATGGGCGCACGGCCCCTCCGTCGGGCCATCCAGCGCCTGATCGAGGACCCGTTGTCCGAACGCCTGCTCCTCAAGGAGTTCCGGGCGGGCGAGATCGTCGTCGTCGACGTCGAGGACGATCCCGAGGTGGATGGTGCCCGCGTGGTCGTGTTCCGCGCCACCGAGGGCTTCGAGCCGCCGACCGTCGAGATGGCGGTCGAGGGCGCCGAGTAGCTGCACAGCGCTAACCCCACCGTCCCCCTATCGCCTAGCGTCCCCGTCATGCGTCGCATCGCGTCCGTTTCCCCATGGGCGTTCCTGCCGCTGCTGGTACTGCTGTCGTCCACCGGCTGTCGGGCCAACGCCTCGGTTGCCATCGAGGTCGCCGAGGGCGGGTCCGGAACCGTCACCGTCGGGTTGGTCCTCGACGACGAGGCGGTCGAGTTGGTGGGCGGCATCGAGAAGCAACTCCGCGTCGATGACCTGGCGGATGCGGAGTGGACGGTCGAGGGGCCGAACCGGCTGCCCACGGGCGACACGACGGTCATGGCCACGAAGTCGTTCGACTCACCAGAGCGCCTGCCCGACGTCCTGGCCGAGATCGCCGGTCCGGGCGTGTTCGAGGACGTGGCGCTCACCCGGCACCGCTCGTTCGCCCGCACCGAGTGGCGGTTGAGTGGCAGGGTCGACCTTTCGGGCGGTCTCGACCTGTTCAGCGACGACGCTCTGGCGGAGACGCTCTCGGGCCTGCCCCTCGGTCGCACGACAGCCGAGTTGGTTGCACTGTCAGGATGCACGACCGGTGACTGCGACCCGGCCGAAGCCTTCGAGATGGAGTTGACGGCATCACTCCCCGGTGGACCGTCGGCGGAGGCCGACGGGGCCCACTGGACGATCAGCCTCGGCGACCTCTCCCCCACCCGGTTCGACGTAGAGGGGGTGCTCACGGACCGGGAGCCGAGAATGTGGCGCAACGGGGCGATCGTGGCGGGTGTGCTGGCCATTCTGGTCACGTTGTTCCTGCTGGCGCGCTACGCGGTGGCGGGTCGCATGGGGGGGCCACCCCGGGCAACCCGACCACCTCGCACCTCGCGAAGGGCCGGTGAGATCCTCGAGGAGCATCCGGCTGACGGTGGCGAGGCAGGCGAGCGTCGCCTCGAACTCCTGGTGCTTGGCGGCATCGGTGTGATCTGGGACTCCGGTGGCGACCCCGAGGGCCTGCTCGTCCGGTACGTACGGGAGCAGGGTGGTATCGCCGACCCCCGCGAGATCGCCGACCGCTACCGCTCTGCCAGCCTCGGTCACGTCTCCACCGCCCAGTTCTGGTCGTCGATCGGCGTGAAGGGTGAAGCCGACCAACTCGACCGGTCCTACCTCGAGCGTGTCAGGTTGCGCCGAGACGTGCTGCCCTTCCTCGATCGGATGAAGGAGCGGGGCCTGCCGGTGGCGTGCCTGACCAATGCGGTCCTGCCCTGGTCGGTGTTCCTGCGTGAGCACCTCGGCCTCGATGAATTGATGGCCCACTGGGTCGTGAGTGGCGAGGTCGGGGCCCGCAAGCCCAGCCAGGCCATGTTCGAAGCGCTTCGCCGCATGTCGGGCGTTCCGTTCCGCAACATGCTGCTGATCGACTCCGAGCCGCCGATGCTCGAGGCCGCCCGCAGCATGGGGATGTCGACTGTCCTGATGCGTGGGGCGGCGCTCATCCCGGAGGGCTTCCCACATCCGGTCATCGGTGGATTCGCCGAGTTGTTCCGGCCGAGCACCAGGGCGGCCCCGGCCGAATATGGAGCATCAGGAGGGGAAGTGCCCGAGGAGGGCTGAATCGGCTGTCACAGGGCGTCCGTAGTGTCGGCGCCATGACGACCACCGCTCCAACGCATCCCGAACAGCCACCCTCCCCTGAGCCGGGGGCGTCCTCCCTTCGACCTTCCAACAGGCGTCGGCGCACCAACTTCTGCTGCGCCGAGTGCGGGGTGTCGCAACCCAGGTGGGTCGGCCACTGTCCGGGATGCGGGGGGTGGAACACGTTGCACGAGGTGGTCCGGGTGGAGCCGAGCACCGTGGCGCCGGAGACCGAGGCAGTCCTGCTCACCGAGGTGGCGACGACTGCCGCCGCACCGGTGCCCACGGGCCTTTCGGAGTTCGACCGGGCCATGGGTGGAGGCCTCGTCCCGGGGTCGGTGACCCTGTTGGGGGGCGAGCCGGGTATAGGCAAGTCCACCCTGACCCTGCAGGTCGCCGCCGGCCTGGCGCGTCGGGAGGGTCGCGTCCTGTTGGTCGGGGCCGAGGAGTCGGCGGCCCAGGTCCGGCTGCGGGCCGAGCGGTTGGCCGCACTCGTCGACGGGGTGTGGTTGGCCGGCGACGCCGACCTCGACATGGTGGTCGCCCACCTCGACCGGGTGGGGCCCGACCTGCTGGTGGTCGATTCCATCCAGACCGTCCACGACCCGGCGGTCACCGGGGTTCCGGGATCCACGGCCCAGGTACGGGCCTGTGCCCACCGGTTGGTCGGCGAGGCACATAGACGTGGCACCACCACCGTGCTGGTCGGGCACGTCACCAAGGACGGCTCCCTTGCCGGACCCAAGGTGCTGGAGCACGTCGTCGACACCGTTGTCGAGTTGACGGGTGACCGGCACCATGCCCTCCGGCTGCTGCGCGTGGCGAAGCACCGGTTCGGGTCGACCGATGAACTGGGCCTGTTCGAGATGGCGGCCGACGGCATGCGGCCGGTCGAGGACCCGGGCCGGTTGTTCCTCGCCGATCGGGCAACCGATGTGGCGGGTTCGGCCGTGCTCCCGGCCATGGAGGGACACCGGCCGCTCGTGGTCGAACTGCAGTCCCTGGTGGTGCGTGCCACCACCCACCATCCCCGGCGTTCGTCCCAGGGCGTGGACCCCCGACGCCTGTCGTTGCTCCTGGCCGTCCTGGAGCGGCGCGTCGGCCTCGAGTTGGGGGCGCTCGACGTCTACGTCACCGCCGTGGGTGGCGTGCAGGTCACCGAACCGGGGGCCGACCTTCCCCTGGCCCTTGCCGTGACCTCGGCGCTCACCGGCCGGCACCTGGGGAGCGACACCGTGGCCTGTGGAGAGGTGGGCCTCGGCGGCGAGGTTCGTCAGGTGGCACACCTCGAACGCCGCCTCCAGGAGGCACAGCGCCTGGGCTTCACCCGGGCCGTGCTGCCCGAGTCGGGGCCGGAGGGGCCGCCCGGCATGGAGGTCGTCCGGGTGCGCACGCTCGCCGAGGCCGTGGAGGCGACGGGCCTGCTGGCAGGGTGTTCGCAGCCAGGGTCCCCTGCCGCCCGAGGTGGTACCGGAGGAGGGGGTCCCGGCGTGCAAGAGTGACGCATGCGCATCGAGCTTCCCTCAGGCACGCCCGCCGAACTCGTCCACCCTGCCGACGGCCCGTCCGACCGTGGCCTGGTGGTGGTTCCCGACGTCATGGGGTTACGGCCCCTCTTCGACGACCTTGTGGCCCGCCTGGCCGAGGATCAGGGATGGTCCGTCTGTGCCTTCGAGCTCTATCCGGGCCGCGAACACCTCGAGGTCGCCGACCGCCTCGACGCCGGGGCGACGCTCGGTGACGATCGGGTCATGGGAGATGCTGCCGCTGCCGCTGATGCGACGGGCGCCGACACCGTCGGCATCCTCGGCTTCTGCATGGGCGGCATGTACGTACTCAAGGCCGTCTCCACCGGTCGGTTCCACCGACACTGTCCCTTCTACGGGATGATCCACGTTCCGGAGCAGTGGCAGGGGGCCGGTCAGGGTGAGCCGCTCGACCTCCTGTCGACCGGCGACGCAGGGTCCGTGCTGGCGATCATCGGAACCGAAGATCGCTGGACCCCACCCGACCATGTCGACGACCTCGAGGCGGCCGGCGCCACGGTCGTCCGCTACGAGGGAGCCGACCACGGCTTCGTGCACGATGCCTCACGCCCGGCACATCGACCAGGTGATGCGGCGGATGCCTGGATGCGGGTGCTCGCCTGGCTGTCCGGCTGAACTCAGCGGGAGCGGATCGTGAGCTGTTCCCGGTTGGTGATGCGGTAGGTACGGTCGATCTGTTCGATCCAGCCCAGCCGGATGAACTGGGCGATGGCCTTGTTGACGCGTTCCCGCGAGGCGCCGACCATGCCGGCCAACTCCTCCTGCGTGATCGGCAGCGAGAACTCGTCGGACTCGCCCGCCAGGTCGAGCAGGCGCTTGGCCGTTCGGCCGGTGACATCGAGGAACACCGAATCGGCGAGCGCAGCGTCCATGTTGCGGAGCCGGCCGGCCAGCATCTCGATCACGCGCCACAACAGGGTGGGGTCGTCCTCGTAGAGCTGTCGGACAGGTTCGTAGGAAACTGCGATCACGACCGAGGTCTCGAGGGCGCGTGCCTCGGCCGACCGTCCGTGACCGTCGAAGAGACCCATTTCGCCGAACAGGTCGCCGGGCTCCATCAGCGCCACCATCGACTCGCGGCGGTCGAACGACTTGTTGGCGATGGCGATCCGCCCCGACTTGACGATGAAGAGCTCGTCGGGCTCGTCATCCTCGCGGAAGATGACGTCGCCGCGAAGTAGCTCGCGGTCGGTCGAGGCCTCGACGATCGTGGACAGGGCCCCGTCGTCGAGGCTTGCGAACAGCGTGGTTTCTCGGAAGAGTGTGGTGTCCGGCATGTCGGCTCGCCATGCTAGTGAGGTGAACACACCTGTGCGGACGATGCCGTGTCCCCCCTGCCCTCCTGCTGCGTCGCACCCATGAGCGTCTGGACCATCGTCGTGGCCGCCGGGAAGGGCGATCGATTCGGGGCCGACAAGCAGTCGGCCGACCTGCACGGTCGGCCGGTGCTCGAGCGGTCTGTCGCTGCCGCCGAAGGGTCGGACGGGGTCGTCGTCGTGGTGTCGGCAACGGCAGTCGAGGAGGTCGTCCAGCGCCTCTCCGGGATCGACATGGTGGCTGCGGTGGTCGCCGGTGGTGCGACCAGGTCGGCGTCCGTTCGGGCCGGACTGGCGGTCGTGCCGGGTGACGCATCGATCGTACTCGTCCACGACGGTGCGCGACCCCTGGCCAGCCGCGGGCTCTTCGCTGCGGTGGTGGCCGCTGTACGCAACGGTGCAGATGCCGTGGTTCCAGGGGTCCCGGTGAGTGATTCGTTGCGTCGGGTGGAGGGCGCAGTCGACCGGACGGGAATGTTCGCGGTCCAGACGCCGCAGGGGTTCCCGGCGGCGACCCTCCGGGCGGCGCATGCAGCCGGCGACGATGCATCCGACGACGCCACCCTCGTCGAGTCCAACGGTGGCAGGGTGGTGGTCGTGGAAGGCGAGGCCGACAACCTCAAGATCACCCGCCCGGTCGACCTGCTGGTTGCCCGCGAACTGCTGGGGTCCTCTGATGGGTGAGGTACGGGTCGGCCAGGGATTCGACGTTCACGCCTTCTCGGACGACCCGGACCGTCGCATGGTCCTGGCCGGTGTCGAGTTCGACGGGCCTGGCCTCGTCGGCCACAGCGACGCCGACGCCGTGGCCCACGCCTGCATCGATGCCCTGCTCGGCGCCGCCGGGCTTGGCGACATCGGCGGGCGCTATCCGGACACCGACGAGCGGTTCGCCGGTGCCGACAGCATGGTGCTGCTTGCCGACACGGTGGCCACTGTGCGTGCCGAGGGTTGGGAGATCGGCAACGTGGACTGTTCGGTCATCGCCGAGGCGCCGAGGCTTGCGCCGAAGCGGGATGAGATGAGCGAGCGCCTCGAGGCGGTCGTCGGTGCACCCGTTCGGGTCACGGGCCGGCGAGCCGAGGGGCTGGGTGCGATCGGTCGCAGGGAGGGCATCGCCTGCCTGGTGGTGGCCCTGGTGCAGCGCCCGTGAGTGGCGGTCGGCCGAAGGGCGGTGGACAACGCCGCGGCCCCGGTGGGGGTCCTGGACGCGGGAAGGGCGACCGCAGGGACGGGGGACGTGGGCGTCCTGGCCAGCGGGGCACCACGCCCCAGCGGCGTCGCAGGGACGGTCCACCGAAGGGCCTCGGCGGTGACCAGGTCGAGGGCCGTCAGGCTGTCCGCGAACTTCTCCTGGCCGGAACCCGACGAACGCGAGAGGTGATCCTCGCCGGAGACCTGGACCCGGCGCCGATCCTCGACGACATCATCGACCTGGCCGACGAGCACAAGGTCACGATCCGCGAGGTGGCGCGGGGCAGGTTCGAGTCGATGGCCCGCACGGAGGCCCCGCAGGGGGTTGTGGCGTTCGCCGCCCCGCTCGAGGACCATGGCCTCGAGGCGCTGCTGACGTCGTCCGGCCCGGCCGGCCGGCCGCCTTTCCTGCTCCTCCTGGACGGTGTCACCGACCCGGGGAACCTGGGTGCCATCCTGCGTTCTGCCGAATGTGCCGGGGTGACCGGCGTGGTGTTGCCCAGGCATCGGGCCGCCCGGGTGACGGCGACTGCCGCAAAGTCGGCGGCCGGGGCCATCGAGCACCTGCGCCTGGCCACCGTGTCGGGTCTCCCGAAGGCCATGGCGCTCCTGGCAAAGGTCGGCATCTGGACCGTGGGCCTCGACATCGGCGGCTCCGAC